>JAQBXL010000068.1 GCA_027624135.1 Chloroflexota bacterium
CCCCACCCCTAAGATGACTCTTATCCTACCATTGCCATCTCGCCTCAAATCAGATGCGATTGCCCTGCTTGACTGGGATAACAACTTGCGCCGGTCAAGACTCTAGCTCAGCAATCGCTCCAGAGCTTCTGCGCCCATGTACCGTTCCAGCAGCCCTGCGAAGTGGCGGGCTTTTTTGGTCGTGCGGGCGTCTGCTTTGTCTAATAAACCCGCCAGTGAATCTGCCGTGTCTATGGTGTTGGAGCGGACCTGGATCAGGGGGATTCCTCGTTTCAAGGCCTCGGCTTTGATGTATTCGGTTGGCTCTCCGGGCCCGGTGAGCACCAGGCATTTGGTGTTCTCACCCATGCAGGCCATCTGGATATCGGGGCGTTCCACCCGAGTGATGACAGCCTGGTTGGCATAGCGGCCAAAGTAGGTGGGACCCGAGTCCATGATGTTGCCGCCGATCATGAACCGCTCAACGGGCGCGTCGATGTTCACCGGGTCGAGCACCCATTGTCCATTCACGTGTTCTGCAAGCTGCTCGACGGTCACCGACAGCATCCCACGGCTCTCGGGGATCACCGCCACCGGCACGGACTGGCCGGCCAAATCACGGGCAACTTCGTCACGGCGGTGGATGGGAATGGCATTGATGACGAACCCGGAAAAGCCTTTAGTCGCATCAATGTCGGTAGCTATCGTCCCGGCATGTGGCGAGGGAGGGCTCCGGTGCACTAAGAGCGTCTTTTGGTTCTGAGAATAAGGCCCGCCAAGATGCCCCGTTACAGCGGGCGCTTCTATGATGACGATGTCGGCTGCGGACTCCAGCCGTGAGACTTCCGCCTTGGCCTCATCCGTAGACGCGGCGTCAGAGATAAAGGACAGCGGTCTGGGTGTGGGAACAGCCGATACACTGGAGGTTGACTGGAGCAGTCCAGACATGAAGGCAACGTCAGGGTCGGCGTCCGGATCGCTGGAGAACGGCTTATAGTAGGCGGCCTTTTTGCCAGAAGCGTTAGCTATTACCAGCAGGGCTGCAGCCACGCTGGTTTTTCCAGCTCCGGGCTGAAAATTAGCGAGATTTCCAACGATATGAAGGACGGACACGGATTCTCCTATGAGCCCGATATGAGTCTAGCGTCCCGGTAATTCTAGCACTCTTCCCGCTGGGGCCGGAAGGATAAGAAGGTCTATTCGTTTACGTCCTTGGGGCCGGTGTCCTTAGGGTCGAACTGGTCTGGGAACTTAGTCGTGTCGTCCCACTTGGCCAGGGTGAAGTCGGAACGGTGCAGGCTGGCTTGGCTGAAGCTGGCCCCGCGGACATCGGTCGCGATCCACATGGAGTCCCGAATCATCGCCAGTTTGAAATCGGCTCCCGGCATTATGGCGCGGCTCAGGTCAGCCCCGTTCATGTTGGCAGATTGGAACTTGGCATTGGTCAGGTCGGCGTTTCTTAGATCGGCTTCGATCATGTTGGTCTGACTCAGGTCAGCCTCGGTGAGATTGGCCCCGATGAGATTGACCCGGTTCATACGGCCATTCCTTAGCACCGCATTCTTCAAGACCGCGCCCTTCAGGTCGGCCCAGAACAGGTTCACATTGAGCAGGTTAGCGGATGTTAGATCGGCCCCGGCTAAACCGGCCTGCCCCAGGTCCGCTTCAGCCAGATTTGCTCCGGCCAGGTTAGCGCCAGCCAGGTTGGCTCGGGACAGCCTGGCGCCGGCCAGGTTAGCATCCTTGAGGTTGGCAGCGCGGATCTTGGTGCCGGCCAGGTTGACGCCGCTTAGGTCGGCCCCTTCCAGGTCCAGTTGCACATCGGGGTTGTTCTCGCGCCAGGAGTCCAGGGCGTCGGGGCCGCTTGAAGCCAGTTTGACGTGTTCTTGGTTAGCCAATGGTTCGTTCTCCGAAAATCAGGGTTCGTCCAAAAAAACGCAGCCCAGGAGCCTATCCGGGGCTGCGTTCACATATCCGATGAGTCTCGTTTGCGGGGGAGTTGAAGGGGAAGTTAAGCTTCTTCCAGCTCAAACAGTTTTTCTGCGATGGCCATCTTCAGCTCATTGACCTTGCTCAAGTCGGGGAAGGCCCCGGCCTCTTTACGATCAAATATCTTGTCGCCGTCCAGGTAAACTTCCAAGCGGCCTTTGTCGGAAGGCGTCATCTTGATGGCCACGTCGCCCGGAGCGTCCGAGCGGAAGAACTCTGTCGCCAACCACGAGGCGACGGGGTAGTAGCCTCAAGAAACGCAGTAAAGAATCTCCGCTTCTACTTTCCCGTGTGCTGATCCTGCCATTTTTCTCTCCAAATGCTGGTGATGTGCCCCAAAAGGCTGAGTCAAGGCTGAGTCTGAGTTGACGTTATTCGACCACTGCCGTGCCGATTCCCACAGCGGTGCGGTTTCCGTCTTGGTTGTCGCAGAAAAGGTTCACCGACACCCTGGTCTTACCGTCGATCTCTTCGGACCCGCTGACTGCGCCGGATACGGAGATGGTGTCTCCGGCCTTAACCGGTCTCAGGAACTTGAGATTGACCGTGCCGGTGTGGTTGAACACTTCCGGCCCGAAGAACTTGCGCATGATCTCGGCGGCGAAGGTGATGGACATGCGACCGGATGCCAGCGTGTAGGTGGTGCCCAGACGTTTGGCGGCCAGTGCTGGATTGTTGTGGATGTTCTCGCGGTCCAAGATGCCGCACGACTCGAACTGGAGGATCGAGTCCGTGGTGATCGCCTTGGTAACGGATGGAAGCTTCTGGTCTGGCTCTATTTTTGTTCTGGATGCCATTTCTTCCCCAACTCATCTGGCTTCTTCAATTGGTAGGTGCTGAGCTTCTCCAGCAGGCGACCATCTTCATCGACGGCCGTGGCCTCGATGACGATATATGGCTTATCGCGCCGGAGGTACTTGTCGGCGATGCGACCGGTGACATGGACCTTCTTGCCCACGACCGGGGGATTAAAAAACTCGACCTCGTTGCCCGCGTTCACCGTGCCGATCGGGTCGTCGTAGACCATGGCGAAGGCGGTGGCGTCGTGCTTGACTCCCAACGTTGGGAACGGGGCTTCCGGGTCGTCCACCGAGGTGCGGAAATCGTCCAACATCTTTTGGGTCAGAGTGTACTCGTAGGAGCCCAACTCCTCTCCAATCTGCGCCTTGTCGTAGTCGAAAATCTTAAGTTCTGTATCAGCCATCTTGGAGCTTCTCTCTGGATCTCTCTTCTGCGCCTATTTGGCACATTGCTTCTAAGATACTGAGTTTGCCAGAGGTAGTCAACGCGTGGGTTGTGGGTCAAGGCTTACCGTGGCTGATAAATCGCGTTTGCCCTATAATAGACCCACACATCTGATTCTGAATGCGTGACTGGCCGATATGGACCTGACATTTGACCGTGGAAACCCTGAGAACCCCAGAGGACATGCTCTGCTCTATTTTCGCGTAGACACAGAGCCTGACATGCTCTATGTAACGTACGTGGTCACGCTGCCGGTAAAGTCGGACCTCACCAAGTATGTGCCGCCCTTCCTGGCATCTCATCTGGGCAGCTTGCCTCTGAGTGAGTTGTCGGCATTCGCCATGCCCCCTGTGCCGGAAGCCGTGGGTTCCTTTGCGGAACTGGATCGGCTGAGTGAACTAAGGGGAGACGATCTGGTTTACGGCGGCAACATGTTCTCGTTCGACCTGCCAAGGATGATGGAGACGGCCACCGAGGCGGTTCAAGTCTACTCCGGTATGTGCTCCGATGCTTTGACCATGACAGGCACGCCGGCGGAGGGCGCAGCTGCAGCCCTAGCCGAAGAATTGGGTGAGCTTCAAGGAACAGCGCCTTCGGCTGCCCCAGCTCCGGCACCCGAACCAGCAGAAGAGCCCGACGACTCCTACAACGTCAACGAAGTCCTATTTAGCTTCATGAGCGAGAGCGACAAATTGACCGAGTTGTCACGGCTCTTGGGTCGGCTCCGATTTGCGGTTGACGGTTCCGACGAGACAATGGCCAACGAGGTCGCCGAGGAGATCACGGTGTTGGCGCGCCACCTGCCCGAGGAATTCCAAGTGAAGGATCTACTGGACGTGGCCCGGGACAACTCGGAGAAAAACTCCCAATTGGCCAAACTGTACATAGACCGTTGTTTCCGGCTCTCAGCCGGAGATGCCAGCGCTGCTAAAGCCCTGGGCGACCAGATATTTCTGTTACTGACCCAGGACTAGGTCGGTCTAGACCCGCATTTTGGCCGGTCCCCTTCGGCCCCATGGGAGGAATACGACGGGTTGGCTTACCTCTCCCGCCTGCGGCTGACCAACTTCCGCATCCTGACCCACCTTGACCTTGAGCTGTCCAATGGCGTAACGGTCTACTATGGCCCCAACGCCCAAGGCAAGACCACCCTGCTGGAAGCCGTATACCTGCTCTGCATCGCCCGTTCCTTCCGCGCCGAAAATGAAAGGGAAGTGGTTAACTTTGAAGCGGCCCAGGGTGGAGAGCAGGCGCTGGTGGATGGGACCGTCGAAAGGGGCAACCAACGCCTCCGCGTGATACTCGGTTATCAGCCAACGCCCCGGCAGACCCAGCCAGATGACACCGGCCTGGCCTATAACGTCCGGAAGGAGATACGGGTCAACCGGGTCAAACGCACGGCCGGCGAACTGATCGGTGAAGTGAATGCCGTGCTTTTCAGTGCCGCGGACATAGACTTGGTCCAAGGTCCACCGGCGGGCCGAAGACGATTCCTGGACATCCTCTTGTCCCAGGCAGACGCGCTCTATCTTAAAGGTCTGCAACGCTACCAACGGGTCGTGCAACAACGGAACCAACTTCTGCGCCTACTTCGAGAGGGCCACGCCGAGAGGGACGAGCTGGCCTTCTGGGATGATGAACTGGTCCGTGAGGGCGCCTGGATCACCTGGCGCCGGTACGAGGCTATGCGGCAGTTGACTCCTGCTTGCCGGGGACACCACGAGGACCTGAGCAGTCCCGATGAAGACTTAGCCATCGAATACCGGCCCAGCGTTCGCCTGGCAGGCAGTATTTCGGAGATCGAAGACAACTATCGGGAGGCGTTGGCCGCGGCCACCCATCGCGAAAGGGCCCTACCTACCACTGCTGTCGGCCCCCACCGCGACGACTTCACCTTGATGATTGACGGCGCTGACATGGGCGCTTTCGCCTCCCGGGGCCAGGCCCGCACCATGGCCTTGACTCTGAGGCTGGCCGAGGCCGAATTCCTGGCTTCGGTCCGGGGAGAAGGGCCGGTTGTGTTACTGGATGACGCGCTATCGGAGATGGACAGCTACCGCAGGCACCGACTCTTGGAAAAAGCCACCCAGTACGAGCAGGTGCTGATCACCACGACTGACCTGGAACAGGTGAACGACTTCTTTGGTTCCATGGCCAAGTATTTCTACGTTTCCGACGGGCAGGTCTGGCCTTCAAGCCAAACCGGAGAGGTGGGAGACAAACCGGCGTCCCACGAGCCGGATGACGAGACCGGCCAGACTATCGACGAATCGGAGTGACCGGTGTATACATCATGCATGGATAGGAGAGACCGGCAGCATGAAGACGGGACGCCTGGGATTGAGGGTTTGAAGTAGATGGCGGTGACGAAAGAGACACTGGATGAAATTGCTCTATCCCAGGCTGAATACGATCTAATACTAGAACGACTGGGCCGCGAACCCAACATCGTTGAATTGGGCATGTTCGGTGCCCTTTGGAGTGAGCACTGCGGCTATAAGCACTCCCGTCCCTTGCTGAAAGCTTTTAGCCAGCAGTCGACCAGGGTCTTGTCTCAGACCGGCGCGGAGAACGCCGGAGCAGTTGACATCGGCGACGGCCTGGCGGTGGTCTTCAAGGTGGAGTCCCACAATCACCCGTCTGCCGTGGAGCCGCTGCAGGGGGCCGCGACTGGCGTGGGCGGCATCGTGCGGGACATCTTAGCCATGGGGGCACGCCCCATCGCCCTGCTCAACTCCCTGCGATTTGGTCCGCTGGACGAGCCTCGAAACCGGCACTTGTTCCACGGCGTGGTGGGCGGCATTTCTTGGTACGGCAACTGTCTTGGGATTCCCGACGTGGCCGGGGAGATCTGCTTCGATCCATCCTACTCCCAGAACCCTTTGGTCAACGCCATGTGCGTTGGCTTGGTCCGGGCCGACAGCATCGCCACCGCCGCCGCCAGGGAGGTGGGCGATGTGATGCTGCTGGTGGGCGCAGGCACTGGGCGTGACGGCATCCATGGCGCCTCAGGTTTGGCTTCGCGCACATTCGAGGAAGAAGTTGAGCTGCGTCCCACCGTTCAGGTGGGCAACCCGTTCTTGGAAAAGGTTCTGATCGAGGCCTGCCTGGCTGCGTTGGATACCGGGTTGGTGCACGCCATCCAAGATTGCGGCGCGGCCGGATTGACCAGCGCTGCGGTGGAGTCGGCCTACCGGGGAGGACGGGGCATCCGCCTGGACATTTCCCAGGTCCACCAGCGGGAGCAGGGCATGAGCGCCTACGAGGTGATGCTTTCCGAGTCCCAAGAGCGAATGTTGCTGGTCGTTGCGCCCGAAAACGTGCCTGCCATCAAGGCCGTTTTCGACAGATGGGACGTTACTTGCCGCGAGATTGGCGTCATCATAGACGACCCGGTAGCTCAGGTAGCCGTTGGCCCGGAATTGGTGGCCGATCTGCCGATAGGACCGCTTTCCGAAGCGCCACAGTACCGTTTGTCGGGGAAACAGTCAGAAGCGGACATCAAGCGCGCCCAGTTGGACCTGGATACCGTCCCGTTGCCCCAGGAAGGCCCGCAGGAGACGTTGCTGCGCCTATTGGCGTCTCCCAACATCGCCAACAAGCAGGGCGTCTACAGGCAGTACGATCACCAGGTGCAGACGAACACAGTGATCGGTCCAGGGAGTGACGCCGCCGTCCTAAGAGTGAAGGGCACGAGCAAGGCCATCGCCTTGGCCATCGACGGCAACGGTCGACTTTGCCAACTGGATCCCTATCAAGGCGGGCAGATAGTCGTCGCAGAGGTCTGCCGTAACCTGAGTTGTTCGGGAGCGGTGCCGTTGGCGTTGACGGACTGCCTGAACTTCGGCAATCCGGAGAGGCCCGATGTGTATTTCCAATTGGAGCAGTGCATCCTGGGTATCGCCGAGGCCTGCCGGGTTCTGGATGTCCCAGTCATAAGTGGTAATGTGAGCCTGTACAACGAATCGCGGGGCCAGGCGATCTTTCCCACGCCTGTCGTGGGCGGCTTGGGCCTTTTGGAAGACGTCTCCAAGGCCACCAGGTCGGCGTTCGCCGGAGAAGGGATGGTAGTTGTATTGCTGGGCGCAGATCCTGGAGAGGTCGATGCCCACGACCTGGCCGGCAGCGAGTACTTGCAACGGATCCACGAGCGGGTCGAGGGCAGCCCCAGGATAGATATCGATCTGGAGAAGCGAGTTCAACTGGTCTGCCGCCAGGCCATCGAGCAGGGCCAGATCGCATCGGCCCACGATTGCTCAGAAGGTGGACTGGCGGTCGCTCTGGCCGAGTGCTCTATTCAAGCCAGCCAAGGTGGTGTTGGTTTTACCGGCGAATTTTCCGTGCCTGACCGCTGGGACGCCGCGCTTTTCGGAGAACGACAGTCGCGCATCATAGTTAGCCTGCCGGAGGACCAGTGGGACGCCCTTGCCGGGTTAGCTTCGAGCCTGGCAGTGCCGGTAACAAAGTTGGGGTATACTGGGGGCGACCGCTTCACGCTCAACGGAGTCGTGGACCTGCCGGTGTCCCAGATCAGCGAGGTTTGGAACAACGGCTTGGAGGCAGCCAGTGGCTAACACCCCGCTGCGTGTTCTGTTTCTAACCCCCTATTTCCGGCCTTATCTGGGGGGCATAGAGAGGGCGATAGAACAGCTATCGTTCCAGATGCAGCAGTCGGCCTCCATCGAAGCCGTGGGCGTGCTCACCACCAAGTATTCCTTCCCTCGGCATCCCCACCCCACCTGGGCAGATGAAGAGACCGGCGCCGATGGCATCTCCATCTTTCGTCTCTCAGGATTTCCCAGCCGGGCTCTCCCCCTCTACGCTGTTCCGTTGGTCTGGTTCTCTCCCTTCCGCCTCAAGAGGCACTTGGACGAATTCAAGCCCGATGTGATCCATTTCGTGGGTGATGGCTGGTTCTGGGGCCACCTGTGGGCCTGGTTCTGGTACCGAAGACGGGCTAGGTTCGTGTTCACTCCCTCCTACCATGTCCTACCGCCCAGTAGATGGTGGTTGAAGCCGATAAACGCCTTCTTGTGCCGTATCGCCGACCGCGTGGTGGCGTTGACTGGCACGGAAGCGAAGAGTGTCAGCGGGGCCTATCGGGCACACAAAGATAAGTTGACGGTGATTGGCTGGGGGGCCTCTCTGGGAGACAACGCCTTGGAGAACGCCTCGGTCCCGGTTTCGACGCGGGAAGCGCCGCATCGTAAAACCGGGGAAGAATTGGAAACCAAGCCCCTGACGATCCTTTGTGTCGGGCGCCTGGGCAGACACAAAGGCCAACGGTGGCTGATCGACACGTATATGCAGGCCCGCGCCGAGTTCAAGCGTCCGGTCCGCTTGGTGTTGGTCGGCCGCGATGAGGGAGGCGCTGCGGAGATCGAAAAGCGAATCGCCGGGCATCATCTCCAGGGAGAGGTGATTGTAACCGGCGAAGTCTCGGATGATGAGTTGGCCGAGTTGTATGCCGAAGCCGACCTTTTCACCCTATTCTCCCATTATGAGGCGTTCGGGCTGGTGTTTCTCGAGGCCATGGTCCACGGCGCACCGGTCCTGACCCATGATGTGGGGGCGAACAAAGAGGTGCTGGGAGAGGGAGCGGTAGTGGTAGATCGGTTCGACCAAGACACGGCCGCCAGCGAAATGGCCCGCTTGGTGAATGATGACGAGGCACGCTGGGAGCTGGGCCGTCAAGCTCAGCGTTACGCTCTTGCTGAGTTCAGTTGGACGGCGGTTGCCGATAAGTATCTGGAAGTCTATCAGCCCACCCGCACAGCGGCCTGATTTTCCTGATTTTAGGGACTAGCACGTGGACCGACGATCTTTAGAAGACGGCGCAAGGCGGATCCTCCTGACCAATCTAAGGCAGGGCGTGGCCGATTGGAACGGTAAAGAATACAGCTTCGTCTGTCCTTCCCTTACGGGTTACCCCTTCCAGTGGTTCTGGGACTCCTGCTTTCACGCCATAGCCCTGATCCACTTGGACCCGGAACAAGCGAAGGCAGAACTAAAGACCCTGATGAGCGCCGCCCTGCCGAACGGATTCATGCCGCACATCATCTTCTGGGAGATGGAGAAACAACCGGACTTCCTGAGCCGTAATATCGTTGGCCAGACCGACCCCCATTACAGTGCCACCATCCAGCCCCCGATCATCGCCTACGCTGTGGAACGGGTATACCGGGCCACTGGCGATGAGGAGTTCAGGAAGGCGGCCCTGCCGGTGTTGATAAATTTCTACCGCTGGCTTCGGGATGTCAGAGACCCCGATAAAGACGGCCTGATCGCAGTTATTCAACCGGAAGAGGCAGGAACGGACTGCTCGCCGAAGTACGACGAAGCCCTAGGGCTGACCGAACTTTCCAATAAGGGGTTCATCGCGGCCTTAAGCGAGATCTACCGGGCGTACGAGCCGTTGCGGGGAGATGACCAAAAGATACTTGCCGCCGACCTTTTTCACTTCGAGGACGTGCTGGTGAACTCGATCTTTGCTCTGGGCCTGAGTTCACTGGCTCGTCTCCTGGGAGACTCACCTGAAGCCGACGAGTTCAACCGGGAGGCGAAACGCACTCGGGACGCCTTGGTGGAGAAGTGCTGGGACGAAGATGCCGGGGCGTTCTTCGACCTGTCGGGGGTTGCCGAGATTCCGGTCCGAATCGTGACCATCAGCTCCCTCATGCCACTGATCATCCCGGACCTGCCCAGACCGATCGTGGAGCGGCTGGTCGAGGACTGGGTTTCGTCTCCGGACCATTTCTGGACTCCTTATCCGCTGCCCTCTGTTCCGGCGTCCGACCCCAAGTTCATGCCGGGCAATCCCGGTGGATTCATCTGGCGCGGTCCGTCGTGGATCAACACCAATTGGTTCTTGTCCCATGCCTTGAGGGGCCACGGCTATCTGGGATTGGCCGATGAAATTGTAAGTAAGAGCCAAGAGTGCATCGAAAAATCCGGATTCAGGGAGTATTACCACCCCTACACTGCCGAGGGACTGGGCGCCAGGGATTTCGCCTGGTCCACGCTGATCTTGGATATGTGAGCAGGAACCTAGCCCAGGGAAAAGTAAAAGCGCCTTCGACTTGAAGGCGCTTTTTGGTTGCTAGAAGTATCGGCAATAAGCCGCTTAACGGCGGTTCTGGGGCCTGCTTACCCGTGGCCGAAATAGCCGTGAGATGAAACCCGTTTCAGCTCGGGCTTCAGCGGCCTCTTTACCCGATTCATAGTCTTCGTCATCGTCGTCTGGGTATTCCGCAGTGGCCACGCCAGTGTTGGCATCGGGGATCTGGAACGCACCCTCGTTATCCATGGAATCCGAGGGATCCGAGGTTTCTGTCATTCCTTGGGTCTCGGGTCGATCTTCTGAAATGTCTGAGTCCACGGGATACTCGGCTTCGTCACTCGAGCTGCCGTCGGTCCAACGGGCGGCGATCATCTGCTGAACCAAAGCGTGCTCATGATTCAGATTAAAAGTCCGGCGTCGCCGGTTCTGGCCGGAAGTTTCGTCTCTCCAGCTATGATTACCCTTTAAGAAGAAGTCGCCGTCGCTCAGGCTGCGCAGCATTTTGCTCACATAGTTCCGGGAACTGGCCTGCCCCCATCTTTGGGTGATCTCCGCGTGCCCGGCCTCAAGGCCCTGGGAGAGAGCGTCGCAGATCTCAGCGACGAGGAAGTTGAAGGCAACGTGGCTGACGCCTTCCTGGTGTTCTAGGGTATTGGCCATGACCACCAGGTCGGAGACCCTTTCGGCCAACTGACCGTCATCTGGTTCGGCGGGCATACCCAGGCTGCTGATTGCGTCTTCTACTGCCTGGGCAAGTTCCTTGTTGTCGCCAAACGGTGAGCCGGCTTCTTCAGATGCCCCGGCGTCGTACGCGCCAGCGTATTCTCCAGCAGATTCTTCTCGGCGATCCTCTTGGTCATGCTGGCCGTTAGTGGCGACCACGGCCACTGGTTCCGGCGTAGCGAATTCTTCCCTGGAAACGTAAGGAATATCGGGAACGTCCGAAGAAACGTCGGTGTCTTGATCTTCTGAGCTCTCGGAAAAGCCGTTTTGAGCAGCTTCCTGCTGTTCTTCGTCGTCCCTCTGCCTGGAACGGGGCAGCCGGCCTCGGCGGCGTCCTGGCCGGGCATTCGGACCTGCGAAAGTGGCTTCGGTAGCGCCTTCGGGGATGTCCTCGCCAGCCATGATGGCCCAATCGACGAGGCCGGCGGTAATCAACCGGATGTTGCCATCCTGTGCCACTCTGGCCATGAGCCGCTTGAATCCTGAGTAGCCCAGCTTCTTTTCGTCAAAGTCTGGATATCGGCGCATCAGCCGTTGCTTGATGGACGTCAGTAGCGGATTGCCGCCTGCCTTGCGTTCGTCCCGGATGATCTCTTCTATGGCCCTGGCGATGTCTTGGAGATCGCCGGTGGGTTTACGATCGGAAGTAGATGAAGCGGAGCTCGATCGGATGGCGACGGCCGCCACAGGCACTGGTTCGGCGTGCACCTCCGGGTCCACGTCAATGTCGTAAAGCACCAGGGTGTCAACTTGATCAGCCAAACGGCGCGATGTGCTCCAAGAGATTCCGACGACAATCACGTGTTTACCCATCGTTCTCAGGGCGTTGACTACGTGAATGAAATCGGAATCACCGGAAACGAGCACGAAGGTGCCGATGTTGGGGTACGAATGGGCAATCTCGATACAATCGGCGGTCATCTTGACGTCGACGCTGTTCTTGATGCGGCCGGTCCGTATGCCGTTGGCGTTGGTTGCGCCGGCGGAGGGGACCCTGGTGGGCACGAATACTGGTTCGATGCCGGCGGCGTACAGGGAGGGAGGATCGTTTAAGAACTGACTGGCCCCCCGCAGTTCCGGGGCCTTGGTGACCCAATCCGCGTAGGCCTTAGCAATCACTATGCGCCCGTGGTTAGCGACTTCTTCTTTGAGGGCGGATACGTTTGGAGTTCGGTGCCCTACGGCCAGACTGATCTTGAAGTTTTCCCAGTCGATGAAGAGGGCGACGTCCGCCCCGCGGTTGAGGTTGGCCTGCATGAAGTAATACGTCCTGGTGAGCCTGTTTCAGGCGCACCCATGTGTCTGTATTCAGTGTAAGGCGAGTACCATGTTGAGTCAAGAAACCATCAAGAAACCATACGGGGGGCTTAGGTTGTCCGACGAATTCCGCAGGGAAGTCGACCTATCTTGACAATGGGGAAGCTTTCCTAGATTGTACCCACGTGTAAAACGGGCTGGCTCTAAATACTAGAGGTGAAACAATGGCGGACCGACCTCCCAGGTTAGAAGGCAAAGTGGCTATCGTAACCGGCGCCGGTTCAAGCGGCGAAGGCGTGGGCAATGGCAAGGCCGCGTCCATCCTGTTCGCCAGAGAAGGGGCCAAGGTTCTGTTGGTGGACTTTCAGGAGGACCGCGCCCGCGAGACTCTTCAGATCATTCAGGAAGAGGGCGGCGTGGCATCCACCTTGCAGGGCGACATGACCAAGCTGGCGGACTGTGAACGGATGGCCCAGGCAGCCATGGAGCGCTACGGCCGTGTGGACATCTTGGATAACAATGTGGGCATCTCCCAGCGGGGCACCGTAGTGGAGGTCAGCGAAGAGGACTGGGACAGGGTCATGACGGTTAACTTGAAGACCATCATGCTCGCCAGCAAGGCAACCATTCCCCACATGATCTCCAGCGGCGGCGGCGGGGCCATCATCAACATCGCGTCGATCGCGGGGCTTCGTGCCCATAGCAGCACCCCGTACAGCACATCCAAGGCTGGGGTCATCGGGCTGACCTTCTCCATGGCCGCCGATCACGCCGCCGATAACATACGAGTCAACGTTATCGCGCCGGGCTTGGTTTACACGCCCATGGTGGCCCCGCGCATGAACGATGACCTGCGCCAGTTCCGCACCGATGCCGCGCCGCTGAAAACGGAAGGCACCGGCTGGGACGTGGGCTACGCAGCGCTTTTCTTGGTCAGCGATGAGGCCCGGTGGATCACCGGTATCTGTCTGCCAGTGGACGCGGGGCTGACCTCCGTGCACCCAGGCACTTTCACGCCAATGAACCAGCAAACTCGATATTAGCAGGGGAGACGGTCCGCGCCCCGACCCAACCTCCACGCAAACGTCAACCTCAAGGAGCCGAATCATGCGCCTACCGCGCCTACAAGGAAAAGTAGCTCTGATCAGCGGCGGCAGCCGGGGCATGGGCGCCTGTGAGGCGGTGTTGTTCGCCAAAGAGGGCGCGAAAGTTGTGGTGGGCGATGTGCGGGAAGAGGAAGGGCGCAACTTGGTTGAAAAGATCATCGGAGACGGTGGTGAGGCGATCTTCGTGCGCTTGGACGTGACCAGCGAGGAGGATTGGGCTGCGGCAGTTTCAGAGGCAGTGAACCGTTACGGAAAACTGGACGTGCTCGTGAATAATGCCGGAGTCGGGGCCCAGAGCCTCATCGAAGACACTACTGTGGCCGAGTGGGACCGGGTGATGGACATCAACGCCAAAGGGGTGTTCTTGGGCACCCGGCAGGCCATCCCTGAGATGCGTAAGGCTGGGGGAGGGTCTATCATCAACATCTCGTCTCAGTTGGGATTGGTGGGCATGAGCGAGAGCAGTCCGCAGTACCAGGCGTCCAAGGGAGCCGTTAGGCTGTTCACCAAGTCGGCTGCGATCCAGTACGCATCCGAGGGAATCAGGGTCAACTCCGTTCACCCAGGGCCGATCGTCACGCCGATGACAGAAGCGAGACGGGCTGACGGTGCCGCGCAGCAGGTAATGGTTTCTAGGATTCCACTTGGCCGTTACGGAGAGTCCGAGGATGTCGCCTATGGAGTGCTGTACCTAGCCTCGGACGAGTCGTCTTTCGTCACCGGCAGTGAGTTGGTCATAGACGGCGGCTGGACCGCCCAGTAGCTCAGGAACCCCGGTAGTTTAGTAGTTTAGTCGTCCTGATACGCCCAGCGCTTGCCTTGAGTCCCGACTGGCGTCAAGGACAAGCGCTTAAATCGGGAATCACCGACTACTCGAAGGACTATCCGTCAACAAGCCAGCCCTCGTCGGCCAAGACGGGCCCGATACCCTCGATCCGGACGAAATAGGCCTGTACTACAATAGCCTCACCTTCGGAATCCCGCACATAGATATTGCCCTCCATCTCCACCACCCCGGTCTTTCCCTTTGAGGCTTTATCGGCACTGGAAGGCCGGGATCCTTCATCGCCGTTTCAGCATTGCTCTTGATCTTGACGAGCTGAAGTGGTTGGAACTTCCCTCCGACGTTCTGGACAATCGATACATCCTTTTCCATATCTTCACCTTTCCCTGCGTATTTGTCTGTAAGACTTGGCTCAGGGGTGAATCCCCGACACTGCATCCACCACCCGTTGAAGCGTCCCTCTGGGCTATTGGTGTTGAGCCAATCAGTGACTTGCTGTCGTTACACTGCCGCGGCCCACGACGACAACTCAGACATCGACATCCTGCGCTGGCTTGCATCAATCGAGCGTGCCTCACTGGTGCAAGCATCAAGGATATGGACTAGAGCCGCCGATTTTGAGCCGTTTTTCGTCGACGCTGACGTAGACACCGACGTGCATCTATTGTTGGAGCCTTACCGCAAGACCGCCACTTAACACCTAGATTGGACTCCGGTCAAACAACCTCCGCTTCGTACCTTGTTTTAGTTTTGAGAACCGTTCCAACAGCTACACAATTTCCGCTTGACTTGCGAATTCTCCTAGGCTAAACTCCGAACGTACGTAATAGAATAGTGCCGGATACTAAATATTCTGTTTCGTGATGCTTAATTGCCCTGGCTTATCTGGTCTTTGTCCCGCACGACACATCAATTAGATCTCACGACGAGTTGATGGC
>JAQBXL010000069.1 GCA_027624135.1 Chloroflexota bacterium
TGGGCGCAGACCAGTTGTTTTGGGCTTTTACGCTTGGCAGTACCGTGGTTGCCCTATGAAAGCGGGGGGTTTGAGATAATCAGGCCGCGTTTGACACCCTTGGAATGCGGAATTATAGTTCAGGCCAACCCAGAGGGAGCTATATCCAGGAAAGTCGGCTTGATCTGGGAAATCCCGGACAAATACTACTGGGATCTTGGCGGTGTCTGGTCTTTCTCGCAGCTTTGAAATCAGAGTAAACCCGTCCATGACAGGCAACATTACATCTACAAACATGATGTCGGGTATCTGCTCTCGGACACACTGAATCGCGGCGACGCCATTGCCTGCTTCCTGTACTTCGTACCCTTTATCTTGCAGTTCTGCGACCAATAGCTGCATTATGTCTTGCTCGTCCTCAACAACCAGCGCTTTTAGCATTCGCTGACCTCCTCAGGATGTCTTATCTAACCGACGTCTTACCTAACCAAGGTACCAATTACAGGCTTAACTACAAGTCTTTCTTCTGTCGGCGTGCCTAGCGACTGGCCCGAATACTCTAGATTAGCGGACAGACCGGCGACGTTAACTCGCCATTTCTGCAATGGGCAGATTCCTTCACCCAATGAAAACACCCTGGCATTTCTGCCAGGGTATTTTCTCTTTAACGCCGGGGATCGGAACAACCAGGTGGAGTTCCCTAGAGATCCATCAGAGATCCATCGCGTTCAGGCCAACTCGGGAAACATCTTCGTCGGCCTGGCCGCTGGGATAGCCACCGACCCCGATGCCACCCAGAATGACACCGTCTTTCATTATCACGAGGCCGCCCTGCCCATGGGTCATCATCGGATCGCCAAGGTCGGCGATGTTTCGGCCCCCGCCGTGTAACCGCTCTGCGTGGGCACCGGAATCCATCCCCATCACAGCTGAGGTGTAAGCTTTGCGCTGCGCGTGGCGGCGGCTGAATATCCTTAGATTGTCCATCTTCGCGTAGGCTTCCAAGTTGCCTGCCGCATCGACGATCGCCATCGCTATCGGTTCATTTGGCGTCTCCATGGCTTTGTCCATCATCGCCTTCATAGCCGCTTGAACCTGCTTCATCGTCAATCCTTCTGCCATCTGTAAACCTCCTAAATCTCTGCTCGTTTTTCTTTTGGGACTGTTCGGCGCGTTGATTATACATTCTATCCAATAACGAATTTCGACCCCGAAAGACCCCCAACTTCCAGAAAGATCACGGGACCAAAGGCGGTCCGCTGGGCGCGCTTTCAGGACATAACCATCGTTTTCACCATTGTTTCGCTCTTGCCACGGAGATTCAGACACGTCTATCATATTGTTCGTGGAGTCACGAAAGATAAAATATCCGCTAGGAGCGGTTAACAGCATCGAGGCGCTGACGTTTGGCGAGCCCGGCAAACGGACGTTCCGCCTGGATGTCCATTCTGGTCCGGCTTACTGTTCTGTCTGGATGGAAAAGGAACAACTCTTCCAACTGTCCGTTCACCTCCGGGATTCCGTGAGCCGCCTGTCTAAAGAAGAGAAAGATAAAGCAAGTGACCTCAGGGAAGAGAGTTGGTCCGGAGGCGATCTAACCATCGACTTCAAGGCCGGTCAGATGCTCATGAGCTACGATCCAGATAGCAACTCGTTCTACATTCAGGCCTATGAGCTCGAAATAGACGAACCTGAGGACTCTGAAACCGCAGGGAACGAAGAGCCCGGCGAAACGGAATCGGTCGGCTTCTGGATCACCACTGCACAAGCGGGAGTCCTAGGCGAGGCAGGACTTACGATCTGCGCCGCCGGGCGGCCTACGTGTTTCCTGTGCGGACAGCCGATAAACCCAGAGGGTCACGCCTGCCCCAGAGCCAACGGGCACACCATCTTGGAGGCGGGCTAGACCATCGCCCAAAGGCCAAGGGATTGATTTTTGACTACTGAGTCGAACACCGGGCCAACGCCCACCGAAATAATTCGCCACGGCGAAATTATCTCCGCTCAGTTGACTCCCTTGGGTTCCAACTACACCTTCCTGGTCAATATTAGCCTGGAAGGAGCCGAAAGCCTGGCCATCTATAAACCCCGGGACGGCGAGGCTCCTCTCTGGGATTTCCCCAGCGGCACTCTCTACAAGCGAGAGTACGCCGCCTATCTCTTGAGCCAGATACTCGGCTGGGACATCGTCCCTTTCACCATCATTCGCGATGGCCCCCATGGGATCGGATCAGTACAACAGTTCGTCGAGCACGATCCCAAGCAGAATTACTACACCATGGAAGCAGGCTGCGCGGACCAGCTACGCGTCATCGCCCTGTTTGACCTGGTCGCAAACAGCACCGACCGTAAGGCCAATCATTTGCTCCTCGGCGATGGTGGCAAGATCTGGAGTATCGACCACGGCTTAACCTTCCACTCAGATATGAAGATTCGCACAGTCATCTGGGACTTCTGCAGCGAAGAGATCCCGGAACCCCTGCTGAACTCCTTGACCAGTCTCCGCCAGCGATTGGACTCCCCCGCTGATTCTTCGCACAGCCTGATCAAAGAGTTGATCGCTCTCTTGCCGCCAGAAGAGGTGGAAGCCCTTATGCGGCGGCTGCAGTGGGTCTTGGCAGAACGAGTGTACCCAGGCCTGCCGAGGCGTAACCGCCGCCGCCGCGGTTAGCCCAAGCTCCAAACCGTTTCTGACACGAATACGGAGGACGGCCAAGTTGAACGTTAAGTCGATCAGCGCCATAACCCTGGCAGTGGCCGATATGGCCAGATCCGTGGACTTCTATTGTAACAAGGTCGGCCTTGATCTCCTCTACGGTGGAGAATCGGCTTCTTTCAGCAGCTTCAAGGTCGGAGATGGTTACCTGAACCTCGTATTAGACGCCGTACTAGACGCACAGGCCAAGCGGACTTGGTGGGGACGTCTGATCTTCCATGTCGATGATGTTGATGCCCTTTACCAGCGCTTGGTCGAGGCAGGCCTCAACCCATCTACGGAGCCCGCCGATGCATCATGGGGCGAACGGTACTTCCACATAGACGACCCCGACTCCCACGAGCTGTCTTTCGCCAAACCTCTTTAAGCCCGGCGCCCTTCGGCAACCCTCGTCAGATCAGGCCCAAACCCCCGGCTTTCGCCTGGTTTTTTATCCGTTTCCATCCGTTAATATGATATTCATTATCAACTTATATCACTGTATCTGTATTGACAGTCTGCTAATAGTAACTTATAAAACATGAATACTTAGAATGTTAATTCATCATATATAAGTTAAATGATGTCATCTTTATGGAAATTTAATATGTCAAACGTAATCAGCGTAATCAGAGAGAAGGAGCCGTTCTTACGTCAAGATTCAAGCAAAGGTTACCTAGGCATCTGCCTAAGGCAGTCGTTCTGCTATTCTTAGCTTAGTTGTTCGCTTGCGGGTCTTCATCAACGGCGACCACACCCGCTCAGCAGTCGACATCGGTTCCAGGTACCACATCACAGCCCACCGCGATGCTTGAGGCGACTGTAACGCCGACGGTCGTGGTGGAATCTGCGGGAACGCTAAATATCGGCCTAAAAGAGACCGGGATTTTGAGGGCCACCCGAGCTTAAGTTCTAGCCCGCGAATCCAATACACTTCCAGTTCGGTGGGCGAGGGCATGGTTGCCATCTAGAAGGACCTGACTCCCGGTCCTTTGTTGGCCAAGTCTTGGAGCATTTCCGACGACTTTCTAACCTGGACCTGGCACTTACAAGAGGATGTGCAGTTCCACAAGGGCTACGGCGAGATGACGGTCGAAGATGTCCTCTATTCCTACGAACAGTACTTTGAAGGTGCTCTTCATGGGAGAGCCGGAATCATTGGCGATTTCTGGGCCGGCGATGAGGGCGGGTTCCATGAAATCGTTGACGATTATACGGTTAAAATAAACACCGGTCGGCCCTGGGTTCCGGCCGTTGCCTTTGAATTCATGCGCAACCTAGGCGGCGCCAGCACCTGGATCGTCAGCAAGAAACAGTCTGATGAGATTGGCCCCGAAGCCGCCGGCAAAGATATCGCCGCCACCGGGCCCTGGCAGATCGAAGACCAATCCAGCGGCGAGTTCTGGAAGATGAGTGCGGTCCAAGACCACTGGCGTCAGACCCCGTACTTCGATGAATTGGTCTATTGGACAGTTCCCGAAGAGGCCGCCCGGGTTGCCGGGTTCCAGACCGGCAACCTGGACAACTTCGATATGGCCTTCGACAGCATCAACACAGTGGAAGCCACGGAGGGCGCCGTAATCGTCGGCTGGCCAAACTCTGGACAGGCCGGCCTCAACCTCTACGGTCAGACTTACGGAACTGACCGGGACGGCATCCCCTATAAGGACCTTGACTGCACGAATGCCTGGGTTTCCTGCGATGAAGACCCGGATTCCGCAGAGTGGGCCAAGACCGTGAAGGTCAAGAAGGCTCTGGCCATCGCCATTGACCGCCAGGCCATCGTTGATACGATACTCTCCGGTTTCGGCGCTCCGCTGGACGTACGTGACTGGATGGGCTTCGAAGACCTGATGGACCCCTCCTGGGTTTTCGGTTACAACCCAGAGAAGGCAAAAGAGTTGTTGGCCGAGGCCGGATACCCAGATGGGTTCGCTATCACCCTGACCACCGCCATTAGAGGGGCGCCCGCCGAGATTGAAGCCTGTGAAGCGGTTGCTCAGTACTGGGACGACATCGGAATCAATGTTAAATTCCAGAACGTTCCCTACGCCACCATCCGGCCTTCATTTATCACGCGCACCTACCAAGGCGCCACCTGTCACACACTTGGCCAACGGCTGACACCGGTAATCGGCTACAGCAATTACGTCAAGAATTCAACCTTCAGCTACGGCACCGAACACCCGTGGATGGAGGAAAACATCACCGACGCTCTACAGGAAGTAGACCCGGTTAAGCTACGGGAAAAAGAGCTCAAGCTCGCGGACTGGATGTTCACAAACGTCATGGGGTTCGGGCTTTATTCCCATGCCGGCGTCTGGCCAATCGGGCCCAGGGTAGACCCAAACTAGGCGCCCCTAGACTACAGCGAAGTCCGTCTGGCCACCGCGTTCGAGTACGCCAAACCCAGATAGGCAACAACCAGATTTGGGGCCCATCGGCCCCAACAATAAGCACAAAAGCGCCCCGGCATCGGATTGCTGGGGCGCTTTTTGTCGCCGCCTAGTCTCTCAACGACGACGATGTTGATCCGCTTACCCGGCCTTGGTCCAGGCAGGCCTCAACCCGTCCACGGAGCCCGCCGATGCATCATGGGGCGAACGGTACTTCCACATAGACGACCCCGACTCCCACGAAATTTCCTTCGCAAAACCTCTCTAATCCCGGACGCTCTCCAGCACATTCTGACTTTTGGCTCTGAGCCTGGTTTTTACCGGGTTTTTTTATATCTACAACCCTTTGATAAGTTGATTTTAATTATCAATTACTATCATGGTAGATATATTGACAATCTACATGCAGTAACCTATAAATCGTTCCAACAAAACATGTCATATGAATTATATTCAAGATGTATTTGCTATATCTTTTATATTTATTAGTAGCAAAACGTAAACACATAGAAGGAGTCGAGCCAATGTCTAGATTGAGGCCCAGGTTAATCAAACATCTACCCAAGGCGATCGTTCTATTATTCGTAGCATTGTTGTTTGCTTGCGGATCTTCGGCAACGGCGACCACAGCCGCTCAGCAGTCGACTTCGGTTCCGACCGCAGTTCCAGGTACCACATCACAGCCCACCGCGATGCCTGAGGCGACTGTAGCGCCGACTGCCGTGGTGGTAAAAAATGCGGGAACGCTAAATATCGGTCAGAAAGAGACCGGCTTATTTGAAGCTCACCCCAGGTTTGTCTCCAGCCCCCGGATCCAGTTCACCGCCAGCTCCGTGGGTGAGGGCTTAGTGGCGATTCAACCAGACCTGTCGCCGGGTCCAGCGCTGGCCAAGTCTTGGAGTATCTCTCCCGACTTCCTGACCTGGACCATCAACCTTCAGGAAGGGGTCCAGCTCCACAAGGGCTACGGCGAGATGACCGCCGAGGACGTCATTTATTCCTATCAGCAGTTCGGTGAAGGCGCGCTCCATGCCAGGGCCGGCGTCATCAACAGATTCTGGTCGGGAATAGAAGGGGCCACCCAGGAAGCCGTCGATGATTACACCGTAAAGGTCACCGCCCCAACCCCCTGGGTGCCCGTTCAAATCTTTGAATACATGCGGAACCTGGGCGGGTCCAGCACCTGGGTCGTCAGCAAGAAACAGTCTGACGAGATCGGCGCGGAAGCCGCCAGCAAAGACATCGCCGCCACCGGCCCTTGGCAGATCGAAGACTTCTCCAGCGGCGAATTTTGGAGGATGAGCGCCGTCCAGGACCACTGGCGCCAGACCCCCTACTTCGACGAATTGGTCTACTGGTCCATCCCTGAAGAATCAGCGCGGCTCGCTGGTTTCCAGACCGGCAAGCTGGACAACTTCGACATGGCCTTCGACACGATCCCCGTCGCTGAGAAGGTTGCGAACGCCAAGCTCGTGAGCTGGGCGAACTCCGGACAGGCCGGCCTAAACATCTAAGGCCAGCTCTACCAGACCGACAAAGACGGCAACCCCTATAAGGACTACGACTGCACGAATGCCTGGGTCTCGTGCGACGCCGACGAGAATTCTGCGGAGTGGGCCAAAACCGTGAAGGTTAAGAAGGCCTTGGCTATTGCCATCGACCGCCAGACCATCGTCGACACTGTGCTCTCCGGTTTCGGCAATCCACTGTACTTCCGTGACTGGATGGGCTTTGAACACCGGGCCGACCCCTCCTGGGTCCACGAATATGACCCGGAGTTGGCCAAGCAATTGTTGGTCGAGGCTGGCTATCCCGAGGGCTTTACGATGACCCTAGCCACGGCCATCCGCGGGGCACCCTCCGAGAATGAAGCCTGTGAAGCGGTCGCGCAGTATTGGGACGCCATTGGAGTCGACGTCAAATTCCAGGACATTCCCTACTCGACCATCCGGCCTACGTTGATCACCCGGCAGTTCCAGGGTGCCACTTGCCACACCGTCAGCGCTCGCCTGAGCCCGATCATCGGCATGTCCAATTACGTCAAGCAGTCGACCTTCAGCTACGGGACCGAGCACCCTTGGATGGAGGAACACATCTCGGACGCGCTGCTAGAAGTGGACCCAGTCAAGTTGTTGGTGAAGGAGAACGAGATTACGGACTGGATGTTCAAGAACGTGATGGCGTTCGCCATCTACTCCCATGACGCCGTGTGGCCCATCGGGTCGAGGGTGGACCCGGACTGGCAACAATACGACCACAGCGAGAACCGGATCGCCAACTCGTTCGAGTACGCCAGACCCAGATAACCCCAGCATTTCGGCGACGGCCTTGCGGGCCTTAGCTAAATCACCCAAGCGACCCGGTATTGATGCCGGGGCGCTTTTTTGTTTGCGCTGAGTCAACCCGCTCGAATTTTGAATACCGTTTTCTGTATTGATATCTAGTAAATCTAAGCTTTCAAGCGCATATCCTATCATTACTTAACGTTCTCCTCTACTAATTCCAGATATACAAATCTCGATTCGTAAGCTATTTATTGATACTATCTAATTTACCATATTGACAACTTGGATACCGTAGCTTATAAATCACTGGGCTGAACCTGGAGGTTTCCTCTGGCTTCCGCATCCGTCATTTTCGATTTTCGCAGGTGCTCGTCCGCATCTAGTAGAAAAGGAGAGTCAAACGTGTCCAAAACTGGTCAAAATAGAGGTCATTTCAGATATTGGCCTCAGGCTTTGTTACTGTTGTTCGCGGCCCTATTGGTAGCCTGCGGTTCTTCCGCAACTGCCACCTCGGCGCCAGCTAACACTACAGAGCCCACAGCCGTGTCTGGCGGTTCTACCACGGTGGCTCCCACTGCAATGCCCGAAGCTACCGAAACTCCTCCAACCGAGGTCAAACGCGGCGGCACCATCAATATGGGACAGAAAGAAACCGGCATCTTCGAGGCTCACCCGAGCAAGAGCTCGAGCCCTCGAATTCAGTTCACCAGCACCACCGTTGGTGAAGGCCTGATCACCACGGGGACCGATTTTTCCGCTACCCCAATGTTGGCCAAGTCTTGGAGCGTCTCTGATGACTTCCTGACCTGGACTTGGAAATTCCAAGAAGGGGTGCAGTTCCACAAAGGTTATGGAGAGATGCACGCCTCAGATGTGCTCTACTCGTACGTACAGTGGAACGCAGGCGGCCTTCACGCCCGCTCCGGCATCATTGGCGAATATTTTGGCGGTGAAGATGGCACTTTCGGCGGACGCGAAGGCGCTTCTGCTGAGATAGTTGATGACTACACTTTGGCCATCAACACTGGAGTCCCCTGGGTACCCGCGCAGGTCTTTGAGTTCATGCGCAACGGCGGCGGTTCCAGTTCTTGGGTCGTCAGCGAGAAACAATCGGAAGAGATCGGCATCGATGCCGCAAGCAGAGACATCGCAGCCACCGGTCCTTGGGAGATTGAATCAGCTGAGAGTGGCATTTCCTGGAATCTCAACGCCGTTCAAGACCACTGGCGCCAGACCCCCTTCTTCGACAAATTGGTCTACTGGTCCATCCCCGAAGAGGCGGCCCGGGTCGCCGGCTTCCAAACCGGCAATCTAGACAGCTTTGACATGGCTTTCGACTCCCTCCCCACAGTTGAAGGGGTCGATGGAGCTAAAATCCTCGGATTTTCGAACGCCGGCCAAGCCGGCCTGAATTTCTACGGCCAGTTATACGGCGTAGACAAAGAAGGCAACGAATACTCACAGTACGACCCCAGCCTAGCCTGGGTGTCCTCCGACCCTGATACCGAGTCCCAAGCATGGGCCGACGCCGCTAACGTGCGAAAGGCGCTCAACATAGCCATCGACCGCCAGACGATCGTCGATACGCTCTTGTCCGGGTTCGGAAGGCCCCAATCGGTTAGAGACTGGATGGGCCACGACGAAAACGCCAATCCAGATTGGGTCTACCCGTACGATCCAGAATTGGCCAAGCAGATGTTGGCCGACGCCGGTTATCCCAATGGGTTCAGCATTACCCTGACCCCTTCCATCCGCGGCGCACCCGCTGAGGTCGAAGCCTGTGAAGCGGTCGCTCAGTACTGGGAAGCAATTGGAGTCGACGTCAAGCTCCAGAATGTCCCCTACGCCACCATCCGGCCTGAGTTGATCAGCCGGAACTATATCGGAGTCACCTGCCACACCGTTGGCGTGCGTTTGTCCCCCATCATCGGAGCTTCCAACTACGTGGTGAAGTCAACCTTCAGCTACGGCACCCACCATCCCTGGCTGGAGGAGAACGTCTCCGCCGCATCAGTGGAAGTCGACCCTGTAAAGATTCAGCAGGCTGAGCGCGAGATCTACGACTGGATCTTCGACAACTCCATCGCTTCCTCGCTGTACGTCCATGACGGCATATGGCCGGTTGGCCCAGCGCTAGACTCCGAAGGCTGGGTTGCGCTCGACTGGAGCGAAGTCCGGACCGCGCACAACTTCGAGTCCGTCAAACCTCGCTAAGCAGACAGCCAACACTAGATAGGTTAACAACCTAGATCAGGAATACTAAAGCGCCCCGGCAGAATCTGCCGGGGCCTTTTTTGCGGTTATTGGAGTGCCGATCAGGGGTCTCTTATAGTTCCTTGACCAGGTGGTGAACAACTATCGGCCGGTGGGGAGGGTCTGCGTACGGCTCTTCTTTCACCGTGGCATAGCCAAACCTCCGGTACATCTCCAGGGCGGGCTTCAGAATATCAACCGTGGACAGGAAGATCCGCTGGTAACCTTTCTCGCGGCAGAATTCCTCGGTGGTCTCCAGTAATCTGCGGCCAATACCCTGCCGGCGGGCCGATGATGAAACACTCATCCGCCGTAGCTCTGCCTCTTCTCCCCGTTCCGTCGGCTGGATTCCCACGATTCCCAGCAATGCGCTACCGGATTCGACCACCCAAAAATTGCCCCGGGGATGGGACAGATATTGGCCCGGTATGTCAGCCAAATCTGCCTTCAAAGAATTCTCCACGTAACGGCGGACCTCGTGTTCGACGCCGTCCGCGAACTCCATCAGCCCACTGGCAAATAATTCTTGAACCTGGGCAAGGTCGGCCGGAATGAATGTCCTGATATTCAGGTCGGTATGCCCGCTCATAATCGCCTGCTAAGTGTTGATCAGAAAGTTGATTACGTCGCCGTCTTTGACCTGGTAGGTCTTGCCTTCAGAGCGAAGCACCCCTTCCTTGCGGCCCTGGGCCAAACTCCCGCAGCGGATCAGGTCATCATAGGAGATCACTTCGGCCCGAATGAATCCACGGGTAAAATCGGTGTGGATCGTGCCGGCCGCCATCTGGGCGACGATGCCATCAGGGACCGGCCAAGCCCGAACTTCGTCTTCGCCCACGGTCAGGAACGACACCAAGCCCACGGTGCCATAACACACCTGTTTGACCCGATCCACAGCTGGTTCATCCAGGCCCATCGCCTCTCTGAATTCTTCCGCTTCATCGGGTTCCATCACGGCCAAATCTTCTTCCAGCTTGCCGCACAAGCCGACTTCTCCCAACCCGCCAAACACCTCTTGCGACATTCCCAGACCCCCCAAAGTGGGCACCGGCTGGGACTCTCCGGTATTGAAGACAATCACCACCGGTTTGGAAGTTAGCAATTGAAAATCGACCAATGCCGATGTCTCGGACGGGGTAAGGGTCTGCGACTTCATGGGAACCCCTTGTTCGAGACCCGCCAGTACCTTCTGGACAGTTTCCAACTGGGGGACAAGGGCTGACCGCTCAGCTGGTTTGGACTTTTTTAGCCCGTCATTGAGCCGGGTCTGGGCGCGCTCCAGAGCCTCTAGATCGGCAAGGATTAATTCTTCGAGCATAGCCTTGGCGTCGCGGCCAGGGTCAACCTCTCCCATCGGATGAAGCAAGGCCGGGTCCTCAAACACCCGCACCACCAGCAGCAGCGCATCTGCCGCCTGTAGAATGTTTCGCTGTCGCCCGCTAAGAAGCTGGTTGGCCGAGACGGCCTCCCGATCTACAGGCGGCAAATCCCAGTACTTGATCTCTGGATGTATCACCTTTTTAGGGTGGTACATACCATCCAGCACCGCCAACCGTGGGTCGATGACTTTGACCACGCCAACCTGCATTGGTCCTGCGCTGCCGCCAGTGGTGGCGGAATGGCCTGCTGTCAGGGCATTGAAGACTGTGGACTTGCCGCTTTGGGGCAGCCCGATCACTGCGATATCCATACCTGGTTAATAAACCTCTTTAATTTCTTGCCGACGGTCTAATAAGACTCGAATAGCTTGCCCCACTCGGTTTCCATGGCGGCTTTGATCCGGCGGCGGCCCTTGGTCTTTAGCCAATATCCGTTGTGATACAGATTTGAAGCGAGGAAGGCCAGACTGACCAGCGGGCTCCGCAACAGCAAATTTTCGAGTGGCTTCAAGGGGCCCCAGTAGATCAGTTTTTGGCCTCGGCTGGCAAAGGTGTTTTCCACGCCGGTGAATTGCCAGTTCACCTGGCTTATGTCCTCGCCAACTATGTTTATCTGCGAAACGTCTCCGCACCCCAGGCCGCGCTCATGGGCCAGGCGAATGAACTTGATGTTCATGGGGTCGAAGCCCATCATCTTGGCAGCCACCGCGTCGATGGCGACCTGATCGTTGCTGGCCAAGATGCGGTCCTTGATGTGCCAACGCATGGCTCTCGGGCCTGGGCCGTCTCCGGCAAATGTACCGTCCATCACCGCGAACAAGCCAGGGTGAATCTCTTTCTGTATCGCCAAAAGGTCGGTCAACGTCTCATGGATCACCGAGTGGGTCCAGTGCCGCTTGCGGTGGAGCAGCCCGCCAAAGGCGTTCTTCATGGCCCCGGTCATGGTGGTGAAGACGTGGGTCTTCATGGTCGGCAGATGAACGATATTCGTTCCCGGAAAGATCTCAGGAATCTGGATTCCCTCTGGAAAGATGTCGTCCAGCACCAGCATCTCCGCCTTGGGTTTGTACTCGATCCACTTGTTGGGAGGAGAATCCAGGTGAATGTCGGGAAGACCGCTCTTCTCTTGGGCGGCTTTGTGTTTGTTATTGAACTCTCCCTCGTAGGAGTCCACCACCACTGTGCCGTTGTGGGCCGCCACCAAGTCTTGATGACCTCTGGCTCGTAAAGCCCGGGTCACACCCTCTATCTGCCAGGGAGTGGTGGAGCATCCGGGGTACCAATGCTGCCAGGAAATGTTCACCTTCAGCAGCGTCTTGATCTCGGGGGATAAGAACTCGCCGATCCCCGCCAACTCCATAGCCCGGCCCATATCCTCCACCGCAGTCTGCGGAGAGGTGGCCACCACTGCGACCACGGGACTGCCGGGACGTGCCTGGCTGCCGGGTGCAGCGGATGGGGCAGGCTGTGTTGTACTGGGGTCTGGGGATGTCATCTAACGGCTCCTAATCTGATGGCCGGGCGTCGTCTGGTTGGTCGCCGGGCTGTTTGAACGTCAGTTGTTTAGCAGCAGAACCAATGCCGACACCGCGATCCAACTGATGATCGATAAGACCAGGGGTAGATCTCGGACGATTAACTGTTCCGGCGCCTCCGCCCGTTCGCTGTTGTTCAACAGATACAAGTAGCGGAACAATCCAAACGTGACCAGAGGCAGGGTCAACAACATAGTGTTGTTGTTGGGAAGGTTGGCGGCCTCCACCGTATAAAGAGTATAGCTCAGCCATGCGGCCGCGGCAGAGACAATCAATAATTGGTTGATAAACGGTCCGGCGTAGTCCTTTAGAACCGGCCTCTGTTCTTCAGCAGCTTCGCCAGCGAGCCTAACCTCAGCGAAGCGCCGCCCTAATACGATGAACAACGCCCCAGCGCCGGTGGTGGCATACAGCCAAGGGGAAGGCGCAACGTCTATAGCTACCGCCCCCGCGACTGCGCGAATCACATAGCCGCTGGTAACGGAAAAAGCGTCCAACAGCACCACCTGTTTCAGGCCCAGGGAATAGCCGACATTGACCAAGGCGTACACGCCACCGGTGACCCCTAGCAGCGGTTCAACCAGGACCATAACGAGTAAACCCGCAGCCGCCAGAAGAACCATCACGGAAGCGGCCATCGGCACGCTCACCTTCCCTGACGCGACGGGCCGGTTACGCTTGACTGGGTGCTGCCGGTCTCCGGCACGGTCCATCAGATCGTTGAGTAGATATACGGCGCTTGAAAGCGCGCAAAAGGCCACCGCGAGCAGAAGCAGCTTCAACAACAAACCGGGCACCGGACCCAGATCATCGGTGCTCCATGCCACATCCACAGCGAAGACGAAGGGCATGAAAACCAAGCCGTTCTTGACCCATTGCAGCGGACGCAACGCCTTGACCAGCGCCATTGGACTCAGGGCGAAGGCACTAGGAGTGGCCGAACTATCTATCTCGTCAGCGGTACCCAATTTAGGTCAGTTTCCCTCTGGGACCATGATTGATTCCTCTCCGAACTTAGGAACCCAGCGCAACGCCAGCAAAGCGACCAATCCGACAAGCACAGCGAACCACAGCGTGGTCAACCGAACTAGTACCGTACCTGCGGACGCTCCGGCCCGGGCCACGCCGCTCTGTTGCAATAGAGCCAACATACTTCCCTCAGTGCCAACCAAACCACCTGGAAGGGCCGTAACCGCGCCGACCAAAGTCGCCGCGGCATATATGGGCAACGCCCGCGCCAGTGAGATGTCGGATCCAATCCCTTTCAGGATCACCCATAAAGCCAGTCCTTCGGCGAACCAAGCCAGCACGCCAACTGCAACACCAGCAGCCATTATTCTGGGCGTCGCCAGTTCCCTGAAACCATCGTGCGAGTCTCTAAGCAGGCTGCTCAACTTGGATAAGATGGGCAAGCTAGTCAAATTTGAAGCAGTCCGGAAAGCACTCCGGGAAGTAGCGAACATCAACCCGGCAATCGAGACCACCAGCGCAACCGCCAAAACTGCGATGACTGGGGCAGGCAGCAGAGCGAATCCCATGAGGCCAAGAATGATGACTGAGATCACGTCAGTAAGTCTCTCCATCACCACCACCGGCGCCGACCGGCTAACTGGCACTCCAGTTCGGCTGTTGAGCAAGTAACATTTTACCAACTCGCCCGCTTTACCGGGTGTAATGGACATTGCGAGACCCGAGAGGAACACCAACACGCTGACCCCTATCGGGGCTTTGATATTCAACACTTTCAGGTAGAAAGACCAGCGGAGAAAACGGAGTAGATAATTGGCTGAGGCCAGTCCTAATGCGGCCAAGAGGTAGTGGACTGGCAGCTTGGCGATCTCGTCAACCGTGCTGCCAAAATCACCGTAGCCGACCACCGCGACGAACACACCCACAGCGAGGACGACTAGCACCAGCCACTTCTTACTCATGGATGGCTCACGGATGGATCTTGTGGCAGCCGAAGACGCGTTCAGGACGCATCAGCCCCTGGTCTTGAGTTCCGAGTACCAAGCGCCAAGTCCGGCCATGCTTCCATAGTAGAGGGGTAGAACCCCGACACAGCCCCACAAAATGATTCGTAGAGCGTGTTCAAGGTCAAAAATAACTTCGATAGTACCTACCACAATGGCGGCCACTACCAATATCAGGAAGCCGGTCCAAGCGCCGAATACCATTGCCTTACGGCCCGGAGAGTCTCGGTTGTCGAGGACCGCTGAGATTCCATAGTAACCGCCGATGAATGGGCCGAAGGGAATCCCCACGATGTGGACAATTGGGATCGGAGCCAAAATTATGATTATCGCGAATCCGATAAAGACCCCTTTTATCATCGCCTGGGCCCGCTATCGGATGCCCCGAAGCTCCTCTGGGTATTGCCGACTTTCAACTGATCGCTCCTAGGTTGCTGCCGTCAATTTGGCCTGAATCATAGTTGCATCCATTATAGACTTGAGGCCTGAGTCACACGCAAGCTGGCGCCACATCACAGCAGGGCAATCGCATCTGATTTGAGGCGAGATGGCAATGGTAGGATAAGAGTCATCTTAGGGGTGGGG
>JAQBXL010000070.1 GCA_027624135.1 Chloroflexota bacterium
GCCGCGATACCGCTTTCTAGAATCCGTGCCGCTTTGAGTTCCCTCTGGACCGCCTATCCCCCGGCCTTCCCCATCTGCCAGGAAACTCCGGGATGACTCATGTTTTGTTTTTACAAAATCCACCTGATAGAATAATATTTGCCGCGCTATATGCGTTACATTTGGGTTCAGGCATGCGAGGGATATGAAGATACTGGTAATAAACGACGATGGAATCAACGCGCCCGGCATCTGGGCGGCGGCCCGCGCCCTGAGGCAGGTTGGCGAGGTCGTCGTCGTTGCGCCCGACCGGCAACAGAGCGGAGTGGGGGCTTGTCTAACTCTCCACGCGCCGGTTAAGGCTGGAGAATGGACGGTCGATCAGGAGTTTCAGACCGACGGTGAAGGTCTGCACCCGGTGAGCGCATTCTCGGTGGAAGGCACCCCCGGCGATAGTTGCGTCCTGGCACTGGAGAACTTGGTCAAGGACGTGGACTTGGTGGTGTCAGGCGTTAACGCCGGCTCAAACGTGGGTTGGGACGTGATGGTCTCAGGCACGGTTGGCGGCGCTGTGCAGAGCTTCGTGCGTGGAATCAATACCATTGCCATCTCGGTGGCTGCGGTGAACAACACGAAGTACGACATCGCAGAGAAGATACTCAAACCGCTGGCCGAGAAGTTCAGGGACTATACCGGCGACCCGCTGTTTCTGAACGTCAACATACCCAAGATCGAGATGAACCAGGTCGCGGGTGTCAAGGTTACCCGCTTGGGGGGCCGATCCTGGGGAGAGAACGTCCGCGCCGAGAACGTGGGGCCGGAGAAGCGCTATTGGATATCGAGAAACAAGCCCAATAATGCCATTCCCGCTCCAGACAGTGACATTGCCGCGATCAAGAACAACTGCATCTCAATCACCCCGATGCATATCGGGCTGGGTAATGACGCAGCCATGCCCGGCGTGGAAGCTCTATTGGGAGACATCCCCCAAAAGATGCTAGACCGCCCCGACTAGGGCGGCACAGCCGCTTAGCTGGCGGTGACCGAATCGGGGGACAGGGCTTGGGCGACGCCGATCATGCTCTCCTGGGTGATCAGCTTGGCTAGGTCTTCTTCGCTCATGCCCTCGGTTCCGGCAGGACGCTTGGGGAGGATCAGATAGCGGAAATCGGCGCTGCTGTCGATGACCCGCACTTGGACCGCCGCATCAAGCTCGGTGCCAAACTCTTGAAGCACACCACGGGGATCAACCACCACCTTCGAGCGGTATGCCAATCCCTTGTACCAGGCGGGAGGCCTGCCGAGGATGGCCCTAGGATAGCAGGAACACAATGTGCATACCGCCATATTGTGAACGTCGTCGGTGTTCTCCAGGACCGTGAGCTTGGGAGCGGTCTCGGGTAGGTCGTAGCCCAGTTCCAACAGAGCGGACTCAGCGTCGGCGAGTAGCCGCTGCTTGTACTCGGGGTCGACCCAGGCGTGGGCCAGCACCTTGGCGCCGTCCTCGGGAGAGCGAGAGTCGATCCGGTCAGCCATAGTCAGGATGTCGTCTAATGTGCAGACTCCCTTCTCGATCAGTAATGCCTGAATCGCCTCGGCCTTTAGAGAGTAATACTCGGCGTTGTCTCCGTGCCCGTGTCCGTTTTCGTGTCCATTCTCGGCCATGTGGCGTTCTCCTGACCCGGTTAGGGCTAGATTATCGGACTAGATGTTTTCCAGCCAGTGCTCGTAGATGTCGATCAGCAGCGTATCGGTAGTGGGGCCTTTGTAGTTGGCCCAAAGTTCTGTCTGAGAAAATTCGATGGTGTAGAGAGGCTGGGCCGGTAGGCCGTCACCGCCGTATGCCAGGGATTCAGGGTTTGGAAAAACTCCGCACAGCGTCTCGACCCGGCCCCGCTTGCCCTGGACGTATTCGGGCGTCCGGAAATGGGTCGGTGGCACGCCCACCCTGATTCGCACCCGGTCGCCGCGCTGGTATTTGGCCACGGCTAAGCCTGTCCCTCTTTCAGGGCTGCCATCTTGGCGTCGATCTCTGCCGTGGTCATGACGCCCTGCTCCACCAGAAGGATCTCCATGGCGGCCGTCCACTTCTCGTAGTAGGCCAACGATTCGTAGGTCTTCAGGTCCAGACTCTCAATCGCCCTGCGCAACTGGTCGGTGTTCTTGAGTCCCTTCTCGCCGAGCACGCCATTCAGCGCATCAACCAGCCGTTCCCACTCCTCCATCTCGTGCTCGGAGTGGTCGATGGGGTCCTCGTTGGGCCAGCCGCCCCGGTCATGAACTTTAGGCATCTTCCGCTCCTTCCATCGAAGCCTTTTAGTGAAGCCTTTTAGGACTGATACAGGCGAATATGGGCACATGTTAATTGCGATACGTGGAGATGGCAAGGGAATCGGGGAACTTACAGCCATTGCGGCATTCGCGCTGGGCAATCGCCGGATACATCCAGGCCGCCAGTGTGGTGCGAGCTAGTCTCCGTCGTCACTGTCCATGAGCGGTTCTGCTCTGGCGGCTCCCTCGATGCTGATCTTAGGCAGCCACTCCAACCAACTGGGGAAGTACCAGTTCTTGTCGCCCAGCAACTCCATGCTGGCGGGGACTAGAACCATGCGGACGATGGTGGCGTCCAAGATCACTGCAACAGCCAGACCGAAGCCCATCTGCTGGAACATGGACAGCGGGCCCAGGGCGAATCCCCCGAAAACGGCCACCATTATCAGAGCTGCGCCCGTGATGATGGAAGCAGTCGAGTGTAGGCCGTAGGCCACGGAGCCGGAGTTATCGCCGGTCTGGTCGTACCGTTCTTTGATCCGGCTGAGCAAGAAGACATGGTAGTCCATGGAGAGTCCGAATAGTATGGCGAAGAGAAACAGGGGGATCCACGATTCAATGACCGGGACTTCCTGGAAGCCGAAGAGGCTGCTGCCCACGCCTTTTTGGAAGACCAACACCACCATACCGTAGGCGGAACCGACCGACAGCAAGTTCATGATCACTGCCTTCAACGGCACAACGATGGACCGGAAGGCGACCAGCAGCAATATGAAGCTAGCTGCCAAAACCGCCGCCATGATTAACGGCACGTATCGTCTGACGATTTCGACTGAGTCCATCACTTCAGCAGTCCCGCCACCGACCAGCACCTCAGCGTTTACGCCGGCGAATGCTGCCGGAACATAGTCGTTACGTATGCGGTTGATGGCATTGATCGACTCTTCGCTGGAGACATCACCGGCTATCGAGAATCGGATATCTACTATGTCGCCGTTTGGGCCATCGATTGACTCCGCTGTCCCGAAGAAAGAGTCGGACTCGATAGACGTGGTCAGATCCTTTATGGCATTCTGCACGGCGATTATGGCGACGTCCGGCGCCAGCACTACGACGTCGGCCGTGATTATGCCGTCGGAGAATTCAGCGATTACGACATCGAACGCGTGCCGCTCGTCGGTGTCCTCAGGCAGCATGCTGAACCCGCCTGAACCAAGATCAAGGGTCGCCACCGGCGCAGTCAATGCGATCAGGATTGTGGCTGTGATGACGACGCTGATTGCCGGATGGGCTGTCACTACGCCGGTGACGGCGCTCCAGAATCCGCTACCGCTACCTGCAGAACGGCGCCTGCCAATGATTGGGATGGTCAGCCAGTTTACGCGATCGCCGAGCAATCCCAGAAGAGCGGGGAGAAGCGTTAGCGCCGCAGCCACTGCCGTAACAACTACGACCATCGTACCGATCCCGAAGCTCTTGAAAAGGATATCGGGCATGATCAGCATGCCGGCCAGCGCGATGGCCACAGCGATCCCTGAGAAGAGCACGGTGCGGCTGGCAGTGGAGGCAGCCATGATGATCGCGTCGTAGCGTTCCAGGCCGTTTTCACGCTCCTCGCGAAAACGCTGGATTATGAACAGTGTGTAATCAATGCCGACGGCGAGTCCGACCATAGTGGTAACGATCACCGTGAATTCGTTCAGTTCCCTGATCGTGCTGATAACCACGATGATTCCCACTGCCGTGAAGATAGCAACTATGGCGAGCAAGATGGGGATCAACGCCGCTACCACGGCCCCGAAAACAGCAACCATAATCACGAGTGCCGCGATGATGCCAATCATCTCGCCTTTCTGGAACGTCTCGTCGGCCATCTCGCCGAAGAGTCGCTCCACGCTCATATTTCCGATAGTGGTGACATGGAGACCGGAATTCTGGTTCGCTTGCTCGACCACGTCCAAGATGGGGTCGGCAGTGTCAAGGTCGTCGTCTGTGCCAAGGGTGGTGGTGACTCGGATCAGGGCCATGCGACCATCGGGTGTGCGCAATGTGTCGGCCCCGTCTTGGTAGCTGTTGACTGAGCCCACAACCTGAATCGCGCGCATTTCGGTGACTATGGAGCCGACAACCGATGCAAGTAAATCTTCGTCGATAGGCCCACCATTGGACTCTACGAGGACATACTCTTCGGCTCGTGGGTCTTCGCCAGTCGCGTCTTCGATCAAAGCGCTGGCTCGCCGGGCGTCGGTCGTTTCTACTCCGCCCTCGCCTGAAACGCTGAGATTTTGGGCGAGAAAGAACGCCCCCACCAAGATTACTACCCACGCCGCCAAGGTGATCCAGGGGTGCCGGGACGTCCATCCAGCTAAACGGCCGGTAAACGAGGCTGAAGGTGAAGAAATGTTATCCCCCAATGCGCCGCAGGATTAGCTATGCACTTGTCTGCATTAAATCAGCAAGGGATGATTGTGAACAGAGCCATATGGCCCAATTTCGATCGCTCAATCTGATTAAATCGGCCGATCAATAAACAGAGAACCACAGTTTATTGGTTGCCGTCTACACCCACATCTTGGCTACGTCGATGGCCCGCATGAACTCGACATTGGGGAAGGACTTGATGTGCTCGATGAGGCGCTCCAGCATCAGCAGCCGGCCCGGTCGGCCGATGTACTGGGGATGCATGGTCAGGGTGAAGGCTCGGCCATAGCGATAGAGTCCTTCGAACTCGACGGCCCAGGTTCCGTAGACTTCATCCGGGTTGCGCATGGGCCCCAACCGGTTCGCCACGGGCGCGTAGACGAAGTTGGGCGCGTCGTCCAGCAGCCAGTGGACGGGCAGCTCCACCAATGACTTGCCGTTGGCCTCGGAATTTACGATGTAGGGTGCGTCGTCCCCCATGAGACTGCTGTCGTAGATGAACCCGTGGTCGGTGAGCAGTTCCAGCGAATGCTCGCTAAGTTCCCAGCTTGGAGACCGGTAGCCCAGGGGAATCTCGCCTGTGATGCCACTGAGGATGCGGATACCCGACTCGATGACCTCGTTCTCTTTTTCTCTGGTGAGGCTGGATGGCGGCTCGTGCATGTAGCCGTGGTGGGCGATTTCATGGCCGCGCCGGAAGATCTCTCGCACCATGTCTTCATGGGTCTCGGCCACGTAGCCGGGAATATAGAAGCTGGCGGGGATGGAGTGGGCGTCCAGCAGGTCTAGGATTCGCGGCGTTGCGATCGAAGGACCGTACTCGGCCATGGACATCAGGCTGGGGTGGTCCTTGAAGCTGGGGTCGCGGTTCAGCCAGGACGACACACCGTCCACATCGAATCCGAGAAGCACTACGCACTGGGTCTCACCGGGCCATATTCCCGACATAGTTTCCCTCCGGATTGAGTCCGCCCAGTTTGCGGTTGGAGGCTATTCTAGTCCACCAGGAACCAGTTGGGGAAGCGTGACCGGTCCTACTGACCCGCCGCCGTCAGAGCCCCAGGGTAAGCAATACCGACGAAGCCAACGCTGCGACCGTTCGTAAGTGGTTCCACGCTGTCCAACTACGCACATACCCGGACCAGACCCTGGCGCCGTCATCGCTTTCCGGGTCAGTAGCTGCCAGCGCGTTGTTACGAGGCACGTTGAACGCCATGGTTACCAGGAGGGTCCCGATTAGGTAGAGCAGGCTGCCGGTAAGCAACAAGACGGGATCGGACTCGTCCCACGTCATGAACGTGAAAACTATGACGACCACGCAAGTTACAGCGGTCCCCATGAATGCCAACATGAATAAGGGATTGATCACCGTGATGTTGATGGCCTGCATGGCTGCGTTACCATGCGCCGCCGGGACGCGTGCCAGGGCTTTCATCACGAATGTCGAGAAAGCAAAAAATATTCCGGCCACGAGCCCACAGCCCAGGGCTGTGATGAGCGTGAACACGAATAGTAGGTCTTCGAGCAATCGGACAGGTCCTTACAGACGCCGCTCCGACGCGGCATCTTGGTTCGATGTTCGGGGCGTCTAGTTCGACAACCGGCCAACTTAGAGGCTCGGAATTACATCTTCTGCCAGCGCTTCCGGGTGCTCCATCTTTCCAGCTATAGCAATCTTTCCTTCCCCCTGCCCGCTATGCGGTCTTGGCGGGTATGACGTCGAACCCGGTGTAAGAGCGGAGGACTTCGGGAATCACCACTGAGCCATCGGGTTGTTGGTAGTTCTCCAAGATAGCAATCATGACGCGGGGCAGGGCTAAGCCAGAGCCATTCAAAGTGTGGGGCAGGCGGGGGCGGCCACCCTCTTCGGTCCGGTAGCGTATGTTGGAACGGCGGGCCTGAAAGTCGGTGCAATTGGAGCAAGAGCTAACCTCCAGCCATTCCTGGCACCCTGCGGCCCAGACCTCGATGTCGTAGGTCTTGGACGACGCGAATCCCATGTCTCCGGTGCAGAGTTGGAGCACCCGGTAGGTGAAACCCAGTTTTCGGCAGACGTCTTCGGCGTTATCGACCAGCTTTTCAAGTTCCTGATTTGAGGTTTCAGGTTCTACGAACTGGTACATCTCGACCTTGTTGAACTGGTGCACCCGCTTGATGCCCCTGGTGTCCCGGCCTGCCGAAGCTCGCTCCCGGCGGAAGCAGGGCGTCTGGGCGACGTACTTGAGCGGCAGGGTGTTGGCCGGTATGATCTCGTCCCGGTACAGGTTGGTGATTGGCACCTCGGCGGTGGGTATCAGCCAGAGGTCGTCTTCGGCGTCGTGGTAGAGTTGGTCGGCGAACTTCGGCAGGTTGCCGGAGCCCTCCATAATCTCTCGTTTCACCACCGCTGGGAGCGAAATTTCGGTATACCCGTGTTCATTGGAATGCAGGTCCAACATAAAGGCGATCAGCGCCCGTTCCAGCTTGGGGCCGTGATTCAGCATGTTGTAGAACCGGCTTCCCGCCAGTTTGGTGCCCCGCTCAAAGTCGATGATGCCAAGTTCCGGGCCCAAGTCCCAGTGGGGCTTTGGCTCGAAGTCAAAGACAGGAGGCTCGCCGTTCTGGCGGATGATGACGCTGCCCGACTCGTCTTCGCCCACCGGAACGTCGGCTTGGGGCAGGTTGGGGAGAGTCAACATCAACTCATTGATCTGATCTCCCAGTTCCTTGGTTCGTTGATTCAACGCATCGGCCTGATCGCCGATGTTACGCATCTCGGCCCGCACCTCTTCCGAAGCCTCTTGGCCCTGAGAGCGCGCCTGGCCAATCTCTCTGCTGACCCGGTTTCGTTCCGCGTTTAGGTCGTCGCGCTGGGTGATGGCGGCTCGTATCTGGGCGTCGAGTTCGAGGACTTCGGTGATCGAGTCGTCTTCTCCTCTGGTCTGGAGGGCGCGGCGCACCTCGTCCGGGTTCTCTCTTATGTTTTCGATGGAAAGCATGATTTTCTAGTTATTCCGTCGCTTCGTTCTCAGGTTCTTCCTCGGGTTCTGCTTCGGCAGACTCACCCTTCAGTGTCCGCATCTGGGGGAACAGGAGCACATCCCGGATAGACCGCTGGCCGGCGAGCAGCATCACCAGCCGGTCGATGCCAACGCCCAAGCCGCCGGTGGGGGGCATGCCGTACTCCATGGCGGTGAGAAAGTCCTCGTCCTGCCGGTCAACTTCTTCGTCCTCATACAACGCGCGGATCTGCTCTTGGCCTTCGAATCGCTCCCTCTGTACCACAGGGTCATTTAGTTCGCTATAGGAGTTGGCTATCTCCATCCCGCAGGCGAATGCCTCAAAGCGTTCGACGTATCCGGGAGAATCGGGCTTGGCTTTAGCCAGAGGGGACATCTCCTCTGGGTAGTCCAATACGAACGTGGGCTGGATCAGATGAGGCTCAACGAAGGTAGATAGCAGCTTGTCAATCAAGCGGCCACGGCTTTCCAGTACCTTGGTATCGATGCCCAACTTGGCTGCCCGGCGGCGCAGGGCCTCGTCATCGTAGGACTCCAGGTCGATGCCGCTGCGTTTTTCCAGTTCTTCGCGCATGCTCACCCGCTGCCACGGGGGAGTGAAATCGATGACATTTTCGCCGATAGTCACCTGGGCAGAGCCATTTACCGCTATGGCGATGGTGGCGACCATCTGTTCAACCATGTCCATAACTTGGATGTAATCCGCGTAGGCCTCGTAGCTTTCCAGCAGGGTGAACTCGGGATTGTGGTCTTGGTCAATGCCCTCGTTTCGGAAGACCCGCCCGATCTCATAGACCTTGTCGAACCCGCCGATGATTAGCCGCTTCAGGTAGAGCTCGGTGGCGATGCGCAGGTAGAGCTTCTGGTCCAAGGCGTTGTGGTGGGTGTCGAAGGGTTTGGCATGGGCACCGGCGGCAACCGGCACCAGGATTGGGGTGTCCACTTCCAGGAAGCCACGGTCATCCAGGAACCTGCGGATACCGCTAATCACCTTGCTGCGCAGTACGAACACCGGCATGATCTCGTCCTGGTTGGCTATCAGGTCCAGGTAGCGCTGCCGGTAACGGGTCTCAACGTCTCTCAGGCCGTGCCACTTCTCCGGAAGGGGACGCATGCCCTTGGCGGTGACGGTCAGTTCTACTGCGTCAATGGTCACCTGCCCGGTGCGGGTGCGCATCAGGTTGCCCCGGACGCCCAGATGGTCGCCAAGGTCCAGGTCTTTGATCAGGTCAAATCCGTCTCCGAGATTGTTCAGACGGAGGAGGGCTTGGATGACACCGGAGGCGTCTTGCAGGTCCAAGAAGGCCGCTTTGCCCATGGTCCGCATGGAGGTGATCCGTCCGGCCAATAAGACATCTTGGACCTTGTCTTGCGATCCATCATCGCCTTCGTTGGCTTCAAACATGGCCGTGGCCGTGGCGGTGTCGCAGGTGCGGCTGAAACGGGCCGGGTAGGGGTCGATGCCTTTGGCGCGGATGCGTTCGAGCTTGGCGGCACGGTTCGTCAGGAGCGTGTCTTCTCGGTCGGCCATCTAGTCCTAAGAGCCCGGAGGCTACCAGCCTGCTGTGCCGGTTTCCAGGGCGATCTTGTTGAAATTATCGGGTGGAAAAGTCGGAGAAAACAGCGAAATGCGTCATCTCTTCTGAGTAGCGATTGTAATGCCGTGCCCATGCCTTGTAAAGGAATCGCCAGCCTGATTGACCCTCTGCTAGGAGACATGACATTTGACAGACTTTATATCTCTTATTAATATTCTTAATGTGTCAGCTACAAACCAAAATGCTATTTGGAATTTCAACGCCGGTTTTACCTGAGTCCTTGCCTGCGGGGCCTGGACTGGCCGGCGGTCCCACTGGGTTTTGAATCAGCTCTGGTAGCTCCGGGAACCTGTTTCCCCGGCTCTTCTTCGTCAGAACGCCCCCCAATCGCCGCCTTAAGCCTTCCAGCCCCAGGTAAGCCGTAGGACTACCAAAATCTTGTTGGTCATCCATCCGGGCGTTATGACGTTACGCCTGGCAGCCAGCTTGATAGTCCAGGCATATCGAACGTTGGAATCAGGGAATAGTGGAAGGCGGAAAAGAATTTTGAGAAAGATATCATTGTTGGGGTTCATCCTGACCGGAATCCTGTTAATGATCATTGCTTGCGGCGGCGGCGACGCCCCGGTGCTCAAAGTAGGTGGCATTCCAGACCAAGACGCATCCAGGCTTGCTCGGCGCTACGACGGCTTCGCGAACTATATGTCTCAGAATCTTGGAGTGGAGGTGGAGTATGTTCCCAGCGCCGACTATGCGGCAGTGGTGACTGCTTTCGAACAAGGGGATCTGGGCTTGGCTTTCTTCGGTGGATTAACCGGCGTACAGGCGCGGTTGCGTGGCCCCGGCGCCCTGGCCATCGCCCAACGTGAGAATGACGCCGCATTTCATTCCAAATTCATCGTCCGGGCCGATCTGCCGGCCAACTCTTTGGAGGAATTGGCCGACTTGGCCGGTGATTTGACCATTACGTTCGGCAGCGAGAGTTCCACATCGGGCCACCTGATGCCCCGCTACTTCTTGGGAGAGGCCGGGATGGACGCCGATGCCGATTTCAAGTCTCTGCCTAATTACTCGGGCTCCCATGACCTAACCTGGCGGCTGGTTGAGAGCGGGGCATTCGATGTTGGGGCATTGAACGAAGACGTATGGGACAGGGCGGTTCTTGAAGGGTCGGTGGATGTAAATAAGGTCCGGGTGTTGGAGACTACTCCGCCGTACTTCGACTACAACTGGACCGCCGCCTCGACATTGGACGAGGAATATGGCGAGGGATTCACCCTAAAGGTCAGAGAAGCTCTTTTGGCGCTGAATCTCAGTGACAACCGAGAGATATTGGGCCTGTTCAGTACCCAAAGGTTCATAGCCACTGAAAACGATAACTACCAGGCCATCGAGGATGTGGCGCGGGGCTTGGAAATCATCAAGTGATTGAGACACCCAACTTGAATGTCCCTCATATGACGGCGGCGGCGTCCATCATCGAGGGCCGTGGTCTGGCCAAATCGTACGGCGCCATTACCGCATTGTCGTCTTTGGACCTCACCGTAGGCCGGGGCGAACGGGTGGCGCTGGTTGGCCCCAGCGGAAGCGGCAAAACAACCCTTCTCTACATCCTGGCGGGGTTAATTCCGCTCGACCACGGACAGCTGGTTTTGAGATCCAAGCCGGTTGCGGACCTTCGGCCAGGAAAGGAGCTTTCAGAGATCGTGGGTCTGGTCCAGCAGCAATTGGACCTGGTCCCCCAGTTGCCGGTGATACAAAACGTGCTCGCCGGGAGGTTGGGCCAGTGGGGTCTTCTTCGCTCTTTGGCATCGATGTTTTCGGCCCACGAACGAGGGGAGGTTGTTGAAGCCCTTTCGCGTTTGGGCATCGCCGACAAGATCGACGAGCGGACTTCTCAGCTTTCTGGCGGGGAGCAACAACGTGTAGCCATCGCCCGGTTGATGCTGCAGGCCCCCCGAATCATCTTGGCTGACGAGCCGGTCTCGTCCCTGGACCCGGCCCGAGCTGAGGAGATATTGAGGCTGCTGACAGAAGTAGCCGCTGACTCGGATCGGACGATCATCGCCAGTCTCCACGCCCCTGAGCTGATCAGAAAGTATTTCTCACGGGTGATTGGTCTGCGGGAAGGGAAATTCCAGTTCGATATCCCAGTCCAAGAATTGACAACTCAAAGATTGGACGCTCTTTATGATCTGGACCGGCGTCACCAAAGCTAGGGGCGCCGCCAGGTTCCTTGAGACTCGGCGGCTGCTGACTCTAGTTCTGGCTGGAGCGCTGGTCTGGAGTTTGACCGGCGTCGATTGGGGTGGCGGGATCGTCCACACCGGCGGCGGCAACGCCTTCAAGGAATTTTTAACCGCCCTTTTCCCACCAGAGCTATCACCGGGGTTCTTGAAGCTGGCCATCGCGGCCAGTTGGCAGACGCTGGTTCATGCCGTGGCTGGAATCACCCTGGCGCTGGCGATCGGGTTGGCTCTGGGGGTGGTCGCTTCAGGATCGTTGGGGCATCTTGGCCGTTCCCGATTGGCCATCGCCGTGGCTGCGCGCTTTCTTCTGGCGATCATGCGATCCATCCACGAGTTGGTTTGGGCCGTCTTATTCGTAACCGCATTTGGCCTATCGTCTTTGGCCGTGGTTCTGGCCATTGCCATCCCCTACGCCGGAATACTCGGGCGCATCTATTCTGAGTTACTCAATGATGTTCCAGACGGTCCATTGGACGGCCTGCGTTCATCGGGAGCCTCTCCGGCCAAAGTCCTAGTTTATGGCCGGATACCCTTGGCCCTGACGGACATGATTGGTTATAGCTTCTACCGGTTCGAGTGCGCCATTAGAGCCGCCGCGATTATGAGTTTTGTCGGGATCCGTGGGCTGGGCTACGAGATACAACTGTCTCTGAACGATCTACTGTTCAGCGAGGTTTGGACGCTTCTGCTGTTCTTGGTCGGCCTAGTCTTGCTGGTGGACTATTGGAGCACCAGAGTGCGCCGGAGTCTTGGTTCGTGACGGGGCCGAAGTCTACTTTGCCAGAAGTGGCCAGGGAGGTAGTGGCGGGAAGGGGCAGAATAACCTTCGCCCGAGCATCCAACTATGGATTTGTGGCCCTTTCCGTGGTGGCGTGGGTTTACATATTGACGGGCGGAGACAGCGGCCTGGGCGATCTTTTCTCTGGCAGAGCCTGGAGTAACGCCGCAGATTTCGTTCGCCAGCTATTGGGGATCGATGAGCCTGGCCGGCCAGCCTATCTGGAGCTCAGCCGGTGGGCGGAGACTGGGAAGCTAGCCTACAAGACCCTGTTGATGAGTGTGTTGGCGATCGGCCTTGCTGGTGTGGGTGTGCTGATCACCTTCTTGCCCGCAGCCAGGAACGTGAGTAACGGTGAATTGGGCGGTAGACCGTCCGCCGGACTGGGCGTGCTCTATCATGTGCTCCGGCTCGTGTTTGCTTTCACCCGGGCGGTGCCAGAGTTGGTGTGGGCCATGGTGATAGTGTTTTTCCTGTCGCCGGGGGTGTTGCCGGGCGCAATCGCCCTTGGACTGCACAACTACGGCATAGTGGGAAAGCTGTCGGCGGAAGTTGTGGAGAACATGGACCCCGGTCCGGCGCGGGCGCTGCGCTCATCTGGAGCCGGGAATCTGCAGATGCTGGCCTACGGGATCATCCCCCAAGCCATCCCCCAGTTTTTGACCTACCTGCTTTACCGTTGGGAAGTGGTGATTCGGACCACTGTGGTGGTCGGTTTCGTCAGCGCAGGCGGTTTGGGACGAGAGTTCAGGCTCAGTCTCAGCTTCTTCCACTACACCGATGTGGCACTAATCATCATCTGGTATCTCATATTGGTGCTGGCAGTGGACCTGCTCAGCGCTGGTCTGCGGCCGATAATCCGGGCTGGATAGGCGAATGGCGCGGCTATTTGGCTGCCGAACCAAAAGTTTACGGGACTAAAAGTTTACGGGGTAGATGACTTGAATCACTTTGTTGTTGCGGAGCCCGTCGAAATAGGGATGCGGCCGTTCCGGGTTCTGGAGCCAGCGGTGGACGAAGTAAGCGCAAAAGTTTGAAAGCTGAGTCCCCACTGAATGCCCAGCGTCCATGAAGCAGAAATTTGGCACCAGATTGTTGGCGTCCATGCCATCATCAGAAAGTAGGAACTCGGTCATGAACCGGGATTCCACAGACGCCCCGGTTTGGGCTACTAACAAGGCAAAATTCGAGATCGGCAGTGCGCTGTCCATGACCTGGTCTTCAGACAGGGTAGACAGGTGAAGCTCGTCCATGAACATGCTGATGGCAAATAAGAATTTGTTCACAACCGGCTCAGTGGGAGTTTCCCACGCTACGGACAACGAGGGGTCTCCGGCCAACTTGGCCTTGGCGAACTCGCTTTCGTTGATGTAGGAGACTATCACTGGGGTCTCCCGCCTGACCATGATGCCCAGGCAGTCCTGGATCAGTTCGTTCCTCTTTTCTGGCGTCCACGAAGCAAAGTAGCCCAAGCCCTCGTAAACTTCCACCGGCTGAATCTCGCTTGGAGCGCCCTCCTCACCAAGAGGAGCGCCGAAATGACGACGGCAAAGGGCGTTAAATTCGCCGGCCATCGAGATAGACTGGCTCTCGTGGACGAACAACCCGGTGTAAACCTGGTGCGATTGGGTGGGGTCCACGGCGTTGTTGCCCGTGCTCGCCGACTCCCCAACGTAGGTTAGAAACATTTCCCTGTCTCCAAAACAACCGCCGGAGGCTGCGCGTGTCCTTTAGGGACCACTCCTCCGGCGTTGAAAATCTTTGCTGAACATTCCCGGCATCCCATGATATATGCAGGACTAGAAGCGGCCTTGGCCCTGAATCTACTCTCCCGCAGCCTCTTCCGTATCGCCGCCTTCGCTCTCGGCGTCTGCTTCGGCGTTTCCTTGACCAGGGAACACCTCTTCCGCAACCCTGGGTAGCTCGATACGGGCGACCATTTCTTCGCCGTCGGTCAGGATCGTGGCTGAACTGGGAACATCCAGTTCGGCCACACGCACGACCGAATCAGGTTCTGTCATCAACTCTAGGTCCACTTCGATCTGGGCGGGCATTTCCAGAGGCAGGGCTTGAACGTCGACGGTCCGGAGTTGCTGTATCACAGTTCCGTTGACGTTGCGGGCCCCAGGGGACTCGCCAATAAAATTGATCGGCACCTGGGCGGTGACTGGCCGGTTTACATCGGCTGCCACAAGGTCAACGTGCAACAGGCCGTCGTTTCTTGGATCCCACTGAAGCTCCCCGGCAAATGCCAGGTGAGTTCCGGACTCCCCCTGGATCGTGATGCTGATGGGCGTGGCGCCGCCGGCCTGGGCCAGAACCCGAATCAATTGGGAAGCTTGGCATTGCAGCGACCGTGGCTCTATGCTGGGGCCGTATAGGTGCACGGGCACGATGCCGACCCGGCGCAATCGGCCGACCTTTTTGCCCCTCAATTCTCGGGGGTCTAACTCGATCTGGAGCGCATTGGTAGTCATGGGAAGATGGTCTCCGGTGATGTGAATACTGCCGCTCGCCCGGGTACGGATAATTGTGGACGGGTAAGCGTGACCGGGTAATCGTGAAATGGGCGATTACAACCGTCTAATAATAGCACCAGCCACCTGGAAAGTGAATGCCACGCCTGGGCCGGGCAGGGCAATCGCATCTCATAGGGATAACACCTTGAGAAGGTAGTCTTCATCCCAACCGGCCCTCAG
>JAQBXL010000071.1 GCA_027624135.1 Chloroflexota bacterium
TTACCGTTGGCGGTATCCCAGAGGGAGCTATATCCAGCAGGTCGGTTTGATCTGGGGAATCCCGGCTAAGCACAATCGAATCACAACTTAACAAAGCGAAGGGCCGGTCGAATGACCGGCCTTTTGTTATTTCTGAGGCCGTCCAACTTCGTCATTCCGGCGACAGCCGGAATCCAGGAACTTTATTGGGCTGCCAAAGTTCTTCAATCTGGCGAAAATTATTGGGGAGCGCTATCCCCGGATTCCGGCCTGCGCCGGAATGACGAGCGAGGGGCCGTTAGTGGCTGAAAAGTAACCCGGAGGGTTCCAGGTTGATGATCTGGGCGGTGGCGTCCTCTCCGTCCACTTTCAAGATGCCGATGGTGCCCAGGACGCCCCGTTTGTGCCGTCTGCCGGGGTAGGTCGGACTTCCCGGGTTCATGATCAAGACCCCGTCCCAATCTATGATTAATTCCTCGTGGGTGTCGCCAAATAGAACGACGTCCACAGGCTCCTTGAACTTGCGCGCCATGAACTCCCGGCCATTTGTTTCAGGGAGGACCAACCCGGTGCCGTCGGGGCTGGTGGGTATTTTGGGGCCCGGCCACTGGATGTCATGGATCATACCGATAGACACTCCCTCGACCTTGACCACGCGGGTTGTCAGGGCGACCCGGTCTCCCTCTTCGATGGGATCCTCGTAGCCCCGGACGGCCAGGAGCGGCGCAACCTCTTCCAGGTAATCCAAGACGCCTAGGCACTCAAGGTCGCCGCAATGGAGGATCAGATCGACACCTTTCAAGGCGTCCAGAATCTTCAATGGCAGGTCCCTGCCGCTGCCAGCAGAGTGCGTGTCTGATATCACCCCAATCTTGGCGGTCATTGGCCCCCTGCCGTGGGGGCCAATGCCTCGATGGTGCGGTGGATCGCGTCTACGTCCGTTCCGTGGGGGAAGGTTGCGATGGGCAGGTCGACTCCTGCTTGCCGGAACTGGTTCAACTGGTTGCGGCACTGTTCAGGAGTGCCCAACACGGCCACGCTCTCCAGCATCCGGTCCGACACGGCAGCCGCTGCCCGCTCGCGGTCTCTGGAGTTCCAAGCCTCCCGGACCGCCTGGGCTTCGCTGGCGAAACCGGCGCGGCTGAAACTATCGAAGTAATAAGATCCCATGCCGCCGATGTAGTAGGCCATGTGGTCTCGCAGTAATCCTTCCCCATGGCCTAGGTCCTGGGCATCGCTGGCGGCGTAGCACATGATGTAAGGAGCGACGGTCACATCTGAGATTTTCCGGCCAGCCTTGGTTGCGGCGACGGCGATATCTTCCTTGAGGCCGGATATTCGTTCCCGGTGCGCCCATATCGGCAACCAACCGTCGGCCAGTTCGCCGGTCAAGGCCAGGTTCTTGGGTCCCAGACTGGCAACGTAGATGGGGATGCGCTCTTGCATTGGAGGGGAGATCATCCGGAACCGGTCCATCTGATAGAAATTGCCTTGATGGTTGACCGGCTGCCCAGATAAGGCCATGCGGATGATGTCGATATACTCGCGGGTCCGTGCCAGGGGGGAATCGAATGGCACACCATGCCAGTTTTCAACCACGACGCGCCCGCTGCTGCCCAAGCCCAAGATGGCCCGGCCCCGGGACAATATATCCAACGAAGCTACAGTCTGGGCGATGAGCGCCGGAGTTCTGCTATAAACGTTGACGATGCCAGCGCCTAGGCGCAGGTTCTCCGTGTGGCAGGCCACCATGGTCAACACGGTGAAAACGTCCCTTCCCCAGGATTCTCCAGTCCAGAATGAGTGATAACCAAGGCTATCGGCCTGCCGTGCTATGGAGATCACATCATCATCGGAGGTTTCCCGGCTGGCGTTGAGAAAGAACCCGATGTCGGTCATCGATAACTCCTGAGGAAGACCTCCGCTGGGATTGCGTCCTTGGGCAGGCCGTCCTTGTCAGCGGACGGCGTCACAGGTGGACGATTCCTTGGGATTATAGGTGAGAGTAGAAAGGCGCGCCAGAACTAACCGTGGCTAGTTGCGGCTTTCCCAGAGGGTGAAATAATCGGGAGAGTCGCCCTTGAGAGCAGCTTCGACTTGCCTTTCGTTCAACTTCTCGAGGATTTCTGTTTCCCGCTGCACCAGTTCGGCGACGGTCTGTTCCCAGCAGCCCGACTCAGAGCCGTTAAAGCTGGAATGGATCAGATGGTTAATGCCGTCGAGTATATTCCGGTTGTGGGTGGCCAAAGCGCCGCCACTAACCACATAGACAACCACCGACGGTATCTCATCTTCGTCGTCCACCACAATTCCAAGCCGGTTAAGGATGAAGGTCATGGCGATGTCCCGCACGGCTTCGTCGATCACGATCGGCAGGTTGATGAGATGGGAAAAGAGGGATTCGTCGGTGGAGCGTAACGCCCCGGAGAAATCGGATTCCACCGTCCGATAGAATTCCTCGTCAAAAACGTCATCGGTGTTGAGAACCAACACCTGTGGGTTTTCTTGCCGAGAGTCAATCGCCAGGAATTCCGAGAGATGGGGGAAGATGCAAAGATGGATGTCCGGATGCCCGCCATCAGGCAACTGGGGATTAAATAATTGTTCCATTTAGTCCGCTTTTTCCACGCCTGAAGCTTCCTAGAGGCGTGACGTAGAGATTTCGATTTGGGGAGGCTCGATTAGCCGTATAGATACCTTATGTGTTTGCAAACGCTTAAATCCAGCCTAGAATCGAAGATGGCCTCGATGGGTCAGAGGGCTGGACCCCATCGGAACGAACCGGATGGCTCGCTTCGGATGGCCCGTTACAGGAGATTCGAGATGTCGTACGTCTGCTGATGGAGCCAGTGGTTGATGTCTTCTCGGCAGACCGATTCAAGCAGGCGAGACGCCCGGTCTTTGCGGTCTTCAGGGGTCATAGTTATTGCTTGATGAAGAGCATTCATGGTGCCCTCAATGTCGGTGGGAGAAACGCTCAAAGCGCCATGAGCAAGCTGATGGTGCACTCCGCTGCTGTGGGACAGAACTAATACACCGTCGCGCTTATTAACCACCGGGCCTTCTTTGGCCACCAGGTTCATGCCTTCAATTATCGTGTTCACCAACAGGACATCGTACAGCTTCATGCCGGCGATGGCCTGCGTGTAGTTGTTCTCTATGTAGGGCACTATCGGTTGCCAGTCGTCGGTGCCGTGGTTGTTGTTGATCTGCTGGATCACCTGCTGAATCTCGTCCATGTATCTTTGATACTGCCGAATGTGGGTCCGCGATGGCACCAAGAAGGCTAGGAATTTAACCTTGCCTTTGAGTTCTGGATAACGCGTCAGCATCAATTCGTAGGCTCGGAAGCCCCGTACGATGTTCTTATTGGGCTCTGCCCGGTCGATGCGGACGATTGTGAACTCACCAGTGTCTGCCGAAAGCCTGGTCTCATAGTCCAAAGCGCGGGGCGAGTTTGCGATCCGCTGAACTTCCTCCACGTTGATTGAGATCGGGTAGACCTTGACCGCTGTCGTGTGGCCATTGCGGATGATCGTGTGCTCGTTTCGGTCGACGGTTACATCAGGCACGAACTCCTCGACTGTGTCGAGGAAGCAGCGGAGGTCGCCAATCGTCTGGAACCCGAGCAGATCGGTGGCGCACAGCGACTCGCAGATGCGCTGGGTGATGTACGTAGGGATCATGTGCCAGTACTGCGGGGTGGGCCAGGGTATGTGGATGAAGTGCTGGATGATCGCCTCTGGCACCTCTTTGCGCACAAACTCGGGCATAAGGTAAAGATGATAATCGTGACCGATGACTATAGGGGCCTGTTCCAGGGCGCGGGCCTCTTCGATCACGGCGTTGGCGAATGCCTGGTTGACTGGGATGTAGCCGGTTTCCCAGGCATCATGCACTGCCGCATCGACGTTGGGGTTGTAAGGGGGGTTCCACATGTAGTGTTGCAGGAACCACAGCAACGGGTTGCATAGGATGTTGTAGTACTTATGGTAAACACGCCTGGGGGTAACAACATATCGCAGATTGATCGTATGTGCCGGGAGGGGGGATTTGAAGTGGGGTCCTTGGCCGTTGTTGGAAACGAGCCGGTCACCTTCGCCCATGGCGCTGGCGACCCAGGTGAATTCGAATCTCTGGGCCAAGGAATTGAAGGCTGTGACCACGCTGCCGCTGCCTCTCCGTCCCTCAGGCCGCCCTTCGGCGGACATCTGGTGTTCCACCGGGCCGCGGTTACTCACAAGGATGAGCGGCCGTTGCGAAAAAACGGCGGTGCAAAGCTCGTTTAGTTTGGCTGCGTCAGCCATGCTGCATTCCCGTCAGGACCCTTTTTAGCATCCCGTCACCAAAGCCAATGACAGATCGCGCTGAAGCCGATCCGAATACCTTTTGCTCTGAATAACCCCTCCGGCGGATGGCCAGAGGTAAGCAAACGGGCAGTTTTTCTTCGCGGGAATCGCAGGCGAGACGACACTAACACCGGCAGATTCCCCTTGTCAAGACAAACCAAGAGCGCCGATTTTCAGCCTGGCACCGCCCGCCCGGTCAGCTTGGCTATGGCCGCGACCACTTCGCCCAGTCCTGACACGGTGGCGTCCGGTTCGGACTCGGGGTCGTTGGGGTCTTCCCGCTCGTAGAACCCAGTGATCCAGACCGTTTTCAGCCCGCATCGTTTGGCGGCCACCACGTCATTCAATACGTGGTCGCCCACATGGATGGTTTGCTCCGGAGTCGCCCCCAGGGACCGCAGGGTCATCATAAATATCTCACTGGAGGGTTTGGATAGCTTTACCTCGTCGGAAAAGGTCAGGGTGTGGAAGTAACTCAACAATCCCCGCTCTTCCATGTAGGAGCGGAAAGTGAACCCTGGCGTCATTCCGGTGTTGGAGATCAGACCCATCCTCAGGTCCATGTCTTTGACGCCTTGGAGCACCGTTAGCGCATCTGTATGGGCGGGCGGAGGGTGGACCAAGAACGAGTCAGCGTAGCTGTGGGCAATCTCATCCATGGTCTCCCGGTCTAATCGGACGCTCAGACAAGGACTGATGTTGTCTACGAAGATGCTGACTTGCTCCCGGAAATCCACATCGAGGCCGCCGTCTCGCACTTCCCGGCATTGTTGGAAGCAAGACTGATACGCTGCCCGTATGTGCTCCAGGTCATAATCTTCGCCGAAATTGGCCAGCGAGGACTGCGCGCCTTCAAGCCGTGCCAAGGCGCGGGCCTGGCCCAGGTCCAGACCGTCGACCAACAGGGTCTGCCAAAGGTCGAAGGTAACTGTCGTGATCTCCGCCAATGCTTTCGACCCTCCTCGATCTCGGCCTTTCATGTTGGCGCGCCAATACCGCGCCAAGACCATGTAAGGATTCTACACGAAATTCCGGATGTATCTTACTGACCGCCGGAAAGGGCTCAGAATCGGGTTTAACGACTGGTTACAGGGGTGGGCGGCGATTGTGCCAGTCGGTGGCCTGTTCGTAAGCGTGGGCGGCGCGCAGAACCGTCAACTCATCGAAGGGTCTTCCCGCCAGTTGCAGGCCGATGGGCAGTCCCGCGTCGGAGAATCCACACGGCACCGATATGGCTGGGAAGCCATTGATGTTATAGGGCCTGGTGTATTGGGTTAAAGCCCCGACAACCCCGATCTCTTGTTCTCCGGCGAGCACCCTTGGGGCGAGGAGCTCCGGGGCGGTTATGGGTTCGGTGGGGCCGGCCAGCAAGTCAACGTCGTCCAGCAGTCTCCGCATCTCCCGGTCAAAGAGCGCCCTGGCCTGCTGGGCCCGGAGGTAGTCGGCGGCGCTGATGAACAGCCCTGCTTCCAATCTCTGACGCACCGGTTCATAGAGCTGGTGGCCGTCTTTCTCCAGCAGGTCCCGGTGATAGGCCGTCGCCTCGGCCATTAGGATGATGCTGGATATGGCTTGCGACTGGTCGAACATGGGGAAAGAGACTTCTCTGACCTCCGCTCCCATGCTCTCCAACAAACTGACAGCGTCCTGCACAGCCTTCCTGACCTGTGGGTCAAGGGGCGCATCGAAATATTCTTTTGGCATGCCGATACGCAGACCGCGAACGTCGCCGGTCAGGGCAGACGTGTAGTCGGGGATATCGACCTTGGCCGACGCCACATCTTTGGGGTCGTAGCCGGCGATGATTTTCATGGTTATGGCGGCGTCCTCAACCGTCCGAACCATTGGACCGGGGTGGTCCATTGACCATGACAAAGGCGTCAGACCGTGTCGGCTGACCAGCCCGTAGGTGGGCTTCAACCCTACTATGCCACACAGCGCGGCGGGGATCCGGATGGAGCCACCAGTGTCGCTGCCGGTGGTGATTGTGCACTGGCCTGCTGCGGTGGCGGAGCCGGAGCCGCCGCTGGAACCTCCGGTAACCATGTCTGGATTCCAGGGATTATGCATGTGGCCGTAGTCGGGGTTTTCCCCCGTGGGACCGTAGGCAAACTGGTGCATGTTCAGCTTGCCCAGAAGGATCGCTCCGGCCTGTTGGAACCTGGCGGCCACGTTGCAATCCTCGGTAGGGATGAAATTATCGAAGATCTTGGAGCCGGATGTGGTGCGCACTCCGCCGGTGTTGTAAAGGTCTTTCAACCCCACCGGTATGCCGTGCAATGGGCCCTTGTATCTTCCCGCCTGGATGTCCCTTTCGGCCTGGCGTGCGGCGGCGCGGGATTCGTCCGCCAATAGGGTTATGAACGAGTTCAGCACCGGCTCGGTGGCGTCGATCCGGGAGAGATGGGCGTCGATGATCTCAACCGGTGAGATTTCCTTACTTTGCACCAGCTTGGAGAGGTCACCGGCGCTCATGTAGCAGATTTCCAGTGTGTCCATAAAGGCATCGTCTCCGTGTTTTGAATCTGCCCTGAATCGCCTGTTTAGTTGACCCTGGGCATGAAAGCCATATCAGTTTCGACGTTGGTTACATCGATTTCCCGGATCGCTTGTGCGCCGATGAAGACCCCTCGCACCTGGGAGAAGAGTTCATCGATGTAGGCTGGGTCTCCGCTGATGCCAAATTTTTCCGCTAAGACGTCGAATTCTTCGCGGGTGAGCTGTTTGTCAGATGCCATTGATGCGCCTCTAATGCGCCCCTGTGGGCGTGTTAATCACTGCTGGGCTTGGCCGCCGTGATTATGGCCGAGTTTCTTCGGTCTGGCAATCGATCGTGGGGGCTGGGGTCATGGTGAGTGCTCGATTTACACCTTTCAAACCGTGGGGTTGGAAATAGGAGTCAGGTTGATATACTTGAAGCCGACCCCCGCTGGAAGCGATCCAGTAGAAGCTAACTGTTTTCGAGGCGTGTATGCTGACTCAAACCGTAGTCCGGCCATAGTATGTTCGGGCGTTCGACAGAACCAAACAAACTCTTGCCGAATCAGGCTATGGGTGAATCCCATTTTCAGGCTGAGGCTATGACCGCGTGTCCGCAATGTGGCCGTCACTGGGAACAAGAACCCAATTACTGTCCCGGCTGCGGCTATGACACTAGCCGGTCTATCGCGGCATACGGAGGCACCTCCGATAAACCCGGATCACCCAAGAAAGAAGGGATAACGTGGGGCGGAGGCCAGGTCGTCGCCGGGATCATCCTGGTTATCCTTACCTTGTTCACCGCCGCTGCGGCCGCTGCCGGCATTGGCTCCCTATATCCGGAGCAAGAAGACGCCGTAGCCACTTGGTATAGCGTTCACCTGATGGCGTTGGGCATCGTGCTCACCGTTTGGTTCCTAGGTGTGCGCCATACCAGATTCCCATTGGCAGTGCTTGGTCTTAGTGGGATACATGTGCCCCGCGCACGTACGGTTTTACTGATGGTTGGGGTGTTGGCAACCAGTTTGATCGCCACATCCATCTATGCCGGAATCGTAGCCGCGCTGGGGCTGGATGTCCTCTCTCCACCGGATGTCGAGTCAGACATTATCTTCGACGGCGCTGCGGTGTTACTGACCTTCCAGGCCCTGGCTTTCATAACGCCGCTCACCGAAGAGATATTCTTCCGTGGCTTCATCTTAGGCGGCCTGCTGAAACGGCTCGGACCATGGCGAGCCATAGCGGCCAGCGCGTTGATCTTCAGCGCCTTCCACTTTTCTCTGGGGGTGCTGGTGCCCATCTTCATCACCGGGTTTCTATTCGGTTGGTTATATTGGAAGACCGGTTCGTTATGGGCGGCCATTGGGGCCCATGCCGGCCAGAACTCCCTGGCCTTGGCCGTGCAGGCCCTCCAGAGCTAGAGGCCGGTGCAGGCTTCACCGGTGCAGGCTTCAGGGGTAGACACCGTTAAGCTTGTACGTTAAATTTGCCTAAACTACCCTAAACAACAGGGTCGGATTCTTCGGTTTTTGTTACTGAAAACCAATTAAACCCGGCCGCAAGGATTTCAATTCCCAGGTATGGGAGAATCACGAATCAGGCGAATGTTCGAGGTAGTCCGGGAGCAGAAGCGTCCCGGACTTATCGTGTTTCTGACTGCCGGTTTTCCCGACATGGAGGCAACGCTCGAGTTGGTTCCAGCCCTGGTTGCCGCCGGAGCCGACGCCGTCGAGTTGGGAGTGCCATTCAGCGACCCCCTGGCCGAAGGTCCGGTCATTCAAGAGTCCAGCTTCCGGGCCTTGCAGAACGGCGCAAGTCTGGATGAATGCCTTAACACCGTTGCGGTCCTGCGGGATAAGATTCCCGAAACTCCGTTGATCCTGATGGGCTACTACAACCCAATATATTCTTACGGGTTGGTCCCGTTCGCCGATCGGTGCCACGAGGCTGGCGTCGATGGACTCATAGCCGTGGACCTTCCCGGATTCGAGGCGGCGCCCCTACTTGCAGAGTGCCGAGCGCATGATATCTCCATGATCCCATTGTTGGCGCCTACCAGCACCGACGAGAGCATAAAAGAGGCTTGCGCCAGCGCCAGCGGGTTCGTCTACTGCATCAGCGTTACCGGAGTTACCGGCATCCGCGACCAGGTATCGGCCCGGAGTTTTGATCTGCTGGACCGGGTAAGATTGCACACCAGTCTTCCTTTGGCAGTGGGATTCGGAATCTCCAACCGGGGACAGGTGGAAGATGTGGGCAAGACGGCCGACGCCGCCATCGTGGGCAGCGCCTTGATCCAGGTGATGCTGGATTCGCCAAGAGAAGAATTGGTCGAGCGGGCCAGCCGTTTCGTTGCTGCGCTGGCCGGAGTCTCGCTCCCGGCTTAAGTCGTGCCTAAGGCGTGTTTAAGTGCCTAAAGAGATAATTTGACCCCAAGGAGCGATCCAGTTAATGACAGTTTGCCGCGGAATAAGAGGGGCGACGACTGCCGACGCCAATACAGAGGAGGCCATACATTCGGCCACCACCGAGTTGGTCCAGGCTTTGATCGACGCAAATGCTCTGGAAGAGGACTCCCTGGCCGCCGTATTCTTCACAATCACGCCTGATCTGGACGCCGCATTTCCGGCCACCGCCGCCCGCAGATTGGCCTGGCCCAATGCCCCATTGATGGACATGACGCAGGTCGTTGTGGCGGGCAGCTTGCCCCGTTGTATCAGGATACTTATACTATTCAATACGGATAAAGAACCAAAAGACTTGGTGTACAAATACCTAAAGGGGGCCGAGGAGTTGCGTTCTTAGAACGAGTCGAAGGCCCTGGGATGAGCGTGGCGGAGCGATGCGGCCGGCAAAACCATGGCCGCCGACTCTGATGGGGGGGTGAGGTATTTCGTTTAGCGTCTATCCCAGTTTTAATAAGACCGAGCGAAATATGAAATAATCCGAGTACCGAAAGGCCAAGCACAACTGGCCGCGGACCAAAAAGTGAGTTCTGAAATGATTGTTGTAATGGCGAGAGACACCTCCGATGATGACCTGAACGCCATCCGTGAACGCATCGAAGCCCGGGGCCTCAAGGCCCAGATCTCCCAGGGTGTGGAGCGGGTAGTAGTTGGTGTTCTTGGTTCGATCCCTCCTGATTTCAAGGACGAGATGGAGCTGATGAACGGAGTGACCCAAGTGGTCATGATCTCCAAGCCTTACAAGCTGGCCAGCCGCGAATTCCATCCTGCCGACACTATCATCAAAGTTGGCGACGCCGTGATTGGCGGACCAAAGCCAGTAATCATGGCCGGGCCCTGCTCCGTTGAAGACGAGGAACAGATGGTCTCCACGGCCAAAGCCGTCAAGGCTGCTGGGGCAACGATACTGCGCGGCGGCGCTTTCAAGCCCAGAACCTCCCCCTATAGTTTCCGGGGAATGGGCGAAGACGGCCTTAAGCTCCTCCGATTGGCCAAGCAAGAAACTGGCCTGCCCATCATCACAGAGGTAATGGCCACAGCCGATGTGGAAACCGTGGCCAAATACGCCGACATCTTGCAGATAGGCGCCCGCAACATGCAGAACTACAACCTTCTAGACGAGGTTGGCCTGATCGGAAAGCCGGTGATGGTCAAACGGGGTTTGGCAGCATCATACGAAGAATGGCTGCTGGCTGCAGAGTATGTGATGGCTGGCGGGAACCAACAGGTTATCCTATGTGAAAGGGGTATTCGAGGATTCGAGACGTTCACCCGGTTCACCCTTGACGTAGCCGCTGTGCCCGTGATCAAGCGTCTCAGTCACCTGCCGATAGTCGCCGATCCTAGCCACAGCACCGGCAAGTGGTATCTGGTAACCCCGGTCGCTCTAGCATCGGTGGCCGCCGGGGCCCATGGTCTGCTGATCGAGGTCCATCCCAATCCGGACCTGGCCAAGTGTGATGGCCCCCAGTCCCTGACCTTCGAGAACTTCGATATGCTGATGGAGCAGGTCAACGCCATAGCGTCTGTCAGGAAACAGCCGGTCACTGCTGGCTAGTCCGGCGCTTAAGCACGGCAACCCACTGGAATTCAAATGGAGGACGAGAGTCCTCCCTTTTTTGTTGGTCGGTTTCTATTGTGACCACCGGTGTGACCACCGGCCCTGATAAGTAGGGCCAAAACGCACTGGGTCAACAGGTATCGCGCCAAGTATCATCAAAATCAATAGTAATAATATCGTTACATAAGTATTGATAATCAAGATATAATAGTCCGGCGCAATAACTATTTATTACAATTCAAATAGCTATATTGAGAGGACTCATGACAGTGGAGATTACCACCCTAGAGCAACCAATCGACGCGATGTTTCTGATCCACAAAGCCCTACGCGGCGAAGCGGACCGGACCGTTGAACAGGCCAAATGCCTCGAAGACGGATGCAGCCTACAGTCCTTCAGATTGGCGTTCACCGCCTGGGCCACCGCCATCATGTACCACGCCGAGAAAGAGGTTGGCGCGGGTATGTCAAAGTCGGTGGGCGAGTCCCGGCGGACAGCAGCGCATGACCCGGTTGAACGGGTCAAATGGGCTCTTCTGGAAAAAGAAGATGCCGAGTACGCAAGACTTCTTGATCGTGTCCAAGTTGTCATGACCGTTCTTGAAGACGACATCGGGACTACGAGCATCATCACGAGAACCAAGCAGCACCTATATGGGCAGGTCATCGCCCTCCGCGTCGCCCAGGAAGACCATCTGGAGACTGAGGAAGCCATGGTGCTCCCCCTGCTAAGAGAAAACCTTTCCCCGGAATGCCAGCTGGAGGTTGTCGGAAGACTGCTGATCGACCGCGACGCAGACGACCAGCGTTGGGTTCTCAACTGGATCTCCCAAGACCTTACCTCCAATGAAAAAGCACTGCTGATGGCTTTGGCGTCCCGCATAGACCAAGCCCAACCGGTGCCGTACTAGACCAGCCCGATACTTCTCCCCAGACCGTTTCCCAAATCGTCTCAACGGTGAGGATATGACTGTAGAAAGTTTCACTAGGTTGGAAGACCCCATAGATGTGATGCCCCTGATGCATAAGGCCTTCCGCGCGGTGTCTGACCGGGCCGAAGCCATGGCCGCAGAAGCATCGACCAAGGAGGACGTCGCCGAATTGAGCGAGTTGTTCGCTTTTTGGATCAAGCAGATCGTCTACCATGCAGCCGTCGAGGATGAGGTGATGACCGCTCCTCTACAGAATAGCCAACCAGCCAGAGACAATGAGACGGAGCACACAGAACTGACAGGGAAGGCTGGAGATCTGGCCAATTTCATCGCCCGTGGCCAAGCTGCTGGCTTGGAAGAGAGCGTCCGAGAGGCGGCATTCACCCTGGAAGAGGAACAGCATAGAGAGCTTGAAGAGCGCTTCCATGAAGTCGAAGATGCTCTGAAAGAAGTTTTGGGCGAGAAGAAGGTGACCGCCCGCACCATTCGCCACATCCACAGCCGGGTGATGGGTGTCCGAATCTTGGAATTGGACCACTTCGAGAACGAAGAAGCGTTCGTTTGCTCTCTGGTGCGCAACGAGATGGACGAATTGACACAGCTACTGATGGTCCGCCGGCTACTCATCGACGATTCGGCAGAGGATTCCAGATGGATCATCGATTGGGTGCGTTCCGAATTGGATACGGATGACCAGGCGTCGCTTGATGACCTTGAGGCCCGTTTCCAAAGCGCCGTCGCCCAGCCTGCGTAGCGACGAGCACATCACTGAATGGAAAAAGGCGCGCCCTACGGCGCGCCTTTTTCTATTCAGTAGTCGATGCCCCCTGCTAGACCAACACCGGCGCCGTGTTCTTGCGGTAGATCTGGAAGCGGTGGCGGGTCGTGTCGGCGATAATCACCCGGTTGTTCTTCCCAATCTTCACAGCGCATGGCGCCCAGAGGACCTTCTCCGGTGTGAAGTTGCGAATGCCGTTCCGTTGCCGGATCATGTCCGGGTTGGACCTGAGCTTGGCGATCCCCATGTTGGACAGTCCAGCGTCCCCGTTGAATTCGGTGATGAACCGCCCCTCGGGAGTCAGCACTTGCACCCGGTTGTTCAGCCAATCCGCGACGTAAATGTCGCCGTCGCCATCGACGCAGACGCCGGTGGGCCGATTGAACTGGCCTACGGCGACGTTGGAATAGGTGATGCCGCCCTTCTCCCTGGCGATCGAGCAGTCCCCGCCGGTGCCCGGTGTTCCGAAAGACGCGAGCCATTTCCCATCCGAGGTGAATGACTGTACTCGGTCATTCCGCCAGTCAGCGACGAACACGTTATCCTCATCGTCGAGGCAGATTCCCCAGGGGAGGTTGAGCTCTCCGTTGTCTGTCCCGGCCGAGCCGAACTTACCAAGAAATTCGCCGGCCAGCGTGAATCGCTGCACCCGGTTGTTGCGGCTGTCTAAGATGTAGACGGTATCGTCCTGGCCTATTGCGATGCCGGCAGGCCGGTCTATCTCGCCATCTCCGGAGCCGTGTACTCCCCAGTGTGAGAGGTACTCCCCGTCTTTGTCATACTTGGTGATCCGGTTGAGCCACTCGTCGGTGACGTAGACGTTGGTGTCTTTGTCTAAGGCGATTCCCACGGGCCATATGAATTGTCCTTCGCCCTCGCCGTATGACCCAAAGGTGGAGATGTATTCTTCACCGCTCTCGCCCAGCCGAAACACGGTCAGCCGGGTTCCATCGGGCCGGTCTTCACGGCCACGGTTCAATATGTAGGCGATATCATCCGGAGTAATGGCGAAATCGATGGGATAACGCACACCGGCGCCGTTGTGCTCGGCACGGGCTGCGGTCGATTCGTAGGTGAATGTCCGGTCGTTTATGCCAAGAAATACGCTGGCCATTAGCGGTCTCCTTTAACTTTAGAGGTGGACACGTGGTTCCGGTGGTTCGTCATGACATGACTCATCGAAGGCCATTTTCCGAGCTTCCTCACGGCGTGTCAACCTGGATCGTCTGTCTGATTTCCGCCGTGATGCGAGGATCAGATGTGAGTTTGTTTAAGTTCTCTACAGCCCCGCCTCTCCGGCGGCTTTGCGCATGGTATCAAGGTAGGTGTTGCTGGAGGTTTGGAGCAGGGTCTGAACGGTTCCGTGGAAGTACTGGACTCCCAGGCCCAGGAACTTGGGCACCAGGTTGTCGGGGCAGCTCACCCCGGCGATGCGCCCGACATTGCGGATGATCTCCACCCCCCGTTCCATAACTTCTTGGACCTCCGGGTGGGTCTGCTGGCCCACATATCCCATGGATTGGGACAGATCGCCCGAGCCGATGAAGAAGACGTCGACACCCTCCACCTGGACCATGGACTCGAGGTTGTCGATTGCCTCGACTTCCTCCAACATAATGCAGACCAGGGTGTTCTTGTTGGCCTCCTCCGCGTAGTCGGCGGTCGAGCCAGAGAATCCGTAACCGGCCGGCCGGCTGCGGCTGAAGATGCCCCGGGTGCCCAGAGGATAGTACTTGACGGCTTCGACGGCGTTGCGAGCCTCTTCCACCGTGTTCACGTGGGGCACTTGGACCCCCCATGCGCCTCGGTCCAAGAAGGGGCATATGAACTCCAACTCGTTGCCGATCGGGCGCACGATGGGCGCGATTCCCGTCAGCTCAGCCGCCCGAATCATGTCTTCTGAGTTATCCACCGTGATGGAGCCATGCTCGTTGTCGATCAATATCCAGTCGTAACCCAGGCAACCAAGCATCTCGACCACCGCGGCTGAGGGAAAGGTAATCATGGTGCCAAAGACTGCCTTTCCATCGTATAACTTCTGTTTCAGGGTATTTTCGCGCATCATCTCTCTCCGAAGAACGTCTCTGCAAACGTCACAGGGAACGTCACAGCTAGATTTGAGAGGAGTATACTACGTGGACTATTCGAAGGTGACTTGCGAAGGTGACTTGCGAAGGTGACTCGCCTCAGGCACTCAGTATCGTTGGGCTTGCGTAGCGGGAAATGAGCTCTTGTCAAAACCTGTGGAAATTCCCTTCCAGGCTAATGGCGGATCAGTCCGCCGCAGCCGCCA
>JAQBXL010000072.1 GCA_027624135.1 Chloroflexota bacterium
TCCACCACTGCTTCCTCGCCCCAGAACCCCCCGAGAGGGGCCGCACCCACCGCAGGCGGTGGATCTGGGCAGAACGTCCTTCTTGCGGACCAGGAAGTTCAAGAGCCTGGGCAGCAGTTCCGGTTTGTACATCAGGGAGCCTACGATGTTCTTGCCGGTGAGCAACTTGGAGGGGTCGATGGACACCTCGCGGCCCCGGACGATGTCGCCGATCTCCACGAAGGTGCCGCCGTTGCTCAGCATGTCGATGCCCTCGGCCAGCAGTTCAGCCCGTCCCACTAACTCCATCACCACGTCAGCGCCCCGGCCATCGGTCAGTTCTCTAACTCTGCGGAGCCTGGTCTCAGGGGTGTTGAATTCTTCGATGTTGATCGTGTGATCTGCGCCGAATTCCTCGGCGAGCTGTAGCCGGTTCTCCAATCGGTCGATGACGATCACCCGGTCCGCGCCCATCTCCTTGGCCATTGCGGTGGCGTGGATGCCAAGCCCGCCCGCGCCCTGGATGACGACGTAGTCTCCCTCACCGGCGTCGGCTCGGATCAGACCGGTGGTGACTGTGCCCATGGCGCAGTTCACCGGCCCCAGGATGTTGTCGTCCAGCTCGTCGGGCACCTTGAAGAAGGGATGCCGGGGAGGCAGGTACAGATAATCGGAGTAGGTGGCCGTGAAGTAGGGCCAGACGCCGGCGGCAGGATAATTCCGGTTCATGCACCAGTTGGTGTTGCCATTCAGGCATTGCCGGCAGTGGTAACAAGGGAAAACAGCGGCATAAACGATCCGGTCTCCCTTCTTGACCGGCGCGCCCGCGGAGTCGGTCTCGATGCCGTCGCCTAAGGTCTCGATCACGCCGGTGCCCTCATGCCCCATGGCCCGTCCGGTGGGAGGGATCGGCAGGTCCCGGTTGTTCTGGTCGCCGCGCCAGGTATGCAGGTCCGAGCCGCAGACTCCGGCCTGGGTCATGCGTAGAATCACCGCCCCGGGAGCGGGCTCCGGCACCTCATATTCTTCAATCACAAAGGGTTTGCCGTATTCCTTGCAGACTACTACTCGGCCTTTCATACGTTCCTCCTACGTCATCAAATGCATGCTCATAACAATCGGGTCTGATTCTCGGGTCGGATATCTAAGAATCCGATCATCAGGAACCAATCATCGTGAGGCTGCAAAGACGCCGGCAACATACCACAACCCCTAGGCAAACGGTACTCGCGAGGCATCGCTACTAGATAAATTACTGTATCAGTTATATAACCTGACCAAAAATGCAGATATCATTACCGATATAGAAATTTAAGGGCAGTGGGAGTTGTTGAAACAGCGCTCCCTTCGCCCGCTCCTAACCCCGATTCAAGAAACGGGGTTGCAGAAGGTGTCTGCCATTGGTGAGAGCAGTATCGGCCGTAGGTTCAGCGTCATCAGCATAGCGCTGGCTTTGGCCTCACTGGCAATAACGCCGGTAATTCTGGGTCCGCTGGGTATCCTGATGGGCGTGACGGCTGTGGCCAAAGGAGACCGATATCTGGGGATGCTGGGATTGACGGCCAGCGCGGTGTTCGGTGTCACCGGCTATTATCTCGCGGGGGCGCTAGCAAAATGACACTGGCATCCCCAACGATAGCAACGTATGCCCCCAGGCGGGTTTGTACCCCGGCCTCGTCCACCGGAGCTATGCAGGAGATGAAATACCGTACTCCTTGGACAATGCCGGGGACGAGGCCGGGCTACAGCGCGACGAATCTTCTCTGCAATTACGCGGGGGCGGGTTCAAAACCCGCCCCAACAGCGTGATCATTGACCGTGATCGTTCACCTCATTGGCTGTCAGCCCCTCAAGACCAGCACCGGACCGGCGGCGTAGCGCACAACCCGGTCGGCCACGCTGCCCATCAGCCAGCGGCCCATTCCCGAGCGACCGTGGGTAGTCATGGCTACCAGAGCATCCGGGTATTCGTGGGTCAGGTCAACGATGGCTGTTGCCGGATCGCCGTGCAACACCACTCCCTCTACCTCAGCGACCCCTTCAGCCCGGATCCGTTCCGCCAAGCGTTCCAGATGATCGCGTTCGTGGGCGTCGGTCTTGTCATCCGACGTCGCCCGCACCAAGCACATCTTCGCGTCCAGAGCTTTGGCCAACCCAACTGCGTGGGGCAATATATGCTCCGCCAGATCAGATCCGTCCAGCGGCACTATGATATGACCCATGGTCCCGTCCAGAATGGCGTCGTTGCCTTCGGCGCGAATGATCAGCAACGGCTTGTCGGTCGCATGCAGCACCTTGTCAGTGACGCTGCCCATGACCAACCGTCCGACGCCCGAACGACCGTGGGTGGACATTACGATGAGCGTGTCAGGTTGTTTCTCGGACTCTGACACGATGTACTCAGCCGCCGCGCGGAGGACATGTTCGTCCTTCTCAACCCCCGCAGCAGGCTCTTCCGGCGTCTCGTCTAGTCCGTGCAGTACGGCCGTGGCAGCTACTCCGGCTCTTTCCAGTTGGGTCTTGGCCATTCCCAAGGTGGTCATAACCTCTTCCCGGTAACGCACCGACGCTTCATGCCGCTCTTGGAATTGGAAGGGATTGGGATAGAAGAATTCCGGCTGAGGATCGAAAACCCGAAACAGTTCGACCTTAGCCTCCAGCTTCCTACCCAACATCCGCACGTATGGAAGAACCCGGTCGCCCAGAGGCGAACCATCCAGAGGAACCAAGATGCGTTTGTACATGTCGTTGCTCCCTTTTGCAGAGTGTTTTCCCATGATTACCGGGGTTGATTGCCGCCATAGGTCAAATTAGATTAAGTTTCCGACTTACTTGAATTTTAGACACACCGCCCACACTCAATAATTGGCAAGAGGCCCTGAATCGACGGCCAAAAGGGTGTGATTTTCCGGGCCACACGGCTGTGAGTGCCAGATGGTCTCGGCGCGGATCCGTGTCAAAGAAGCACGGTTTTGACACTCCTTTAGGCCACTGCTACACTCGCCCCAATCTGCATCAAGGCATACCTAGCTTCAATTCAGGGCCAGAAAGGGCCAGATTGGGAGGCCAAAAATATGCCCGCTAGAACGGGGCAGCAATACATGAAGGGCCTTTCCGAACATCCTGCGGAGGTCTGGATCCGCGGGGAGAGGGTGGACGACGTCACGACTCATTCCGCCCTAGCGAACGGCGTGCGTTCAATGGCAGCCCTCTACGACCTTCAGCACAACCCGGCAACAAAAGAGGCGATGACCTTTGAATCTCCATCATCCGGAGAGCCGGTGGGCCTCTCGTTCATCATTCCCACGACCGTCGAAGACCTGGAGCGCCGGCGCGTCATGATGACCCACTGGGCTTGGGAAAGCTGCGGCATGATGGCCCGCACGCCTGATTTTCTCAATTCGGCGGTGTCCGGCTGGGCCGGTTCTTCCGAGTACTTCACTGCCAATCGCCCCGAATTCCAAGACAATGTCCTGCGCTATCACGAGCACATCCGCGAAAACGACCTGACCCTTACCCACACCCTGGTCAACCTGCAGCGCAGCCGGAACCCATCGGTGTTCGACAAGATCGAAGACCAAATTGCTCTGACCGTCATGAAGGAGACCGACGCCGGGATAGTGGTTCGCGGCAGCCGCATCTTGGCCACCCTGGGACCGATCTCAGACGAGATCGCCGTCTATCCAACCCGCACCCACCTATTGGGCGAAGACGCCAAGCGGCAAGCATTTTCATTCGCGCTGCCCTGCGCCACTCCGGGCATGAGGTTCATGTGCCGCGAGAGCCTGGATCTGGGCCGTTCCAACTTCGATCATCCGCTGGGATCGCGGTTCGAGGAGATGGACGCACTGGTCCTTTTTGACGACGTTCTCGTTCCCTGGGAACGCGTGTTCCTGCTGGGCGACGTGGAGATGTGCAACAACTACTCCGCAGCAACGCAGCCCACCGCCCACACCGGCCACCAAGTGGTCAACCGCACCGTCGTCAAAACCGAGTTTCTACTTGGGCTAACGTCGCTGATGGCCGAGACTTTAGGCTCGACAAAGGTTCCCCACGTTCAGGAGAGGATCGGCGAGATCGTGGTCTATCTGGAAACCTTAAAAGCCTGTGTGCGGGCCGCCGAAGCCGACGCCAAGCCGAATCAATGGGGTGTGATGTGCCCAGACCAAGGTCCGCTGACCGCTGCCCGAAACCTATTCTCTCGGACCATGTACCCACGGATGGCCGAGATCGTGCAATTGCTTGGTTCCAGCAGTTTGATGGCCCTGCCCGCCGAAGCCGATTTCGACACGCCCATCGCTGCGGAACTGGAGAAATATCTGGGCACCGAGACAACCGGCGCACGAGACCGAGTTAGGCTGTTTCACCTGGCCTGGGACGTGGCCTGCAGCGCATTTGGCGGCAGGCAGATACTTTACGAGCGAATCTTCGGCGGTGACCCGGTTCGGAACGCCATGCTTCTGTACGAAGGCTACGACAAACGAAACGCGATGGACCGGGTGCAACGGTTTCTGGAGCGTGAGGGTTGAGATTGGTTGTTGCCCTCCAGATTGGACCTGCTTGACCAGCAGACGCGCTAGGTATCATTGTCCGCTTGGGACTCTTGGATTTTGGCGATGGAATAGGGTATAGTATTCGACAGACTGATTAATAGTATCCCGGCCCAAAACGTCCAAAACTCGGGCCAGCACGCACAAAACACAGGGATAGATTAAGGGAAAGACTAGGAGGACTGACATGGCAAAACCCAAGAGGATCGGACACCTGGTTATCAACGCCAAAGACCTTGACGCGGCCACCAAGTTCTACACAGAAGTGATCGGCTTCGAGATCGCTCTCGAACGCCCCGGATTTGGAACTTTCCTGACCGCCGGCGAGATGCACCACGACCTGGCCATCTTCCAGGCTCCCGAGGGCTCAGCCGATACAGCAGACGGTGATGTCGGCCTGAACCACATGGCCATCGAAGTCGCGGACTTCGAAGAATTGACGGACTACTACAACAAATTGCAGCAGTATTTCGAGAAGTCGGACCTGCGCACCACCGACCACGGCATGACCCGGAGCATCTACATCAAGGATCCGGAAGGAAATGGCATCGAGTTGTATTGCAACTCCCAGGAAAAGGCCGAAGACGGCCTGGCCTTGATGCGCAGCCCCGAGCGCAAGAACACGGAGTTGGTCTTCGACTAAGTCCAAAGTTCGGCAGGCCCGTTATTAAGCAACGGGAATGTAGCAACCTACGTTAGAGAGGGAGACTACTCCCTCTCTAGCTGATTTTTGGCCCCGTGAAAGGCGCCACGAAAAAGACACCGGGAAAAAGACCCGATGAAACCCACTGACCCTGATCAGGTCCGAGGATTGCGAGGAATGCAATGATGCTGGCAGCAGCTCTGGACCTGGACGGCACCATCATCGGCGTCAACGAAGAGATATCCGCGGCAGTCCGTGGGGCAATCTCCCGATTGGCCGGTCACATGCCGGTGTTCATCGCCACCGGGCGGGAGCCAGCCGACGTGTTGCGGTATTCTAGGGAATTGGGCCTGACCACCCCCCAACTCTGCGACGGCGGCGCCAATATCTTGGACCCAGTGCGGGGCGTGTCCGTTTGGACCTCGCCTTTGGGGCCAAAGAGCGCCGAAGCCGTGGTCACCAAGCTCAGAGAGACGGGCACCGCTTTCGTCGCGACCCACGACAATGGCACCGCAAGCACCTTTGACGACGTGCCCAACTGGAACTTGATCCGGGTGTCGGCCTTGGACATGGACGAGGGAACCGCCAACGCATTGGCCGACAGCTTCCGGGGCAATCAGGACATGTACGTGGTTAAAGCCCTCCTGCCCTACAACGGGCTTTGGGCCGTGGACTTCACCCTGGCAGGGGTGGACAAGGCCGCCGGGATCTCCCGGGTTGGGGAGACTCTGGGCGTGGACCCGGCCAACATGGTGGCAGCGGGCGACAGCTACAACGATCTGCCCATGCTGCGGATCTGCGGTCTTGGCATCGCCATGGGAGGCGCTCCTGAAGAGGTCAAAGCCATCGCCGATTTCGTGGCGCCTTCTGTGGAGGAAGACGGTCTGGCCGTCGCCATCAACGACTTCGTGCTGCCCCAACTATAGACACCTGGGAACACCGTGATACGGCGCCCCCAAGTGAACCGCGTCGGCTAACGCAGGCCCGGCACGACCTCTTTGCAGAATAGATTGATGGACTCAACCACCTTCTCTCTGGGAATCAGCCCGCCCACATTGGTCTCGGCCACTATGCCCGAAAGGCCCAATTCTTCGCTGATCACTTTCAACTGACTGATCACGCCCTCGGGGCTGCCATAGGCCAGACGGTCTCGGATCAACTCTTCATAGGTGACGGCAGCCAAAGCTTCACCGCGCTTGGCACGGTCTTCAGACGCAACAGCGCCGGCTGCGGAGGCCGAATTCGCAAAGTTCTGGGCCATCCGCCGGTAAGACCGCATGGTGCTCTCTTCAGCATCGGCATAGGCCTCTTCCTGGGACGAACCAACGTAGATGGGTATGCGCAGGAACACGTCGCCATTCCCAGCGTGTCCGGCATCTTTCCAGGCCTTGCGGTAATCGTCGAGAAGCAGCGCCAAATCGGGCCGGTCCAGACCCCTTAATCCAACGAAGATCGGATAGCCCAATCTGCCCACCTGAGGGAATGTCTCCTTGGTGGTAGCCGCCATTCGCAGCGGCGGATGCGGCTGCTGATAGGGCTTGGGAATCACACACACGTCGTTGAACCTGTAGTTCTTGCCCTCGTAGGAGAACCGCTCATTGGTCCAGGCAGCCAAGATTATCTCCAGGTTCTCCTGAAACCGCTCTCTGCTCTCTGCGTAGGGTATGTCGTAGCCCTCGTAGGCCCTCATGAACCCACTGCGGCCCATTCCGAAATCGACCCGTCCGTGGCTGATCTGGTCCAATGTGGCAATCTCTTCCGCCATGCGGACCGGGTGGTTCAGGGGCAGCACGTTCACCGCAACGCCAACCCTGAGACGCTCCGTTCGGGCGACGATGGCAGCGGAGATTATCAGCGGCGCCGACACCACGGACGGTATCCCCGCGCCCATTGAGTCCAGTGGAGCTCGAGGGGCTGCGAAGTGACGCTCCGCCAGCCAGACACCGTCCAGGCCGCCATTCTCAGCCGAATCCGCCATGGCGAACGCCTCGTCAAAGGCCTCCTTCTGAGAATGACCGTAGCGGTAGTCGCATTCCATGATTAGGCCGTAATGCATCGTTCCTCCACCAGTTTGTTGGGCCAGGAAGCCATATTCTGACTCTCGGCCCGGTTGAATATACGCTCGGAGCCTTTGTGCCAGACCTCTGGCGGAGTCAAGATTATGGGACCGTGGGAACAAGTCAAACCCAGCAATTCGGCCATTTCGGACTCCGAACCAGCGTGATTTACCGGCGTCGCTCACCGCAATTGTGAGCGTTGCCATGAGCCGGATTGTAGATGCACCCCCCGAGGCTGTCAAACTGCCAAACGGCCCCAAATAGGGACGAAATTCGGACCATATCAGTCCCTCGTTAGATAATAGGCGTCTACCCGAGCCATTGACTGGTTCAGGATGCCAAACGTACACTTTTGGGCATCCCAGACGGGTCACTGTACGAATCATGTAGGAAGATGAAATTATGACTGGACTTCGCCTGTTGGCCTGCTTCGCCCATCCCGACGATGAGGCATTCCCCGTTGGCGGGGTGCTCGCCCAACACGTGGCTAAAGGCAGACAAGTCCGCCTGGTGACCACCACTCTGGGTGAAGAGGGAGAGATACGGCAGGAAGGCTCTGCTACCAGAGAGACCCTGGGCGAGATCAGACGCATCGAACTGGCCTGCGCCGTGGGGGCATTAAGACTGGAGAGCCACGCCCTTCTGGAGTACCGGGACTCTGGCATGGCCGGCTGGGACGCGAACAATCACCCCAGGGCCTACATCAAAGCTCCCGAAGACGAGGTCGTGGCGCGGCTAGTGCTGGAGATGAGGCAGTTCCGGCCCCAGGTAGTGCTCACATTTGAACCTGGCGGACTCTACGGCCACCCGGACCATATCGCCATATCCAAGCACGCGACGATCGCCTTCAAGCTGGCGTCAGACCTCACAGCCTTTCCTGAGCAACTCGCCGGAGGGCTGACGCCGCATGCGCCCCAGAGGCTCTTTTATAGCGCACGCCCCATGGGCTTCCGGCTGGAGTGGGCCAACAAGCTTAGGGCAGCCGGAATCGATTTCGCGCTGCCGACCCCGGAGCAACTGGAACACGGCAATCCCCCCGAGGAGATTCACCTGGAATTGGATGTATCAGACCAACTTGAGACCAAGATGGCCTGCATCCTCTGTCACCGGACCCAGGTGGCGCCGAATTGGCCCTACCACCGGGTGCCCAGGGATGTTGCCGAATGGGTTTTGGGCCGCGAGTACTACATCCGCGCCCGGCCCGAGGTTAGCCCTGGAACGACAGTCCCCGACGACTTCTTCGACGGCATAACCCCGGACTAGCGAGAGCGGGACACGCAGGCTATTCAGTGGGGCGTTGGATCAGTTCCACCGAGACTTCGTCCGGGGCCACCACAAAGGCAACCATGGAGCCCGAGGGCATCGTCCAAGGCTCGCAGTTGAATTTCACATTGTTACTCTTCAGCCGGGCCGCCAATTGAGTAAGGTCGTCGGTCTCAAAGCCAAAGTGGTCCAATCCATAACGGGGCTCAGTGGACCCGGCGACTGGGTTCTCACCCTCGGCGCGGCCCGAGATGGTCATCATGTGCTCGCCGTCCAACTCTAGCTGGATCGACTTAGTGGTGGAGAGCGGCCGCTCCGATGTGATCTCAGCGCCAAAATTGTCGCAATACCATTTGGCGGCGGCATCGGGGTCTGCACTGCGGAAATGAAGGTGGGTTAGGGCAACTTTCACGACTGTACTCCTGCGCTAAACGTTGGTCAGGACCGGCCTTGGGTTGGCTCCCTTGGGTGGACGATGAAAATCCCAGGGAAAGTCCCAGGCTGGTCAGCGGCCCTAGTTTACCCCAGAATGCGCCCTCGGTGAAGTTTTGAAAGCTTTGAGAACCCGGAAGAATCAACAACCGGTTGTTCAGCTAAGAAAGTCAGTTGTCCACTTGGCGTAGTCGGCCTTTCGAGTGAACTGGTCTATCTGCTCCGTGGTGGCCAGATTGGGGCGCAGGTCAGCGGGGGCCACGCCGTCGCGCAGGGCCTTCAGCGTGTCGTAGGTCGCCTTGATCGCTGCCGCAAATGGCAGGTGCCCCTGCAGCGCGACCCTCACTCCCACCGAGCCCAGATAATCCCTGTCGGCCAGTTCGCCGGTGGTGCCGCCCAAGAGCAGCGGGATATTCATCTCTGAACTAACTGCCTCGACCTCGGCTTTGGTGGAAGCTCCCGCCAAGAATACTGCATCAACCCCGGCTGCTTCATATGCCTTGACCCGCTTGATGGTGTCGGCCAGGTCGGTGATCCGCAGGGAACTCGTGCGTCCGGCCACCACCATGTTGGGGTCCCGCCGGGCGGCCAACGCCGCCTTCATCTTGCCCACACCCTCGTCTATCGGCAGCACCGCGTCTCCGCCGCCACCAAATGTCCGGGGCAGAACCGTGTCCTCGATGGTCAGAGCCGCCACTCCGGCGGTCTCCAACTCCTCGACCGTCCGCATCACGTTCAGGGCGTTGCCGTACCCGTGGTCGGCGTCCACCATCAAGCTCAGGTCGCCGGCGCGGCAGATGCGGTGTATCTGCTGGGCAAACTCGGTTAGAGTCAAAACTATCAGGTCTGGAGCGCCCAGCACCGTGCCGGAGGCGATGGAGCCAGCAAACATGCCGACCTCGAATCCCAGGTCCTCGGCGATACGAGCCGATATTGGGTCGAACACCGATCCAGGGTAAACGCACTTGTCGCCAGCCAGTATTCCCCGGTATCTTTCTCTTCTCGTGGTAAAGTCCATGATGTATCCTTTCCAGTCACAAAGTTATCGCCTGTTCCAGCCGCGACCTGCTCATTTGCAGGCGTGTCGGAAGAGGCCGAATTTCCGGCCCATTCTAACACAGCATCTTAAAGACGACCGAGGACGCCCGTGAGCAGCAGCATACTCGTTCTAGGAGTGGACTTCAGCGGGGCCAAGGCTGACAAAGACACCTGGGTGACTCAGGGTTTTCTGGATGACGGCGTACTCACGATCGAGTCCTGCCAGTCCATGCCGCGCGCTCAGTTGACCGAATTGCTGGGATCTCTGCCCGGCACGGCGGTGGCTGCTTTGGATTTTCCTTTCTCGGTGCCCACGGTCTTCGCCCGGCGATGGCGCCCCGAGGCTAAAACCATGCCAGAACTCTGGGAGTCTGCGGCTGCCATGGAATCCGAGGGATTCCTGTCGCTGCGGGACGAGTTTGTGGCCGAACATGGCGAGCCTTTCCGCCGGGGAGACCTCTATTTCCCCGAATGCTACTCCTGTCTCCACAAGGCGAACCCCAACATGGTGCCCATGACCTTTCGTGGTATGCAGATGCTGGACCGGCTGTGGCGGGCCGGTTGCCGAGTGCCTCCTCTGTTAGACCAAGGTCACACTGGACCCGTATTGCTGGAGTCAATGCCCGGAGCGGCGCTCCGGGCCTTCGGCCTGCCATTCAAGGGATACAAGAAGGGTCAGCTGGCGGCAGAGCTCAGGAGCCGGATTCTAGATGGGCTCGAGATACACTCCCGGGTCCCGATCAGCAACCTGGCCCAGTTCAGAGATGCCTGCCTGGCCGTCCATGACTGCTTGGACTCGGTGGCGGCGGCCGTGGCAGCCTGTCTCTGGGTCAAGGACCAGAACCTGTTTCGGCTGCCTCAAAACGGACCCGGCGACGACACTCGCCGCGCCAGCGCCCCAAGCCCAGACGACAACGAGTTGATTACAGCCCGCCTGGAGGGCTGGCTCTACGCCCCCGTGTTTATTCCCTCGTTCATTCCCTCGTTCATCGGGTAGACCAGCCCCGGCGCACGGCCAATAACCTCCGCATATTGCCCAAACCTGCGCCAGGCATTAAAGTGTGGGCCGAAGCTGTGCGTGTCCAACTCGCACATCAGTGCAGTCATACCTCTGGCTTAATTACCAAACACGAGAATAAGGAGCAACGACATGGGCATCTACAGGATGTATACCGGCAACGACGGCCAAACCCACATTGAAGAGACCAGCTTGGCGACGCACCCAGAGCTTGCACAAGCTATGAAGACGACGACGATCAGCTTCACCGAGCACGCAGCCGGCCGGTTCGTCGACTGGCACCCCGCCCCGCGCCGTCAGTATGTGATCTGCATCTCTGGGCAGATCGAGATCGGCCTGGGAGACGGCTCGACCCACCTGTTCGGCCCCGGCGACGCGCGGCTGGTCGAGGACACCACCGGCCAGGGACACACCACCACGACGGCAGGAACCGGCCCCGGTATAACCTGCACCGTCCCCCTAGCCTAACTACCGGCACAGCCGGGTTTTGTGCCTCCGGCGGATGTCGGCCATCAATATTTAATCCAGGCACACAAAACAACTGATGATCCAATGAGGTTTTTTCATGCAGATAGTTAGAGTATTTTCCGGAGATGATGGCGAATCCCATTTCGAGGATGTATCCCCGGAAGAGATGGTGACCATCGCCAAGCGGCTGGGCGAGGGCGACATTCAACTTAATGAGCGTCCCGCGCCGTCATTCTCCGATTACCACACCGCTCCACGGCGTCAGTACGTGTTGCACCTTTTGGGCACCGCCGAGTACGAGACCGCCGACGGGACCAAGCGCCAATTCGTTCCCGGAGACGTTCTGGTCGCCGAAGACCTGACCGGCCACGGCCATATCGCCCGGGGCCTGGGCGAAGGGCAACGATTCATCTTGGCCGTGCCGCTGGCCGAAGCCTAAGCAATCTCGTAACCAATCACGTGTCCACCCGCGTATCCACCCACGTATCCAATAGATCGAGGAGTAAATCATGAAGATCGTAAGAGTGTTCACCGGCGACGACGGCGAGTCCCACTTCGAAGACGTCACCCCTGAAGAGATGACCAGCATCGTCAATCGCTTGGGTTCGGGCGACATCACTTTGGGTCTGCGCCCATCTCCGTCCTTCTCCGACTACCACAACGCTCCAAGGCGTCAGTACGTGGTCAACCTGTCGGGCACAGCAGAATTTGAAGCCGCCGACGGGACCAAGGTGCAGATGGAGCCGGGAGACATCCTGGTGGCCGAGGATCTGACCGGCCACGGCCACATCGCCCGCAGCTTGGGCGACACCCCCAGGGCCTCCCTCGCCGTCCCGCTGGCCGAACCCAGCTAGGCCATTACTGGCCGTTCGCTAGGCCGTTCGTTAATAAGACCCCTTCAGCAGGGCGGAAAGATGCAATAAGCCCTGCTGACGCCGGGCGTTGTTGACGGCTTGGTGCCATGCAACGGGAAGCAGTTGCTCCCTCATCTCCCGGAATAGTTCGTTGTCACCGAGACGCGGATACTGGTGGTAAAGCCCCAACGCCGTTTCCTGACCCGGCCCCTGACGATCGAATTCGGCCCAGGCATGCATGAAGGGCAGGACCGCATTGACCGCCAGGTCCTTGGCCCGCCCCGCACCCACGAAGGCTGGCCCGGTCAGGGCTGGGACTGTGAGCGCTTCGGTCAGTTTGGCTGGGCTGCGCTGCTCCACGATATCCCCAAGCCCCACCGCTAGGCCCCGCTCGAGGAAGCGGTCCAATATCGAAGCCGCCCCCATGATCCGGCGTCTTGGATGATTGGCCGGCCGCACGCGGAACAATCGCCACTCCGGCTGGTTCATCGCCGGTCCGATTTTTTTCGGCGCCGCTGGGCCGCCTGGACTCAATCGTTCCGGCTCAAACAAGCCTGAGCAGGCGCCAAGCCAATCGCGAATAGCCTCAAGCCGTTCATCTGGCCGAAGTTGAATGGCCGAAGCGGCAAGCGGCTGGTAAGGAGCGCGAGACGCCAGTTCGATGAAGGGCCGCCGGTTGCTGCTATAACCCAGGCCCTCCATCAGGGCTTGATACAGCGCCTGGTTTAGCCCGTCGATACGGATACATTCCAACAGCCACCGGGCCTTGTGCCTAAACCGGAGGTCGCCGGCCCGGTCAAGAGCCTCACCGGCCTCGTGCATCGAGGCCGGTTTGGAAAACCCCTTACCATCAAAAGCACGCCCCAAAAAACGCCATAAATCGAGCTGCTGGGACTTTTCGTGTGATGGCCCCAGAGAGATATCATGCTCCGGCCCTTCATCAAGAAGAGCGCTCAGATCGACCACCGGAGCCTGGACGCCGCTCAGTAAGGGCGTCGCCTCGGAGTCCACCTGCAAGGCTCCGTGGAACACCACTCCGTTGTAGTTGGGATCCCCGCCGTGGCCGTGATGATCCCAATCACGCTGTCTGATGTGCAGTTCCACATCGCCCCGCACCAGGCCCTGGCCTTCCACCTCCAACAGGGCGTCCTTGAAATCTGGACCTGCGGATGTCCCCGGCCGGCCCGGATACACCACCCGCACCCGTTTCCCGGCTTGCGTGCGCAGGTTGGTCTGCCGCGCGGCCTTATCTTTCCAGAGTTTGGCCAGCAGCCGTTCCGGTATGTGTCTTCCTTTCCTTTCGGAAACCCGCCCGTATACCCGCGGCATAGCTTCCGCCACTGAATACAATGTCACCGTCTCATCCGCCAACCCTACCTGATGATACTCACCAACATAATGATAAATATTACCGAATATGGAGTAGCAGTAACAGCGCCTCAGCTTGCCGAGTGACTAGTGCCATTCGCCTACGCTAGAATGGTCGCCAGCTCGACTTCTCGCGGCTCCCAACCGGGAAAAAGTAAACCGGGCTTATGTAAACCAGGAAGAATAAACTATGGACGAATATTCGGTTGCGGTCGACGTCGGCGGCACCTTCACCGACATCGTGCTCTGCAACCTGACCACCAACCAGCAGTGGGTCCACAAGACCCCGTCCACGAGCGAGGACCCCAGCAAAAGCTTCCTGACCGGACTTCGGGAGATCTTAGTGGCGAATTCGGTGGACCCGGCCCAGGTCAGACACGTTTTTCACGGCACCACCATCGCCACCAACGCCATCTTAGAGGCGGCGGCTGGGGCGACCCGCTGGAACGAGAGACGGACCAGGTGCTGGACGACGTTTTGGACGGTTTCGTGAGCCTAGAAGCTGCCCAGAGATCCTACGGGGTGGTCATTGATTGACCCGGTGACCCTGGCGCTGGACCGGCCCGGTCAGCATGAGAAAGGACCTTGCCGTTTCCAGGGGGCCAACCAAACTGTTCCACCGGTTCAACTACTTCAACACCGCCGAGGAAGAACTGGAGTGGGTAGAGCGCAACATCCCCCGCTAGGGGCTCGGCGCCAAGAGTAAGTAAAGCTTACGCTGACTCTCATAAACCATGAAGACCAACTTAGCTTGGCTATCGCCGGTATAGCTCCCAGCCGGGATTCCCCAGATCAAACCGACTTTCCTAGATATAGCCCCCTCTGGGATGGCGCCAACTATAGTCACGCATTCCAAGGATGTCAAATGCGGCCTGGATTACTCAAATTCCCCGCTTTCATAGGACAACCACCGTACTGCCAAGCGTAAAATCCCAAAACAACTGGTCTGTGCCCAAGTCTCTCCCTTGAGAAGCCCAGGGCAATCGCATCTCATAGGGATAACACCTTGAGAAGGTAGTCTTCATCCCAACCGGCCCTCAG
>JAQBXL010000073.1 GCA_027624135.1 Chloroflexota bacterium
GGCGGTAGATCAAAGTAGTTAGACGAATTACAGAACAGAGTTTTTAGCCATATGGGAAATGTGGGCTTAAAGTACTCAAGCGGCGGGCTAATCTTTACATAACGCGCAGGTCCGCCCAATTAGGGAAGGATGTGGTGATATGACGACAACAACTTTACCTGTGCTAGTCAGAGAACCCAAAACCGAGGTGAGTCACGTCCCCGATCATCTCATGAAGGAATTGGAAGAGGTCGTCGCGCATGCGGTAGCTGAGCCCGAGTTGGTTCATTGGTTCCATTTCGTCCCCTGCGCTGGCGTTCGCTACTACAGCTATCACAAGACACCGTCGCCGGTGGAGTCGATCCGCCCCAGGAAGCAGTAGTCACTGATTCGAGGCCCCGGAAAAAAGTGGTTCGCCACGGCCTGCCTCATTCTTTTCAAGCCCAGCCATCCTGGCTGAGGTTGGATCTGAATGGTTCCCATAACGTTAGCGCCGGAGCGTTTGCCCCGGAGGGTTTGCGCCGGAGCGTTTGGAGGTTAGGCGATGATATTTGAACAAGCCATGATGAAGCGGTGGATGGGGCGCAAGAGCCCCGAGGGCATCGCCGCCATGATGAAAGAAATGATGCCCCTCATGTTTGAAAAAATGGGACCGGACGGAATGACCAACATGATGCCGACCATGATGGAAGGCGCCTTCGAGATGATGAAGCCCGAAGAGATGGAACGCATGATGCACGACGCTATGCCTAAGATGATGGACCACTGTTTCTCCAAGATGGATGACAGTCAACGTCGGAGCGTACTAGCCATGTGCCGGGAATCCCTTGACCGGATGGAAGAAAAATTCCTGGAACCCGTTGCGCCCTAAGACCAAGCGGCAGAATGGCTCTTCCACTTCATCAGCGTAAAAAGCAGCGGCGGGCCCAACTAATGGCCCGCCGCTGTTTGGTATCCGATTACCCGTCAAGCTGAGAGGGCGTGAGTTAGCCGAGTCTGGTCTTGACCTTTTCCCAGGAACGGGGAGGCAGGTTCTGTTCCGCCGTCTGCAGGGCGAACTGGGCGAACTCGGGTGGAGCGTTGGCTTTGATGTTCCCCAAGATGGGAGCAATCTCATCGGCGCTGTAGGTGGAACAAAACACCTTGAGCAAATCTGCCATCACCGGCGGCGGCACGTTGGCGACGATCTCCATCTCGATGGCAATAAGCTCCTCGTCGGTGAAGTTTTCCCAAAGAGCTTGTTGCATCGTCGTCTCTTCCCGGTAAAGGTGTCCCAGGTAGATTCCGATATAGTCGTTCAGCCGTTCGTGAAGTTTGATTCCCAAGGCCATTCGATCGGCCCCACCGGCTTTTCGAATCTCGCTAGTGATGCCCTGCACTTCATTCGACAAGGCGATGTCTTGTACGTGGTCCTCTTCGAACTTGGCGGTGATGCCAGGAATCTTGCGCTCTGCGGGTGGGTGAACGAATCTGTCCTCATTCTCACGGTGCTCATGGAGCAGTGAGATCATCCGGTCCACCGCTTCCAGGGCTTCAGTGACGTCGGCGTCGTCGCCAAAGTCGGTCAGTCCCACCTGTTGAGACGTGGAAAATAGGATGTGGCGCATTGCCTTGTGGATGGGCCTGTAGATAGAGTACCTTTGGGTTGTCATTGGTCTCCCTTTTGGGCCCTATTCGGCCTTTTGTATATGTTCCTATATCAGCATCGCCATAGGCGTGTTAATCAAATTAGATAGTCACACCGGCCACTGTTGCCGGTTGTAAGCGGCTTCCCAGAACATGAACTCGTAGCGGCTGCTGGTCAAGAAAGCGTGGCGCATCGCCTCCAATTCAGCGGGGCTGGCGTCTGCGGCCATCTGGTCTACGAACCCTCGCCAGGCCTCCACGCTGCCCTCCAAGAACCCCTCGACGTAGAAGCGCGTCCACTGTCCATAGAGCGGGTGCTCCGATTGCCCCACCTCGTCCTTCAGCAGGTGGTAGGTCCAAGGGCAGGGCAGCAGGGCCGCGGCGGTGGGGCCAAGGCCGTGCAGCGACGCCGTTTGCAGCATGTGGTCGATGTAGGCGGTGTTGGCCGGCGATCTCACGGCGTTCTGGGCGTCATCAAGGGTCAGGCCAGCCTCCGCCAGAAGTTTATGGTGCAGGGGCCGCTCTACCGGTGTCATGACCCGATGGGCCAGGTCTTGCAGGGTTTGGGAGTCGGGCGCTTTGGCCAAGGCCATAGCTACAGTGCGGCCGAACCCCTCCAGATACAGATAGTCCTGGGCCAGGTAGTAGCGGAAAGTTTCCTCCGGCAAAGTGCCGTCCATGATCTCCTTCAAGAACGGATGGTCGAAGATACGCCGCCAGATCGGCTCTGCCTCGGTCCTGAGTTGCTCGCTGAAACTTGGCATTATCCGCCAGCCCGATCTAACTCGCGTTGCCTTAGCTCCACCCGGCGTATCTTGCCGCTGACGGTTTTGGGCAACTCGGTGACGAATTCAATTGACCGGGGGTACTTGTACGGTGCGGTGGCGCTTCGGACATGGTCTTGCAGGCTGATTACCAACTCGTCGGACGCCACGTAATCAGGGGCGAGAATCACGAAGGCTTTCACGATGTCGCCCCGCACTGGGTCAGGGCTGGCTACTACGGCCGACTCAGCCACGGCGGGATGCTCGATCAGAGCGCTCTCCACTTCGAAGGGGCCGATCCGGTACCCAGCCGAGATGATTACGTCATCGGCGCGGCCAACGAACCAGAAATAGCCGTCCTCGTCTTTGTAGGCCTTGTCGCCGGTCAGATACCAGTCGCCCAGGAACGACCGCTCCATCGCTTCACTGTCCCGCCAGTATTCCTGAAACAGCCCCACGGGACGCTCTGGTTTGATCTTCACTGCGATCTGGCCCTCTTCCCCGGTGGGCACCTCGTTGCCCTGCTCGTCCACCACTCCGATGGTGAAGCCCGGAGCGGGCAGGCCCATGGATCCGGGACGTACCTCGTTGCAGCGGAAGTTAGCTACCAATATCACAGTCTCGGTCTGGCCGTAGCCGTCGTAGATCACCAGGCCGGTGCCGTCTTCCCACTGCTTCATGACCTCAGGGTTCAGGGGCTCTCCCGCGCCGGTGCAGTGGCGCAGGTTGTCCAGGTGATACTTGCTCAAGTCCTCCAGCACCAGCATGCGGTAGGCGGTGGGTGGGGCGCAGAACGAGGTCACTCCGTGCTTCTCCAGCAAGCCAAGGGTCAACCTCGCGTCGAAGCGGCCCTGGGCGTCGTGCTGCATCACCGCCGCTCCCAGGGTCCACTGCCCGAACAACTTGCCGTAGGCAGCCTTGGCCCACCCCGTGTCGGATAGGGTCCACATCAGATCGGTGTCTTTCAAGTCGTGCCAATATTTCGCACTGATGATGTGACCGATGGCGCAGGAAGCCTGAGTGTGAAGCACCATCTTGGGGTAGCCTACCGTTCCGGAGGTGAAGTAGATCAACAGAGAATCGTCGCTGCGGGTGCGTTCGACGTTCTCCAAGACCGGCGAGGCATCAGCCATCTCTTGGGCATATGAAACCCAGCCTCGCTTCTCGCCGCCTACGATTACCATGTGATTGAGGGTTGGACAGCCTCCGGCTGCTTCGTCAACCTTGGCAGCGTTATCTTCATCGGTGATGGCCATCACGGCCTCAGCGGTGTTGATCCGGTACTCGATGTCCTTGGGTGTGAGCAGGGTGGTGCCGGGCATGGGTAGTGCGCCCAGCTTCATCAGGGCCAGCATCACCACGTACCACTCGGGGATGCGAGGCAGCATGATGAACACTCGGTCGCCTTTCTTGATGCCCCGGTCTCGAAGCGCGTTGGCGTATTTGTTGGACAGCACTTTCAGGTCCCAGAAGGTATGGTGCTGGACGTTCTCTCCGCTGGGGTCCACCGAGATCAGGGCCAGCTTGGTCCGGTCATCGGCCCATCTGTCCACCACGTCGAACCCAAAATTGAAATACTCGGGAACTTCCAAGCGGTCGTTCTCGTAGGCCGTCTTGTAGTCCGTCATGTTGGGAGCAACGTCTTTCATAAAACCCCTATGAGCCTTCGAATCATTTGCATTTTGACAGAGTGTGCGGCTATTTTACACGTTGGGCTGTGGCTGGGAAAGTTTGCCGGCCGATTGCTAAAACATTGAGCATGGGTATAATTCCGTCAACATATTGACGGAACGAGGAGAGACGACATGGCCGGAACTTTAGACGGCAAGACAGCTCTGGTGACGGGCGGCGGGTCAGGCATCGGTCGGTCGGCATCCTTGGCCTACGCCAGGGAAGGCGCCAGGGTGGTGGTGGCCGATGTGAACGTCGAAGGCGGCGAAGAAACGGTCCTGCGGATCAAAGAAGCCGGAGGCGACGCCATCTTGGTCCATGCGGATGTGTCCAAGGCAGAAGACACCCTGGCCATGGTGGCCCAGGCCGTTGAGGCCTTCGGCAGTCTGGACTGCGCCTTCAACAACGCCGGCATCTCCGGAGGTAGAGATCGGCATCTGACCGCCGACTACTTGGAAGAAGACTGGGACCGGGTGATCGACATCAACCTGAAGGGTGTCTGGCTCTGCATGAAGGCTGAGATTCCCCAGATGTTGAAACAGGGCGGCGGAGCCATCGTCAACACCGCCTCGATCGCCGGGTTGGTCGGCCTGTCGGGGACCGTGGCCTACGTCGCTGCCAAACATGGCGTGGCCGGGATAACCAAGGCCACGGCGATGGAATACGCCAAGTCCGGTATACGTGTGAATGCCGTTTGTCCCGGTTACATCCAGACCCCCATGGTCCAGTCGCTCTTCGCCGTGCGGGAAGGATTCGAAGAACAAGTATCCTCCAGGCACCCGGTGGGCCGCCTGGGCGAACCGTCAGAGATCGCCGAGGCTGTCGTGTGGCTATCCTCGGACGCGGCGTCCTTCGTTACCGGACATAACATGCCGGTAGACGGCGGCTACGTGGCTCAGTAAACATGTATCAAGCTGCTGTCGTAATTCATGTGATCTCTGCAATCACCTGGCTGGGCGGGATGCTGTTCTTGGTGATGGTCGTGCTGCCCCTGGCCCGGCGAGGCATGGAGTCGGGACAACCGGGACCGGGCATGGCGGTGCTGCGGGATGCGGCAAACCGGTTCCTGCCGGTGGCCTGGGGATCGATGATCGTCCTAGCGGTGACCGGGGCCTATCTGGCCTGGGAGCACTGGGGGATTCGGCCCGGAGTGTTCTTCACCAACGACAGCCGGTTCATGCACATCTTGCAGGTGAAGAGCGGTTTGTTCGTGTTCGTGGTGGGACTAAGCCTGCTCCACGACTTCTGGTTGGGGCCGATGATGATGGAACGCCTGGACCAGGCCCGCGCCGCCGGACAACCTCTGCCTCAGAACCTGGCCCGCCGGATCGTGCTGCTGACCGCCAGGGTTAACCTGCTGGTGGTGGTGACGATCGTGGTGTTGGCGGTGCTGCTGATCCGGCCATAGCCCGCCTACAACTCCATCAACCGGCTGGTTCCCAGTTACCTCACAAACTTCGACCAGGCTTGCGGCAGCCGGGCCAGCGCCTCGGCAGGCAACGGGCCTTTGCTTGCATACTGCACCGACCGCTCCAGGTGGTTCAGGTCGGAATATCCAACCAAGACCGTGGAGACCCCCTCGTTGCTCAGGGCGAATCGAATCGCAGCCTCCGGCATGTCGTCGGCGAATCCTTCATCGACCAAGAAGGCGAACTCACGGGCTCTGGTTTCGTCCTCTTGGAAGTCTCTGCCAGAGCCGATTGGAGCCACGGTCGGGGCGGCGACAGGATGCCGGTTTGAGGTACCTGTGAGTGCTCCGGCCGCGAGTACTCGGATGACTATCACGCCGACCTGTTTTTCCGCTGCCAGGTCGATTAGACCGTCGTAGTCGGGCATGTCAAACCCGGCGGGGGCAGGTGCGCCGGCGCTGGCGTTGATCAGGTTGTAAACCGTCTGCACGGTGCTCACCAGGCCCGAAGCGACGACTTCTTTTATACCGCTTGGTTCGCCCACTCCAGTCATGCCGTAGAAGCGCACCTTGCCCTGGGTCTTGAGCACTTCGAGCGCCTCGCGGACCTCACCCAGCACATCGGAGACGGTGATCGCCCTGACCTTGAGGTCGGTCTGGGAGCTGATGCGGTCGTGGAGTTGAATCAGGTCTACCTGCTCCCGGTCGAGCCGTTTCAGACTTGCTTCGACAGATGCGATTACACCGGCCTTGAGGTCTGAGGGGTCGGCCTCGCCCAGGCTGTACTTGGTGCCCACATATATATTCGGCGAATGGGCATCGGCGGAAAGTTCGTGCAACACCCGGCCCAGGTTTGTCTCGGACTGGCCTGCGCCGTAGCGGGAGGCGGTGTCGAAGTAGTTGATGCCCAGTTCCATGGCCCTGGCCACGGCCCGCACCTGGTCTGCATGCTCCCCCTGGACCATGAGCCCGCCGACGTCTCCGCAGGCGAAACCGATCTCCGACACTTCGAAGCCGGTGTTTCCGAACTTTCTATGATTCATTTGTCCCTCTGGTTAGTGCTATTGGGCTGATGGAAATTTAGGGTCTCGCCGCTCTCTGACTGAGTCCAGGCCCTCCTGGACGTCCTCTCCGAAGAACCCGAACATCTCGAGGGCCAGGGAGTAGTCGAAAGCGGTGTGCTCGGCCTGACGCAGCCACTGGTTCAACGAACGTTTGGTGAAATGGAGCGCCTGCTGGGAGCCCGAAGCCAGCCGGCGGGCCACATCCATGGCCTTATCCATCAGTTCTTCATGGGGCACGACCAGGCTAACCAAGCCCAGGCGTTCGGCCTCTTTGCCGTCCATGAACTCACAAGTGAGCAGGTAGTACTTGGCCTTGGCCATGCCGATGAGCATGGGCCAGATCAACGCCGCGTGGTCCCCGGCGGCTACTCCCAAGCGCACGTGACCGTCGGTGAACCGGGCCTTCTCCGAGGCTATGGAGATGTCGGCCAGCAGGGCCACGGCCAAGCCTGCGCCAACCGCCACTCCATTGATGGCTGAGATCACAGGCTTGTCCAGGTTGATCATGTTGTGGACGATGTCCCGGGCCTCGGTCAGGTTCTGGGAGATTACCTTGGCGTCTCCGATGGATTTCTGGATCAGGTCGAAGTCTCCGCCGGCGGAGAATGCTGTGCCGGCGCCGGTGATGACGATCACCCGGACATCGTCGTCCTTGCCCAGGTCCAGCCAGATACGGCTGAGTTCGTTGTGCAACTTGAAGTCGGTGGCGTTGTAGCTCTCCGGACGGTTGATGGTCAAAAGAGCGATGCCGTCTTTGATGTCGAAGAGTATGTTTTCGTAGCTGCTGTAGTCGTGCATGATTCCTCGCGTCGATTGCTGTTGGTTTTCAGCGGTAAGCGATCGGTTAGTACAGGGATTGGTTCTCGGTGAATCGGTCTACTTCGGCTTGAGACATGCCTAATAGTTCTTTGAAGACGTAATCGTTGTCTTCGCCGATATTACTGTAGTGCCCGAACTCCATGGGGGTCTCGGACATCCTGGGCGGACTGACCGAGGCGATGGCGTCCCCGGCCTCCCATTCGTAGGCGGGCTTCGCGCGGTCGGCCAGATAGAAGGGCGTTGGCTGGTAGAACCCCCGCGCCTTCAGATGGGCGCTTTCGTAGAGGTCCTTGCCTTGAGAAACCAAGCTGGCGGGAACACCGGCTTCTTGCAAGCGCGTCATGGCATCTTCAGCAGTGCGGGTGGCCGTCCACTCGCTGACTAGATCGTCCAGCCGGCCTTGGTTACTCAGCCGGGATTCCAAAGACGAGAAAGCATCTTCGGCGCACCAGTCGGGACTTCCGATGGCCCGGCAAAAGGCGGCCCAATGCTCGTCGGTCTGAACCGCGATGGCGCACCAACGGTCGTCGCCGAGGCAGCGGTAAACCCCGTGGGGCGCGGCGAATGGGTCCCGGTTGCCGATGCGCTGGGGCATCCGTCCGGTGGACTGGTAGTCGAGTATGGCTGGCCCAGCAGTCAACGCGCCCGACTTGAAGATGGATGACTCCATGGTGGCGGGCTGGCCGGTCAGCTTGCGCCGCAACAGCGCGCCCATGATGGCCACCGGTTGAAACACACCGGTGTGGTAGTCAGAATACGACGTGTTGATGGTGGCCGGTGGCTCCCCATCTTCGCCGGACATCAGGGAGACGCCGCCCATATGCTGCACCAATATGCCGTAGGACTTATAGGTGTAATACGGGCCGATGCCGCCCAGGCCGGTTTGCCACATCAGGATGATGTCTGGACGCAGCCTCCGGAGTTCGGGAAAGTCGATGCCCCAGCGGTCCAGGATGTTGCGCCGGAAGTTGGTCATGAACACGTCACTGACCTTGACCAACTCCTTGAACACTTCTAGCCCGTCCGGGGTGCGGACGTCGATGGTGATCCGCTTCTTGGCCCGTTGAAATTCGGGTTGACCGCCGCCCCGGGACCAGGCAGGGATAAAGGCCATCTCGTCCAGCACTTTGTTGGTCTCGACCTTGATGACTTCTGCACCAAGAGAGGCCAGTATTCGGCCGGTTAGTGGCAGCGCCACGTATGGACCTAGCTCCAAGATGCGGATGCCTTCGAGGGGTTTTCGGGGGTTTTGAGTAGGGTCGTTAGGAGTCGATTGGCTGGTCATCTAGATCACTCCATGTGAGCGGAGGGACGCCAGTTCGGTCTCGCTGAGGCCCAGGTCTCCGCCGTAGACTGCGTCATTGTCTTGACCCAAGTGAGGCGCAGGTTTGGTCGCGGGCGAAACCTCTTCGCTGTCGAACACGCCCAGAGGATATTTCAGCGTGCCGGCCTCAGAGTGGTCCAGTTCGAACCAGAAGTTGCTGGCTTCAAGTTGGGGGTCCTCCAGAAGGTCGGCAACAGTGTTGACCGGAATGAAGACCAAGTTCCGCTCCTGTCCCTGGTGGAAGAGATCTTCCGAGGTGAAACGGGTGGTGAAGTCGATGACCAACGCGGTGATGATGTCGTTGTGGGGCGCGCGGTCCTGGTTGCCGCCCTTGTAGTCGTCGTTCAATATCTCTTCGTTGCCGGTGACCTCGTACATCCATTGAGAAAGGTTTTCCCATTCGCGGGGAGTAATGATGCCCGCGGATATCCAGCCATCTTTACTCGGGTAAGCTCCCAGGGGAATCACCAAGGTCGAGTTGGTGCCCACCCTGGTCACGTTCTCGCCGCGCTGCATCCAGGCCAGGGCTGGGTGGGCGTCGGTGTAATAGGTGATCATCGCTTCTTGCATGGAAACGTCGATGTACTGCCCGGTTCCGCCCTGCATGTCGCGGTAGAACAAGGCGCCCAAGATCGCGGTGGCGGCGTGCTGCGCGCCGGGGAAGTGCGACTGCTCATTGCCCTGGCGGAGCGGGGGGCCGTCGGGGTCGCCGGTGATCTGCATGAAGCCGCTGGCGGCCACGGAGATCAGGTCAGTCGACTTGTAATCTTTCCAGGGCCCGGTCTGACCGAAGGGTGTTATTGAAGCCATCACCAGCCCTGGGTTGTTCTCCCTCAGAGTGTCGTAATCGAGGCCCAGAGTCTTCATGTGACCCACCGGGAAACTCTCTATCACCACATCAGCGGACGCAGCCAATTTCTTGAATAGGCCTTGGCCCTCGGGACTGTCCAGATCCAGGGTAACCGAGCGTTTATTGGTGTTGTAGAACAGGAAGTAGGCGCTGAGTTCGGGTCCTGGTTGGTCATTCGCGAACGGCGGCCTTTGCCGGGAAGGGTCTCCGGTCGTGGGTTCCACCTTGATCACGTCGGCGCCGTAGTCGGCCAGCAATTTGCCGCAGAACACGCCTTCAGGGCCGGTCAGGTCCAAAACACGGTAGGGGGGCAGAAGGACGCCATCGGCGGGAGCTTCGAAGGGCATACTGTTCCTCAGGAGGCCTGGCGTTGACCTTGGGCTAACCTTGATTTGGCCTTGCGGGAGCGGCTTTGGCGATTGTAGTTAGCCCCTTTGGGACAGTCAAGGCTGAATCGACCAATCAGACTGCTGACCGTGTCTGTGTCTGCTGATATAATCATCCAGGCTTATTAGCATCAAGGATTCGCATGAGAACCCTGCTAGCGACGACACGCGACCGGTTTCTCCTGGCCCTGCAATACCAGGACTACCGAAACCTTTGGATCGCGACCACATTCTCCGCCTCTGCCGCTTGGGCACTGATCATCGCCCGAGGTCTGCTGGCGTTTGAGCTTACCGACGGCTCGCTTTGGGTCGGCATAGTCACCTTCGCGGCGATGGTGCCCAGAATATTCTCGACTCCGATCGCGGGCTTCCTGGCAGACCGTTTCGACCGGCAGAATCTGTTGCGTTGGATCTTCGCCCTGAACATGGCCAACAACATTCTGTTGGGCGTGCTGGCTGCGAACGGGCTCGTTGGGCCTTGGACTCTCACGTTCTTAGCTTTGGCCAACGGCACCTTGCGGGCTGCTCAGATGACCACGGCCACGGCCCTGATACCCAATTTAGTGCCCAAAGAACATCTCATGAACGGCATAGCCTTGAACCAGGCCACCCAACAGGGGGCTAGGATGGTCGGGGCTTTGGCGATCGTTCCTCTGTTGGGCTTCGTTAGTATCGAATCCGCCTTTTGGCTCTGCAGCTCGTTCTACTTCCTGGGGTTCCTTCAGGTCTCGCGGGTGGCGACCCGTTCTTCCGGCGTGATCAACAAGAGCCAGAGCTTCTTAGCCAATTTGTTCGAAGGCTTTGCCTACGTATACAAGCGGCCCATCATCATGTCCATGGTCCTGCTGGTCTTGGCCCACTGCGCCCTGACCATGTCTTATGAGTCCATACTTCCCGCGATCTCCAAAGACAAACTGGCTGCCGGAAATGTGGGGGCCAGCTATCTGCTTGCAGGCGTCGGAGGCGGTGCATTGTTTGCCTCAGTCTTCCTAGCTGGAGTGAGGAGCGAATCGGTCATGGGAAAGCTGTTCTTGATATTCGCCTTTTCCAGCGGTTTGGGGCCGGTGTTGCTGGCTTTTTCAGACAGCCCCACGTTGTCCGTCGCCGCCACGGTGGTGATGGGTGTCAACCAAGCCGGATTCATGACCATCAGCCACACCATCATCCAATCGCTCACTGAAGACCATGTCCGGGGCCGCGTGGCAGGGGTATACTCCGTCCACGTTGGCGGCAGCATGGCCGTGACCAACATGGCCAACGCAGCTTTCGCCGACGTATTCAGCGCGTCGGCGGTTCTGGTTGTTGGCGGACTGATCTTTGTCGCCGTAGTTGCCGTTAGCCTGGGCAGTGGTTCGTTGAGAAGGCTCTACTTCCCGAATCCTGAACCGGCAGCAGCAGTTGGGGCTTCGACGGCTGATTAAGAGGACGCCCCTCTGTCACCCCGTCCTTCCGCCGAAGGAGAAGCGAGGGGTCTCTTTGTGACTGGGCTGCCAAATGTCAGTGGAAACGAGATTCTTCGTCGGCCTCTGGCGCTCCTCAGAATGACAGGTTTAAGACAAAGCCCTTGCGATGGGGAAGGGACTTGCCTTATAAGAAGGTTCATAATCTTCTAGACGCGTCTTTAATGACCCACAAACAGGAGGCACGGATGGCCGAGACCAGCAGCGAACTAGAGCGGTACCTCCAGTCGACTACTAAGTCGAAGGCATTGTGGGAAGAGGCCAAGAACTACCTGCCCGGCGGCGACAGCCGGAACTCGATCTTCTGGGCGCCGTACCCCATCTTCGTGGACCACGCCTCGGGCTGCCATGTTGTCGATTCCGATGGTGTTGACCGCCTCGATTTCATCGGCACCATGACCACCCTGATCTTGGGGCATTCGCCCAAGCCGGTGATGGACGCCGTGCAGATCCAGTTGGAGAAGGGCGTGGTGTACAACGCCCCCAACCCCCTCCAAACCCGCCTGGCCAAGCTACTGTGCGAGCGAATCCCCAGCTTTGACCTGGTGCGGTTCACCAACTCTGGGACTGAGGCGACTTTGAATACCATCCGGGCGGCAAGGGCCGTCACCGGCAAGAGCAAGATTGCCAAAGTCGAGGGCGGCTACCACGGCAGTCACGACCAGGTGAGCATCAGCGTGCGGGTGAACCCGGCCAAGGCAGGGGACAGAAATCGTCCCGAAGCGTTGGCCGCGACCGAGGGCCTGGGCGAGGGCATGCTGGAACAGGTGGTTGTGCTGCCCTTCAACGAGACAAAGGTATCCCGTCAGATACTGGAAGAGAACAAGAACGAACTGGCGGCGGTGATCATCGAACCGATGCTGGGTTCTGTCGGGATGCTCCCCGCGACCACTGAATTCTTGGCCATGCTGCGGGAGTTCACGGCGGACAACGGAGTCATCTTGATCTTCGATGAGGTCATCAGCTACCGGGCCTCGATGGGCGGCGCCCAGGAATACTACGGAATCACCCCCGACCTGACATCACTGGGCAAGATCATCGGCGGAGGGTTCTCCATCGGGGCATTCGGCGGCCGCAAGGACATCATGGACCTCTATGATCCATCGGCCCCCGGCGGACCCAGGGTAGCCCACGCTGGTACGTTCAACGCTAATCCGGTGACGATGATGGCCGGAGCGGCGACTCTGGACCAGCTTACTCCGGAAGTCTATCGGAAGCTGGCCGAGATGACCGAGTATCTGCGGGCCAGCATCCTCAAGGTGGGAGCGGAGCTGGAGACGCCGGTCCAGGTGACCGGCCTCGGCTCTCTGTTCGGCATCCATTTCACTTCGGATGAACTGGTGGGATACCGGGACATCGCGGCGGAAGACGCGGCCTTCCGGCACCAGGTGTTCCTGGGCTTGCTTAACGAGGGTATCCTGATGGCCTCGAATCTGGTGGGCGCGGTCTCCACTGAGATTGGCGAGGCAGAGATCGACGCCTTCACCGCGGCACTGCGACGGGTGCTGGAGCGTGCCTTAACCCCCTCAGGTTGATCAGTCAAACCAAAAGAAAATATATCAAAAAGAGAAGAAACTATGTTTCAAGGATTTGAGCAGCAGCAGGTAGAGGCCAACGGCACCACCATCAACCTGGTCAAAGGCGGCAGCGGGCCTCCGTTGCTGATGCTCCACGGCTACCCCCAGACCCACGCCATGTGGAACAAGATCGCCCCGCGTCTGGCCGAGGACTTCACCGTGGTCTGCCCCGACCTGCGCGGCTACGGCGACAGCGCCAAGGTGGAGGGCGACCCGGAGCACATGAACTATTCCAAGCGCACCATGGCCCAGGACCAGGTGGACGTGATGAAACAGCTTGGCTTCGACACCTTCTTCCTGGTCGGCCACGACCGGGGCGGCCGGGTGTCGCACCGGCTGACCAAAGACCACCCGCAAAGCGTGCTGAAGCTGGCCACGTTGGACATCATCCCCACCCACAAGATGTTCCAGATCGTGGACAAGGAGTTCGCAACCAACACTTACCACTGGTTCTTCTTGATCCAGCCCTTCGACTTCCCGGAGAAGGTGATTGGGGCCAACCCCGAGTTCTACGCGGGCCGTGGGTTCGCGCGGGTCAAGGACTCGGACAAGGTGTTCACGCCCGAGGCGTTGGCCGACTATCTGCGCTGCTTCAACAACCCCGGCACCATCCATGCCGTCTGCGAGGACTACCGCGCCGGGGCCAGCATCGACCTGGTCCACGATGAGGCGGACTTCGACGAGAAGGTGAACTGCCCAATGTTGGCCATGTGGAGTTCGACGGGCTTTGTTGGGCGCACCCAGGACGTGCTGAAGATCTGGGGTGACTACGCGACCAACGTGCGGGGGCAATCGCTGACCTGCGGCCATTACCTGGCCGAGGAGATGCCCGACGAGACCTATGCGGCGATCAAGGATTTTTTGCTAGAGTAGACGCCGCACCAACGATTTAAGCGGACATAAAATAAGAATAAACAGAAATGGAGGCAGAATCATGGGTTCGATCAGACTTTATACCGGCGACGACGGCAATTCTCACATCGAGGAGATTGATCCGACGGAACATCCCGCTTGGAACACCCTTCACGGGGCCAAGGGAATCTTGTTTCGGGCGCAACAGCCCGGCTTCTTCAGCGATTGGCACATCGCGCCGCGCCGCCAGTACATAATTACACTTTCGGGCGAGGCGGAGATCGGCCTGAAGGACGGCACCGTCTACCGCCTGGGCGCCGGCGATGTCAACCTGGCCGAAGACCTAACCGGAGCCGGCCACACGACGCGGGTAGTGGGCGACGTGCCAAGGGTGACAGCCACGGTGCATCTGGAGGGGTAGGAATCGTTTAATAATTAACCGAGACATGAGTCATCCCGGAGTTTGGTAAAAAGCTAAAACTCGTATAAATATTGCTTGCAAGAAAAGACC
>JAQBXL010000074.1 GCA_027624135.1 Chloroflexota bacterium
CGGCTGCCGCGGACTGATCTGCCAATAGCCTGGAAGGGAATTTCCACAGGTTTTGACAAGAGCTCGACTTCGGAGTACCCGGTGATGACCGAATCCACCACCATTCCCAACGCGCTGGACCAACTCCGTTTATTGGGAGACGACGCCGAGACGATCAACTCGGTTCTGGTGGTGGACGATGAACAGCGCCTGGTCGGTTCATTGAGCCTGATACGGCTGGTGCTGGCCAGGTCCAACGTGCTCATCGGGGATATCATGGACCGGGAATTCACTTCGGTCACAGCCGAGACGGACCAGGAAGAGTGTGCCCGGGTGATGCAGCGTTATAACCTGAGCCTCTTGCCGGTGGTGGACAGAGAAGGCCTGCTCACCGGAGTGATACTCGCCGAGGACTTGGTGGACGTGGCGGAAGAAGAGGCTACGGAAGACATGTTCCGTATGGCCAGCGTGGGTGGAGAGCGTATCTCCGGTCCACTTAGTAATTCCCTTCGCAGCAGGCTTCCCTGGCTTATGATCAATCTGGCTACGGCCTTCCTGGCCGCAGCGATGGTCAGTCTATTCGAATCCACCATCGAAAGAGTGATTGCTCTGGCAGTGTTCCTGCCGGTGGTCGCCAGCCAAGGTGGCATCGGAGGCACCCAGACAGTAACCTTGGTCGTGCGCAGTATGGCCTTGGGTGAGGTGCCTCGCCAGTTGGGGTTGCGGCTTCTGGTCAGAGAATTGGCCCTGGGGTTGGTCCACGGAATAGCCCTGGGAGTGGTCGTGGGATTGGTTGCCTACCTCTGGAAAGGCAACCTCACGTTGGGCTTGATATTGGGCCTGGCCATGATGGGAAACATGCTTGTGGCTGGGATGTTCGGGGCCGGTGTGCCGCTGCTCTTGCGCCAACTCCGCATGGACCCGGCGGTCTCTTCGGCAGTGTTCGTCACCACCTTTACAGACGTTATAGGCTTCATCTTATTCCTGGGCCTGGCGGCAATCTTCGTGCAACACCTGGTTTAAGCCGGGGCACTACAGTAGTGGGGGAGATATGTCTGGACAGATAGCCCTGGTCGGCGGGGATGAGTTTCGGCCTGGATGCGAAGACATGGATCGTGAGATCATGCGCGCTTCGGGCAAAGACCCGGCGACGGACCGCGTTAGTGTGATGGTGGTTCCGACTGCCGCGGTCACCGGGCCGGGCAAGGCGGCCAATGACGGAGCAACCCATTTCGGCGCCCTGGGCGGAGACTCCAGCCAACTGATGGTGCTGGAGCGGAGCCAAGCCGAGGACCCGGGATTCTTCGGTCCCGCAAATCTAGCCGATGTTATATATTTCACCGGCGGTAGCCCGGACCATCTGCTAGAGGCCGTCAAAGGATCGAAGTTCCTGGCGGCTCTGTTGGCGTCACTGGAAGAAGGCTTGATCCTGGCGGGTTCGAGCGCCGGCGCGATGGTCATGGGGTCGATGATGCGGCGTCCCAGCGCAGGGGGATGGGTCGAAGCGTTAGGTTTGGTTTCTGATGTGGCAGTCCTGCCCCATCACGAGCGGCGTGACCAAGCCGAAACCGCCAAAGAACTGCAACAGTCAGCGCCCAGCGGACTGACGTACCTGGGGATCGACGCCCGCACCGGCTGCCTGGGAACCCCTGACAACTGGCGGGTGGTTGGCCACGGCCGGGTGACCGTATATCAGGGCACTGAATGGCAAGTATTTAACGCCGGAGACACGCTGCCAGCCGGGTTTTGACCTACTTCCTCCGCTCCCGTAGTTTCTCGTAGACGGCTTCGGGTTGAACGCCAGTGGCGGCTAGGAGGACTAGGGTGTGGTACAAAAGGTCGGCCACTTCGCCGGGCAGGTTCTCCGTGTCTCCGATGGCGGCGGCGATGGCGGTCTCAGCGGCTTCTTCGACCACTTTTTGGGCGATGCGGGGCACGCCTTCGTTGAACATGCAGGTGGTGTAGCTGCCCTCCGGCATCTCCTGCTGGCGGTCTTTGATCAGGGCGAACAGTTCTCCCAGGACGCTTGGCCCCGAGTCGGTCTGCTCATATTCGTCAGGCAGCCCCTCAAGCTTGTTGAAGAAGCAGGAGACCTCCCCTGTGTGGCAGGCCGGGCCGTCGGGGTCGACCTTCAACAAGATCGTGTCGGCGTCGCAATCTAGCCAAGCTTCTTTGAGGTTTAGATAGTTCCCCGAGACCTCACCTTTGTGCCATAAGTCTTCCCGGCTACGGCTGTAGAACCAGACCTGGATTCCCTCCACGGTGCGCTTCAATGAGCCGGGGTTCATGTAGCCCATCATCAACACCTCTCCGGTGTTGGCGTCCTGAGCGATGGCGGGCAGTAGGCCCTGCTCGTTGAGTTTAACTTTCATAACTCGCCTTTAATCTTTTTTGAGGCCCGGTCTTAGTTCGCTAGATCTTTTGCCAGGAGTTTGGGCAGCTCCAAAAGGCTGGAGATCTGGTGGGCCGGAGTGGGCAGTGCGGGATCCAAAGGCCGGTTTTCCCGGTTGATCCAGATCGGGTGCATCCCCGCTTGGGAAGGGCCTAGGACATCTTCAAGCTGCCGGTCTCCCACGTAGGCCGTTTCTTGGGGAGACACCCCCAATCGTCCGAGCATCACTTGGAACAGCTCTGGCCTGGGCTTGTACATCTGAGCTTGTTCCGAGGAAAGCACTGTCTCGAATCCGACTTCGAGAAGTTCCAAGTTGGGCAGTAGGAAACCATCGTCGGCGTTGGACAGCAAGGCGATCCGGCACCGCTTCTGAACCTCGGCTAATGCCTCGTCGGTCTCCGGAAACGGGCTGCGTTTGGACAGGTGACGGAAGAACTGTTCCGTTGCGGCTTGGGCGTCGCCGTCTACTTTAAGTTTGGCGAACGACTGTTCAAAACCGCCCTTCCAGGCGCTGAAATAGCTCTGAAATGGCCGGTCCGGGTCAACGCGGGTGTTACGGAACTCTTCTTCAGCAGGCAGGCAGCCAGCCCATAGATCATCCACAGTGGCGTTTAGACCCTGCTCTTCGATCGTTTTCGCAAAGCTAACCTTGCCCGTCTCGAACGGGTTCTGAACCAGCGTTTCGTACATGTCAAATATTACAGTCGTGATTCGAGGCATCAACAGCTACCTTTTTCAAAGGGCATTTGATAAACACCCCTTAAACTCATCGTAATATGTCCGTGTCTTATCAAGGAATTCAACTCCCACAGGCGCAGATCCGCCATTGCTGGGTTCAATGTGCGCCTGTTCACCGTAGATGTTCCAGCTATAAAGAACGATCATGGTCACATTTCTACAAAGGCGTAAGAGGTCTTCCCACTGTCTATCATAGAAGCCTTCGTTCAGATATGGGTCTATTCTACGTGGCTCCCCAGTGATGTACGTTGCCCCGTCTTCCACAAGATAAAACTCATCAAAACGTGGATAGAAAAACACTACCCCGTCTTTCGAGATACTAAGGCTCTGAGGCGGTGCAAACGACCAATCCCAATCTTTCTTCACAACCTCATCAAAGGCTCGACCAGTCCACTTCATTAGTGTGTATCGTCCGTCATTCTTCAACGACATCGGATCGAACGAAACAACAAGAGGCTTACCCTGCCACTCAAACATCTGACCCTGGTATTTCGCGTAGTAGTTCTCCCAAACATAACCGAGGACCATTCGACTTTCACGCGAAGTTAATTCACCGGAGAGGCCAGCTTGCGTAACGGTGAACGGCTCAACTATCAGAGCAACCTTCATTTCTCTACCAGAGTCTCGAATCTGATTTAGCATCTCTGTCAGAGACCTGTTGATGAACTGATCAGGATGCCCTTCAACAACACCATCTAAGTCTCCATCTCCCCATCCCCACCATGAATACAGAAGAACGCTAATACCTGCCTTCTCCATTTGGTCTAACTGCCAAGAGACTACCTCGGGGTCGCTGGAACCGTAGTACCCTTTCTCTGGAACGTATCGTACACCCCCGGTATTTGGGCCATCGTTCCAATGTGTCGAACCCAGTCCACCAACACATTCGCCACTCAGCGAATCATGACCATACCATCCTGCAAAGACAGCGGCCATGGGAACCTTCTCAGCGTCATAAATTTTGGGGTTAACACAAGAAACGACAAATATAGCACTCACTATCAAAGGGCCTAGACCGATCCATATTTGTCGTCTCGGATGATTGATTAGTTGGAATACCGGATTGTCAGACCGGCCCGGAATAGCTGGGTCTGACCGGGATACCCTTTCCTTTCAAGTATTCCTTGGCTTGATCGATCGTGAACGTTCCAAAATGGAAGATGCTGGCAGCCAGAACAGCATCGGCCTTGCCCTGATCCAGAGCCTGGTACAGGTGGTCCAACTCCCCAGCCCCGCCGCTGGCGATCACGGGAACCGGCACCGCTTCGGAGATGGCGCGGGTCAAAGCCAAGTCGTAGCCCGACAACTGACCGTCTTCGTCCATGCTGGTCAGCAATATCTCCCCCGCCCCCAACTCAACTACCCTGACTGCCCACTTCATCGCGTCCAACCCGGTGGGAGTTCGGCCTCCGTGGGTGTAAACCTGCCATCTCGAACCGTCATCCAAGGCGAGGTCAGCGGCTTCCGGCGTTGGTTCGCCCTCGGGGGAGGATACTCGTTTGGCGTCGATGGCCACCACGATGCACTGGTTGCCGAAGGCTGCGGCGCCCTGTTTGACCAGGTTCGGGTCATTGACCGCCGCGGTGTTCACGCCGACCTTATCCGCGCCAGCTTTCAACATCCGGCGTACATCTTCCACCGTCCGAATGCCGCCGCCGACAGTGAGAGGGATAAACACCTGCTCGGACACCCGCTGGACCACATCCACCATGGTATCCCGGGAATCGGAACTGGCGGTGATGTCCAGAAAGACCAACTCGTCGCCGCCCTCGCGGTCGTAAAAAGCAGCCAGTTCCGCCGGGTCTCCAGCGTCGCGTAGTTCGACGAAGCTAATGCCTTTGACCACCCGGCCACCGTCAACGTCCAGGCACGGGATTATGCGTTTGGTCAGCATGGGTAGTGTGGTTCTCCAAGGTTCCCAGGTGTTCTAGCAGTATAACACCGTGCCTAAGACCCACCGGTTTTGATCAACATGGCGATACCCATTGGCGCGGCGGGACACCTGGGCTAGAATGGGCCTACTTTTTAGGGCGTTCGCCTCAATACGCGCGACTGACCGCCTGAACTAGAATAGGCCTACACCATTAATGGGAGGGAATCATGTCCATAACGTTAGAGGAAGCCAACAGGATGGTGGCGGGGGCCATCGAAAAAGCCAATGAGTTCAACATCAAGATCAACGTTTCGGTATGCGACGCAGGCGGAAGGCTGGTTGCATTTAACCGCATGGACGGGGCCATCTGGGGTGGGGCCTACGGCGCTCAGGGCAAGGCTGTGGCCTCGGCTGCTTTCGGGCGAACCAGCGGTGAACTGCAAGAGCGGGCCGAATCACCCATCGTCAAAGGGATCCTTGGCGCAGAGGGCGGGCACGGCATTCCCAGCATGGGCGGTGCTCCTGTGATCCGCAACGGCCTCGTCGATGGTGCAGTCGGCGTTGGCGGTGGAACCAGCCAGCAGGATGAAGATTGCGCCAAAGCCGGGATCGCCAAGATCTAAGGCGTTACGCTTAGGGGACCAAGGCCGTGACCGCTGCCGGGCCGCCGCTGCCGCTATCCAGCCGCAGCAGGCCGATGACCAGCAATGTCCCGGTGGGCGGCAGCAGGTCAAGGTTGGTCAGGTTCTCCAACACGATACAGCGTCGGTTCAGAGCCAGTTGGCTGACCGCAAATTCGGTGTCGGCCCCTGGCTCCACACCGGCGGTGTCGACGCCGAATCCGGCCACGTTGCGCCCCTCGATCAGTAGCTGGGCCGCATCCGGACCGAAGCCAGGAAAGTGGAGATTGTTCGATGTGCGGCCGCCCAAGTACTTGTCTGGGTCGTTCCATCTGGCTTGCCAGTCGGTGCGAAGCAACGCCACGCAGCCTGCGGGAACCGGGCCGTGGTCCGACTCCCAGTCCAGCACATCGTTCATGGTTAGAGCATAGTCATGGTCGGCATCCGCCTGTGCCGTTACATCGATGACTATGGCCGACCGGACCAGGTCCTGGGGAGAGAATGCCTGGTGGCCTGGGGCGTCGGCATCGAAGGTGGATGGAGCGCTCAGGTGGGTGCCCGAGTGTTCTCCCATGGAGAACCGGCGAAGGAAATAACCGTCTTTCCCGAAGTCGGCCACAATCTCGAAATCCACACTTGGGTCCCCAGGCCACTGGGGAATAGAGGGATGGACCGGCCAGCTCAGGTCAATCACCTTGGAATAGGAAATGGACCCGCTAGAGGCGAGTCCATCATTATGTGGCTGGGTCACCATCAATTAGCCCCCTACGATTCAGCCTCCCGAGGGTAATCCCCACGGAGTTTAACCTCCGGAGGATCCCGCCCATTCTCCCGCCAAAAGGGACTCGTGGCAACCCGGTGATCTGCGAGATACTGGAGTGCTGGTTCAGTGTGCCACGGGTTGTAGCGTTCGGGTCGTTCCCATGATCGCCTCCCGCTTGACGTTCCCGTCGATCCACTCCATAGCCTGGCGAGCAGTGCTTTTGGCGGTTAGCTCCGGCCTCTCAGGACGTCGTCCTCGCACCGAATAGCTGATGGAACGAATCTCTTCGTCAATGACATAGCCCCGGTAAAAGATCCTCATGATCGCCGCCCTCCTCTCCGATTTCCTGCGGTTGTCCAAGCCCAGGGTAGGCTGCTGCGTGACTCCGCCGGAATTACGATGAGTACGTATGTTCTACTGTTTTACCGAGAGGGTCAACGAGCAAATGTCATACCCGGCGAATCGGATGATCAACAGGTAGGGGCTGAACGCAAAGGAGCGGGCAATAGACCGGACTGATGATCTAAGAGGAGTTGCCGTGGGACTTGGCGGCCTCTTCGATGAATTCGTCCAGCGGTTTGCTTTCTTGGATCGAAGAATGCATGTCTCTGACCACCACTTCGCCCTTTTCAATCTCGTCGTCGCCCAAGATCAGGGCGTAGGGAATGTTCAGGGCGTTGGCCTGACGCATCTGGCCCCGCAGGCCCCGTGTGCCGCTGCTTAGGATCGCGCCGACGCCAGCACGGCGCAGGCGAACCGACAGGTCTAAGGCGGCGAGGCGGGCGTTGTCTCCCACGTTGGCCACCAGATATCGGGGTGATGGCTCATCGGGGACCGGCACCTCTCCGCTTTTGAGGTTCAGAGTCAACCGTTCCAAGCCTGTGGCGAATCCGATGCCCGGAGTTTCCCGTCCGCCAAGTTCGGTGATCAGTCCGTCGTAGCGTCCGCCGCCGCAGATGGTCGATTGTCCGCCGCCGTTCACGGGTTGCACCTCAAAGACGGTACGGGTGTAGTAGTCCAAGCCCCGCACCATCCGGTGGTCGACCTGATACGGCAACTGCATGCTGTCCAGGTAACTGAGGAGTTTGCTCCAGTGCTCACTACAGGGCTCGCATAGATTGTCCGCAGACCGGGGTGCATCATTGCCCAGGGCGCGGCAGGTTTCCACCTTGCAATCCAGCAATCGCAACGGATTCCGTTCCAGTCGTTCTGTGCAGTCAGCGCACAGGACCGATCTGTGGCCGGAATAATATTCCCGTAGCTTGGCCACGTAAGCCGGACGGCACTCAGGGTCGCCAACGCTGTTTATCAGCAGGTTGATCTCCTTGAGACCCAGGCTGGTCATCAGATCCCAGGCCACCTCGATAACCTCAGCATCTACTGATGGATCGGCGTCGCCAAGCACCTCAACCCCGAACTGGTGGTGCTGCCGGAACCGTCCCGCTTGGGGGCGTTCGTACCGGAAAACGGGGCAGAAGTAATACATCCGGACGGGCTGAGGAAGATTGTGCATGCCGTGTTCCAGATAAGCCCGGCAGACCGGCGCGGTACCCTCGGGCCGCAGGGTAACGCTGTCGCCCCCCCGGTCCTCGAAGGTGTACATCTCCTTCTCGACGATGTCAGTTCCTTCGCCGACCGAGCGGATGAAAAGGTTAGAGTCTTCAAAGGCCGGAGTGTCGATGCGGCCAAAGCCAAACCGGGCGGCAACTTCCATCGCCTTGGACTCGATATACCGCCAGTATTTCTGTTCTTCGGGAAGGTGGTCTGAGGTGCCACGGGGCGCTTGAAACAAGGTGAATGTCCACTCCGAATTCGATTTTTCAGGGCACTATTATAGGGTGATAAAGTCCCATCTGGAATCAGCCGAGGACCGCCGTCTGGGGAGATGCAGGCGGCTGCGGAGCTAGGCCGCCGCCGGCACGCCGTCTTTATGGGGCAGCAACACGGAATACAGGAAATTATGCACCGGCGTGTTCACCCCGACCTGCTTACCGATGCGGACCACGGCGCCGGAAAGAGCGTCCAACTCGGTGGGGCGCCCATGTTCGTAATCAGAGTGCATGGAGTTCTGGAAATCCGGGAGCAGGTTCATGTACTCCAAGGACGTTTGGGCCAGGTCTTCGGGGAGATTGATGCCCTTGGCAAGTCCCACGTTCAGCGCCTCTTCCATGGCGTCGCAGAACAACTTTCTGGCGTCTGCCGATTGAAGCAGTTCTTTGATACGAGTCTGGGCGGCGCTGCTGATGCCTGCCGCAGCGCTCAACACGATGAACTTTCGCCAAAGGATCTGCATGGGGTCTGGTGACAGTTCGGTTTCAACCCCGGAATCTCGGAACGTCTTTCGGATGGCCAGGGCGCGAAGGCTCTCGGCCTCATCGACCGCGCCAAATGAGATGCGGGCTTTGACAGCTTCGGCGATCACTCCTGGAGCCTGAACCCGTGAGGACCCCCAGAAGGTGCCGGGAAAGACGACCCGGGAACCATATGCCGAGGCCAATTGTTCGTGGCTCTCCACTCCGTTCTGCAGCGTAAGAACGGCGGTTTCGTGACCGATCAATGGCTTGATGGCCGATATCAACAGGCGGTTATGGAAGGTTTTGACGGTGAACAGCACCAGGTCGACCGGACCGACTTGAGCCGGGTCATTGGTGGCATCTACCTCGACCACGAATTTCCCGGTGGGCCGCACCAGTTTGATGCCGTTGGCTTGAATGGCTGCCAGATGCGCCCCTCTAGTGATGAGCCACACATCATTGCCAGCCTTGGCCAAAAGCGCGCCAAGACATCCTCCGACACCGCCAGCACCCATGATTGCTATACGCATAAGTTCCTCATTTGGTGCATGCCGGACACGTTAGACCACACCGTCCGAATGCATCTGCTGTAGTTCATCGGGGCTCAGGCCGCCGATGGAGCACAATATCTCTTCGTTGTTGGCCCCCAATAGTGGAGGTTCGATGTTGGGTGTATCAGCACCGTCGGCGAACTTTATCGGCGTGTTGACCGTCCGAAAGATACCGCCCAGAGTGTTCCCGCCGTTGATGAACATTCCCCGGGCTTCCAGGTGGGGACACTGATCCAGGTCGGCTTGGTCCTGCACCATCCCCATCGAATAGCCGATCTCAGTTAGCTGGCTGGTGACCTCAGCCTTGGTTCGTTCCGCGGTCCAACCTTCCAGGGCCGGGACGAAGTTGCTCATATAGAAGTCGCCGCTGACGCCGACACCTAGATAGCGCTCATCCTCGATCAGGTCTTCCCGGTCCATGAGCCGCCAAAGGTCCTTCCATTTCTCGGATCCGCCGGCCCCGGCAAGAACCACGTAGCCGTCCTTAGCTCGCAGGGCAAGCTGTGCGCTCAGCATGTTGCCCCGCTCGCGGCCCGCAACAGTGCCAGTGGCTTGATAGAACGGCATGGTGCTGGTCATATGGGCCGCCATGCAGTCGTACATAGACATATCAACGAATGCGCCTCGACCGGTGCGGTGGCGGGCTTCCAAGGCCATCATGACTCCAAGAGCAGTCCACACTCCGGGCACCGAGTCTCCGATATTGTCGCCCACCATCTGCGGCCCGCCGCCCGGCTCCCCGGTGACGGTCATCCACCCGCCCATCCCCTGAACGCACGGGTTATTGGCTGGCCAGTTAGAATAGGCTCCAGGGGCCGGCCCTTCCGGGTCGCCATACCCAGTGAGACTGGTATAGATCAGCCTGGGATTAAGTTCTTTGAGCACGTCGTAACCAAGGCCCAAACGACGGAGCGCCCCCGGTCCCCAGTTGTCGAGCAAGATGTCGGATTCCTTCACCATTCGCTCAAAGGCTTCCTTGCAACGAGGGTCGCGGAGGTCCAGGGTGATGCTTTTCTTGTTTCGGTTGAGCCCAAGGTAACGGGCGCTTACGGTGTTGCCCTGCTCGTCTTTGATGAATGGACCGTTGCCGCGTCCGCGCTCGCCAACGCCGGGCCGCTCAATCTTGATTACTTCAGCTCCCATGTCGGCCAGGATCATCGAGCAGAATGGCCCGGCCACGATGTGGGTGACGTCCATGACCCTGATCCCGGCCAACGGGAGAGTGGGCGCGGCTTGTCCGGTGGTCATGTTCTAGCTACCTGCCTGATATTCAGAAAAGTCCAAACCAAGACCCTGCTCATTGAACCGTTTGCCGTTCTGAACGTACCTGGCGGTGGGGTCCTTGAGCCGCTCGGCCTGTTTCTCGGTGAGGGGTCGTATCTGGCCGGGGACGCCGATGACTAATGAGTTGCTCGGCACCTTGCCCCGGACGATTGCGCCCGCGCCGATGAACACGTGGTCGCCGACGTCTGTGTCTTCTAGTAGAACGGCGTTCACACCGATCAGGACGTTGTTGCCGACCTTGCCGCCGTGCACCACCGCTCCGTGAGTCATCAACACATTGTCGCCCAGTTCCAGGTGGTCGTCGGTGTGGAGGACGGCGTTGTCTTGGATGGAGCAGTTCTTGCCAATGATGATGTCGCCGTAGTCGGCCCGAATCACCGCGCCCGGCCAGATGCTGGTTCCTTCACCGATGACCACGTCGCCGACGATGTAGGCTGCTTCACTGATGAAGGCGGACGGGTGAATCTGGGGGCTTTTGCCATCTAGAGGGCGAATCAAGATACTTCTCCAATAGCTGCAAGAGATCCTTAATGACGGCGTTCCCGGGCCCGCGTGCGGATCAGCGGGATACTTCCTGGGTCGGAAGTTCGAGGCGGGAGCCGAAGTAAGAATACACGCCTATGCCGATTTCCGCCACTTTTCGTGCCTAAAATCGCCTTTTGAGCACCTAGGTCAAAGCCCAAATAGTCCAGTCAGCCAATCGGAACCTGCCTTGCAGGCGTAGGCGAATATCAGGAACTTGAGCACCTTTCCTAACCAGACCACCGCTAGGAAACCCCAGATCGGGTAACGGAGCGCCCCGGCGGCGATGCCAACGACATCGAAGATAGGATTGGGAATCAACGACGCAATAAACAGCAGCAACCAGCCCTTCCGGCGCATCCAGCGTTCCAGCCGTTGATAGATGCGGCTTCGGCTGAGCACGTCCCGGCCGGTGTAGCCAAGATAGTAGCCGCTCAGTTCCCCAGTGGTCTCGGCCGATCCGGCTATGACGCCGACCAGGAAAGGATTCAAGAAGAGGGCAGTGGCGCAGGCGGTCGCCAAGGCCGGAACCGGGATCACCAGACCGGCGCTCGCGACCAAGGCGCTTAGGGCTACGGCCCCATAACCAACCTGGGTTGCGCCGAAGCTGCCTCGGAGCAGTAAGGCGGCGGCTATCGCGGCGATAACAACCATCAGAATGGCCAGCCGCACCAGGTTCTCGGGTTTGCGCCAGTCGATCCTGGCGGGTAAACCGGCCAATTGAGCCAGGTGGCGCATCAAGATTCTTGATGGGCTGTCTGGGCGGGTCCGCCGTCGAGAAAACTGATCAGCATCGAGTTGAACTCGCCGGGCTTCTCCATCTGAGGCCAATGCCCACACTCTGGAATCACTTGAACGATGCTTTCGGGCAATTCCCGGCGGACGTTGCTGGCATGGGACGCGGGAATAATGATGTCCTCGGCGCCCCAGATGGTTATCAGGGGCACTGTAGAGTCCTTAAGCCGCTCAAGGATATACCACTCCTTGCGCAGCCCGGCCACGTTGATGCTCGAACGAACGGAACGCAGCATGGCAGTACGCGCGCCGGGAAGCTGCTTGAACCGGTCCATCTCCGGAAGCAACTCGGTCAAGATAGCCGGCGGCCGGTAGAACAGGTGATTGGTGGCTCCCATGATCTTGTGCAGCCAAGGCTGATAGAACAGGTCGCCCAACAACGGGATCGAGATGGTCCTCAGATACCAGGACACCTCCCGGCCAAACCCGCCCGAGCCCACCAGCGCCATCTTCTCGACCATCTTAGGGTGTTCCAAGGCGAACAACCCGGCGATCAGTCCCCCGGCCGAGCTGCCGACCAAAGAGAAACTCTCCAACCCCAGTTCTTGGCTGAAATCATAGACGAACTCGGCTGCCGAGTCTGGGCTGTAGTCCAAGTGGCCGGGCTTGTCTGAATCGCCATATCCAGGCAGGTCCGGAGCAATCACCCGGTACCCAGCGTCCGCCAGCGCGTCGATATTGCAGTACCAGGTCAGGAGGGAGGTGGCGAGACCGTGGAGCAGCAGCACCACAGGGCCGTTTCCCTCCTGACCGCCTGCTTCAACGTAGCGGACGTTCAGCCCCCAGACGTCGACTGTCTTGTGCTCCGCTTGCTTCACAGTTTCAGAGCTCCTGACCGGGCAAGACTTATGACCCTAAGTGAATCATGTAGCAGGCACCGCTTCGTCCGCCTCGCTCGTTGCAGGCTCCGGTTTAGATGCCTGCGCCGCTACCTTGGTCAACACCAGGCCGTCTCTGCCAGCGTCCACCAAGACTCGGTCTCCAGATGTGAACTCTCCAGACAGTATCCCCTTGGACAGCGGGTTCTCCAAGTACCGGGTCACTGCACGGCGCAGGGGTCTGGCCCCGTAAACCGGGTCGTAGCCTTCTTTGGCCAACCATAGCTTGGCGTCGGAGGTTAGCTCGTAGGTGATTCCCCGGTCCTCGAGACGGCCCTGCAAATCTTTGGTCATCAGGTCAACCACCCGGATGATCTGCTCCTGAGTCAGCGGATGGAAGATGATGGTCTCGTCAATCCGGTTTAGGAACTCGGGCCGGAAGGCTTCTTTGAGCGCGGCGTTAACCGAGTCGCGAAGCTTCTTGTCTTCGTCCTGACCAGACTGGCCGTCGGTGCGGAACCCGAAGGACTGCTGCCCGATACCCGACGTGCCGAGGTTGCTGGTCATGATGATGACCGTGTTTCTGAAATCTACGGTCCGTCCGTGGCCGTCAGTCAACCGCCCGTCCTCCAGAATCTGGAGCAGGATGTTGAAGACATCGGGATGGGCCTTTTCAATCTCATCGAAGAGCACAACGCGGTAGGGCCGGCGTCGTATCGCTTCGGTTAGTTGGCCTCCTTCATCGTAGCCCACGTAGCCCGGAGGAGCGCCGATGAGCCTCGATACAGTGTGTTTCTCCATGTATTCGGACATGTCTATGCGAACCATGTTGGACTCGTCATCGAACATAAACTGGGCTAGAGCCTTGGCCAGCTCGGTCTTGCCAACGCCCGTGGGGCCAAGGAATATGAAGCTTCCTATGGGACGACGTGGGTCGCTCAGGCCGGAGCGGGACCGGCGGATCGCTTCGGCCACAGCCACCACAGCCTCTTCTTGGCCGATGATGCGCTCGTGAAGGTTGTCCTCCATGTGCACCAGCCGTTCACCCTCGCCTTCCAAGAGACGCCCGGTGGGTATGCCAGTCCATTTGGACACCAGTTCTGCGATGTCGTGCTCTCCCACCACAATGTCCACGTTGCGCTCCCGCAGGAGACCGTGGCGCTCTGACTCGTATTCTTCTTCTAGGCGGAGGCGTTCCACCCTGATCTCGGCGGCGCGTTCGTATTCAGAGCGCTGGGCCGCAGCTTCCTCCTGGTCCAACAATTGCTTGATGCGATCTTCCTTGTTCTTCACGTCGGCAGGAAGACTTTCGGCGTCGATGCGCAGCTTGCTGGCGGCCTCGTCGATGAAGTCTATTGCCTTGTCGGGAAGCTGACGCCCGGTTACGTAACGGTCACTGAGACGGGCAGCCGCCACCAGGGCGGAGTCGTCGATATCCACTTTGTGATGGGCCTCGTAGCGGGGCCGCAAGATGCGAAGAATCTCAACCGTCTCTTCCACCGTCGGTTCTTCAATCATCACAGGCTGGAAACGGCGCTCTAGCGCAGTGTCTTTCTCGATGTATTTCCGGTACTCGTCTAGGGTTGTTGCGCCGATGCACTGCAATTCACCCCTGG
>JAQBXL010000075.1 GCA_027624135.1 Chloroflexota bacterium
AAAACCAGCAAAGAAGAGGAGCACACACATTGACAAAAGTTCGTCTTCGGTGAGTTTGTCGCCTTGTTCCTCAGCCGCCACAAGCGCGCTGATCAAGTCGTCTTGAGGGTGGTGGCGGCGCTCCTCCACCAGGTGATGAAAGTAATCTGTCAGAAACCCTACACTCTGTTGCGCCCGTTCGGCCTTTTCAGGCGTGACCTCTCCCGCCGATACAAAGCCGACTATATCATTAGACCACCGTTTGAACATTTCGCGATCATGCTTTGGGATCCCAAGCATTTCGCAAATCACAATGGCCGGGAGATGAAAGGCAAAATCATGAACCAAATCCAATTGCCCGTTGTCTTTGACGATGTCGAGCAGGTTATCCACAATTAACTGGATTTTCGGGCGCAGGTTAGCCACAGTCCGCATTGTAAAAGCTTGTGCCACTAGAGTGCGCAGCCGAGTGTGATCCGGCGGGTCTGTAAAGGCCATCATCCTGGTCATGTGCCTGTGCAGTGGCTGCATTTCTAACCGGACTGTAGTCGGGAGCCGGTCCATAATCGACCCGATGCGATCACCTGAGTTAAGACGCGGATCATTCAGCGCCGGCTTAACCTCGGCGTAACTCGTTACAAGCCAAGCCTGAAGTCGTTCACTCCAGTAGACGGGCGCTTCACTACGCAGGCGCTTGTAGAAGGGATAAGGATCGGCAAAAAACTCCGGGGTCAGCAGGTCTGAGTCGAATTGTTGCAATGCGGCAAATTTCATATTCACCATCCCCTTTCTTGGCGCACGCGGAGAGTTATTAGGGGGTCAACCACTTCGAGGCTCTATTAGTTAATCTCCTCCTTTAGCCCGTGCCCGATATGGCCGCAGTACTGAGCATACCGCCATCCACATCCAGAGCGATACCCGTAAGAAAATCCGATGAGTCGGCCAAAAAAAACATTATGGCATTGACGATGTCAGCCTCACTCGGATTGCGCTTAAGCGGGATTTGCGAGGCAGTATTTGCCAGTATTTGCTCAGGTGTTTGGCCGGTCAGGTCCATCTTCCACCTGAGCACATGCTGGCCCATGCCGGTTGTCGAAACACCCACTGGGCAGACACAGTTAACGGTAACTCCATACGGGGCCAGTTCGCCCGCCACCGACTTGGTAAGGCCGACCACGCCAAATTTAGCGGCGACGTAAGAGACGATCAGCGGCCACCCAATCTTGGAGGCGTCAGAACCAATATTGACGATGCGGCTCCGCCGTCCACTTTGGCGCAGTAAAGGTGCGGCTGCCTGGCAGCATAGAAAAACGCCTTTCAAATCAACATCAATCACCCGGTCCCAATCTTGCTCGCTCACCTCGTCCAGGGGTGCGAAATGAATCACTCCAGCGGAATTAACCAGGGTATCCAACCCACCAAAAGCCTTCTGGCAAGCCTCAACCGCCAGGCGGACTGAGGCAGGCGAAGTAACATTCATTTCTAAAGGCAACACGCGATCACTACCCAGGCTTTGGGTAGCCATCTTCAACTGATCGGCAGAAATATCCCCGATGGCCACCTGCGCCCCTTGAGCTAAGAGCGCGTGTGCGGTAGCTAACCCGAGTCCGTTAGCGCCCCCGGTGATCAAGGCACGCCGTGGCGTAGCGGTTGAGGGTGTCATTTTTGTACCTCCTAAATCGTTCTATCAAGTCAGAACATGTTGAGGTCTTCCGGCCAGGAAAGCCTCAATATTTTGAACGCATAGCTCGCTGAGACACTCAAAGGTTTGAATACTGGACCCCCTGGATAACGACAAATTCGAAAGCCCTTCAAACATCCCGCTCGCGCTCACGCAAATAAATACTTCTGTACGATCTCTTCGCGCACATTAACGCCCAGACCGGGGGTGTCGCGCATAGCCAGATAACCAGCTTCTTGTGCCCATGGATTACTGGCCAACTCATGCTGCATGGGCGATTCGTGCGGTTTCAAATCCATGCACAGGCCATGCGTGGAAATTGCCAGCAAATGGACGCTGGCCGCAGTATTGAGGGCGCTGCTCCAGGTATGGGCGCTCCAATGCAAATTTTCTGCCTCAATTAGTCTGATGACTTCCCGGCTGCCGGTGAGGCCATGACAGCGGCCAGGGTCCAACTGTACTACATCCACCCCGCGTGACTGAATAAGACGACGATAACTCTCAACATTCCACTCATCCTCGCCTGTGCCGACGGGGGTGGCTACCGCCGCCCGCAGCCGGGCATGGCCTTCCAGATCGCTGGGCAAGAGCGGCTGCTCGATCCATTTTAGCCGGAAGGGTTCCAGGTCTCGAAAGCGCTGAATAGCTGTCGGGACATCCCAGAGATTCCGGGCGCCTGGCGTGTCAACCACCAACTCCAACTCATCTCCAATTACCTCGCGCACCCGACGAACAATGTCAATATCTTTTTGCCGGTTTTGACCAAAGACCGCTTCGGGCCGCATCCCCCAACCAGCCTTGACCACCCGATAACCCTGCGCCCGCAGCCAGCGGAATTCATTGAGCGTCCAATCTAAGTCTTCCATATCGAAGATGATCGAGGCCATCGCTACGACCCTATGATGCAACTGACTTCCGAGGAGTTTGGCCACAGGTAAGCCCAACAATTTGCCTTTTAGATCCCATAGCGCCATATCTACGGCGCTGACGCCAAAGGCGGCAATACCTTCGGGGCCATACCACCAAACCCGGTCCAGCATTTTGTGCCAGAGGCGTTCAATGTCGCGCGCATCCTCTCCGATGAGCAGCGGTGCAAAGCCCTGTTCGATAATGATTTTGGTAGCCAGAGAGGCTTCCCGGAATTGTGAAATGCACTCGCCCCAACCCAGCAGGCCGTCCTCGCTCTCCACGCGGGTCAGGGTGATGTAACGCTCGATACCTTTGTAGTGCGGTTCCGGGTACGCCAAGGGAAATGCCTGAACACTCTTAATTTTTGTCACTTTTGTCTCCGTTTGATTTTTATATCATCAGATTACACTAAGTTATTTTACATCAAATTATCTTGGCGGTCAATAACCGGTGGTCGGCGGTCATTCAAGGCATCACCCAACCGCCAACGATATCAAAAGTTGCGCCGGTCGCGTAAGAGTTCTCGTCTCCGCACAGCCAGGCAATCATGCGTGCCACTTCAATCGGTTCAGCCATCCGCTTGAGCGGAGTCACCTCCGCAATGGCCTGCAAGATATCGGGAGGCGTGCCTTCAAGAATCATGCGTGTCTTCATGGCCCCAGGACAAACAGTATTAACCAGGATCCCTTGCGAGGCACCATATTTGGCAAACATCTTGGTAAAAACTGATACCGCCCCCTTGGTCGCTTCATATGGGGCGGATGTCATTTTCTCGCCGCCCTGGTAGACGCCCACACTTGTGATATTGACAATGCGACCCCAGTTCCGCTTGGCCATATCTGGCATTACAGCCCGCATGAGAAAAAACGGGGCGCGGGCATTGATATGAAATACCTCGTCAAAAGATGATGCCGTAACGTCTTCCAACTCTCTGCGGGCCAAAATAGCAGCGGCATTGACTAGAATATCAACTTTACCGAGTCGAGCAATCGTCTCTGTGACGACACGCTCACACTCTGAAGTGTTGCTCAACTCTGCGGGCAGCGTTTCAAGCCTAGCTCCACTGCCGGCCAAGTCGCTGACCAGAACCGCCAACGCGTCCTCTCGAACGTCTACTAGAGCTAAGTCGTGCCCGCTCGAAGCCAAGAGTTGGGCTACGGCAGAGCCCAGCCCGCCCGCAGCTCCGGTAATAAGGGCTACCCGTCTGTTTTCTTCTGCCATCGTAGTTTCCTCCTTAGTTACGGTTGCATCAACTGAATCACGATGCCATCGCGATCACGCAAGTAGACTGCCTGTCGCCCCTTGTTGGGACCGGCGGTGACGGTCACGGGCGCAGATATGAAGGTAACGCCGGTGGGTAGTAGTCGCCGATAGAATTCCTGGATATCGTCAACGATGAAGCATAGGTGCGCGTTCCCAGGCGAATTGATCTGACTAACGCCGGTGTCGCTTCTGGGCTGTTGATATTCAATCAGTTCCAGCATAAAGTTACCCTGGCCCGGTATCAGCGCCCCGTCAGCCGTAAGAAGCGCACCTTGCTCGCCAGGCAATTTGAGCAAAGCGATGTACAGGGAAGCGTCGGGGTAGCCAACCATCTGGCGTACATAGTCCTCGTCCCAAACTCGCTTAAGGATCACATCTAAACCCAGCAGGTCGCGATAAAACTCAAGCGAGCGTTCAAGGTTGCTAACAGTAAAAGCCACGTGGTCAACACTTCGAAGCAGCATGATATCCCTCCAAGGTATTAAAAATTGAGACTAAAGCGGGCATGCGGAAGCGCCAGGTCTGCCACCGTCAATAAACCGGGCCGGGCCTCGATTACACGGGGGATGCAGTTGGCGACCATCGCCGCCGTTCCCAACTGCGGGTTACAACCCGGCCTGATCGTCATGTCTAACGGATTGTAACCTTCGATTGAAATGGCATCGGCCGGGGTAAAGCCAACCGCAGGCGGGTCAACGTGGGCGACAAATTCAGCAGAAATCCAGGGCTGGCCGTTGACCAGGCCTGTTGACCGCTGGATGAAGCCGCCGGTTTGTCCGGCCTCTACCCCTATATGCTGGTTAATATAGGCGCGTTCGGCGATCAGCGGTTCAAAGGTCTTTTCAATCCGTTCCAGGGTTCGGCCCAAACATTTTGCTGCCAACGCAAACGATTGGGGGAAACCGATATGCCCGGTAATGGAGCCGGTTTTTACCCCGGCCTCAAATTCGGCTTGAGAGAAGCCGATCCCCAGGCGACGCTGGATGGTGGCGCTAAAGCGCGATATGTCTACAACGCGCCTCACTTGGATTCGCTGCACATCCCAGGCCACACCGGTGGCGGTCAGCAGCAGCGCATCGAAGATAAAGCCGGGGTTCAGGCCCACCCCCAGGATGGATACCTGGCGCGCCTGGGACAATTGGTCCAATTCCTCACTCAAAGGCACGTCGGTTAGCCACGGAAAGGCGGCCTCTTCTGCCGTCGTGATAACGTTGAGGCCGTGTTCGACCCCGGCCCGCAGGTCAACCGCTACTTCCCGCAAGAATGAGGTGGTGGCGACGATCAAGACATCAGCCGGCTCGACTAGGGCCACCTCCCGATTGCCAGTCACCTCTACCCCCAATGGTTCGATCCCTGCCAGCACGCCCAAATCCTGACCTGCCAGCGTTGGATTTCGGCTGTACGCCGTCACGATGCGGAAGTCCTGCCTGGCGCTCAGGAGGCGAGTCACGTTTCGACCAACACCGCCTACTCCTGATAGAATAACTTTGATCTCAGTCATAGCAGACGCCTTCAACAAATGTAACTAAAACGTAACCGGCAACGACTTCAGTTTACGTATGGCCAACAGCGGTTCCCAGGCCAGCGTTTCGCTGGCTAACTGTAGATTGGGCATACGGCGCAAGAGAGAGCCGAGCGCAATTTGGCCTTCCAATCGGGCGAGCGGCCCGCCGATGCAAAAGTGGATGCCGTAACCAAAAGAAAGATGCCGATTTTCCTGGCGAGTAATGTCGAGCCGGTCAGGTTCCGGGAATTGAGCCGGGTCGCGGTTGGCTGCCGCTATGAAGAGTAGGATGTATTGACCCTTGCGGATCAGGTGGCCGTCAATCTCCACATCCTCGCTGGCTACCCGAGCCTGACGCTGGATTGAGGTATCGTAGCGCAGAAACTCTTCTACGGCCGACGCTATTAATGAAGGCTGGTCCTGCAGCTTGTGCCGCTGGTCGGGATGTCGAAGAAGTGCTAACAGACCGTTACCAATCAGCCCCATGGTGGTTTCATGACCGGCGAAGAAAAGCTGCACGAACATCGAGAATAGTTCGGCCTCACTGAGCTTGTCGCCCTGCTCCTCGACGACCAGCAGGGCGCTGATGAGATCATCTTGGGGCTGGCGGCGACGTTGGGCCACGATGCCCTGAAAGTAATCGGCCAACTCCAGGACGCTTTGTTGAGCCTGTCTGGCAACCTGAACGTTGATACTGCCCGCTGAGATAAAGCTGGCGATGTCGTTGGACCACTGCCTGAAGCGGCCATGATCCTCTCTTGGGATGCCCAACATCTGAGAAATGACCGTAGCCGGCAAAGGGAAAGCAAAATCTTGAATTACATCCATGTGGCCGGCCCCTTGAACGACATCGAGCAGTTCGTCTACCAACACCCGAACCTGCGGGCGCAATTTTTCTATCGTCCGAGGGGTAAAAGCCTTCCCCGCCAGCGTGCGCAGCCGGGTATGATCCGGCGGATCGGTGAAGGCCACCCATTGGGTCAGGTGATCGGCCAATGGCTGCATTTCGCCCCGGACTGTTTCCGGCAGTTGGCTCAGGATGGCGGTGATCCGGTCGCCTGAGTTAAGGCGCGGATCATGCAGGGCAGACACAACGTCAGCGTAACGGGTCAGCAGCCAGGCTTGCAGCCGCTCACTCCAATATACCGGAGCCTCAGATCGTAGTTGATGATAGAAGGGATAGGGATCGGCCAAAAACTCAGGGGTGAGTATATATGGGTCAAAGGTACTGGGTCCTCGCAACTGCACACCTCCAGAAATACTCATTTGACTACATCAACCAAGTTCACTACGGACAATATCCGCGGCCACCACCAAGGCCTTGATCTTGGCAAAGGCGATCGCTCTTGGTAAAAACCACATGCCGCAGTCTGGAGCCAGATGGAGTCGCTGGGGTGGGACTACCTCTAAAGCCTGACGAATCCGGCCAGTAATATATTCTGGCTTTTCCACCACCAGCGTGCCGAGGTTCAGACATCCTAGCGTGACAACCTTATTACCACAATGTCGGAGTAACTCTGGACTATGACCGGGTTGTTCGTACTCAAGGCTAATCTGCTGAGCGCATGATGCGGCAATAGCTTCTAATGCCTGACCGTAATTCGGATCGACTCGTTTGTCGCCAATCATGGCATAACCGTAACAAATATGCACCGCTGTCGTCGACCGAATCCCATTCAGGGCCACGTCAAGGGCGCGTGTGCCCCAGCGGCTGGCCATATCGTGGCGGAAGTGAAAGTCCGGCTCGTCCAGTTGGATGATGTCTACGCCTTCAGCATCCAACGCTCGCAACTCCTGATTGATCACGGCAGCAACCGCCAGGCCCAACGCCTCCTCGTCCGGGTAATATTCGTTGGCCAGCCGGGCGGCGCTCGTCAGCGGCCCGATCACAGTCATCTTAACCGGGCGGCGAGTCTGGCGCTTGAGAAAACGTAGGTCGTTGAGGGCTATCGGGCCTGGCCAGGTAATCTCTGATACAACCCGGGGGGCCATAGCCTGATCCAGGCGTGCTTTGACTTCGGGATTCAGATCAATAAAGCTCATATCCCGATTTTCCATAGGCCAGCGCCCCAGGTTTTTAGGGTCTATGCCGCCCCAGCGAAAAAAATAGTTATCAAAGCGCTGGCGGCGCTGTTCGCCGTCGGTGATCACATCCAGCCCGGCCCGTTCCTGATCCGCAATAGCCACAACGGTCGCGTCATCTTGGGCTTCGGCTAAGACTTCTTCGTCGGGCCGCCAAAAGGAGCTGCTTGGTGAGGTGACACGATGATGATTAATCAGCCAGTTAGGCTTGGTGTAGCTGCCAACAAGTTGTGTGGTCAGGGGTCTAGTCAAGACTAACCTGCCTGATCGCAAAGTATGCCAAGTTGGACATCCTACAATCCTAGCTCCCCCAGCAACTCACCCAGGGCTGCTACGACGTCGTCAACTGATGATGCCACCGGCGGGGCTGAGATGTTGTAGGTTCGAACGGCCGATGAGACGGACATACCCCCCTGATGGACGGTCTCGGCTGTAGGGATATAGCCCAGAATACCGTTGGCATAGCCAGCAAACATAGTATGCTTCGCTTTCGACCTCTGCTTTGTCCTAATCTGGATCTCGACGAACAGCTCGCCTGGCATGCCTAGCAGTACAAAGTCGTCAATCCGGTAGCCGACAAGGGGGTAGGAGAGAGTTTCCTGGGTGATGCCACTTTTTACCTTTTCCAGCACCCCTCGGGTCCAGCGTATCACAATTTGCTGCGGAACCGTTAAAACCGTAGAAGCTCCTTCCGCTTCTAGCCGAGCCAGCGTTACTTCAGCGTCGGCCAACTGCGCTTCTAGTTCTGCCATCCCAGGCAAAGGTTGCAACAAAACCTTCGCTGTCCCTGCCGCCACTTTAAATATATGATGGGTGGGGCCGGCATGAAACTCTTTATGATACAAGGCAATGTTGGATAGCGACTTGCCCAATTCCCGGACCTCTTTGTACGGGCGGCTTTCAATTTCGTAAAAAGCCTTGAGTGCTGCCGCCCCAATCTGGCCGCCCATGCGTTCCTTCTCGCCCCAATCATCTTGTAGAAAAGATCGGGCTGCCTGATTGCCAGCCGCCCCGGTCAAGAACAAGCAAGTAGCATTTGTTGCTTGCTCCACGATACGGCGTACCACACCCGGGTAATCAGGACTAAGTAGATAGGTATGATAGCCCATCACCACGGGATGGGCGGCATAAGCGACAATCACCGCGACGGCATTTCCCTCAAGGTCGTCTACCCGCAAGACATCCACACTGTGATCGGTGACCCCGTCAGGGTTGCGACCGACCAGCACCCGGCCGTCGTGGTTGATCTCCTCACGATTGACGGCGACGTTAGCTTCACTGCACCCGGCGGCTACCCGCACCGGCCGGCGTTGGCCGTCGGCCACCGAGGCAATCCCGGCTAGTTGTCGGACAAGATTTTCAAGGTAAGTATCCAGAGCTTCAATCTGGCCCGGTTCGGCGGCCACGTCGTGGGTGCCACCCAAGTTGTAGCGCGACGTGCAAGGCCCGTTATGGGTATGGGTACAACCGACCATTACATGACTACTGAGTGTACCCACGCGCTCGCCAATTGCTTGACGAATTTCTCCGGCCAGGGCAAGGTCTAAGCCGATCAGGTCACAATCCAGAATAACCACCTTGGTCTGCTCATCGGCCAGAACCAGGGCCGTGGCCAGCAACGGCGACTCGATGCCTGTCGAGCCTTCGATGCGACGCATTGCACCCTGCATTCTAAAGCCCACAGGCGGGGTGATGTCAATCCGGGCTACGCCGGCGGTTAGGATAAGGTTAGACATTTTAGCTCCTTTGAAGACGACTGCCGACTGCCGTAAGAGAATTAGCCATGAGTGATGTGTGTTAGTTCTTGATGGCCCTCACCCTAACCCTCTCCCAATAGGGGCGAGGGGTTGGGGGTAAGGGCCGTTCATTTTCATGCTTGATGCCGGCTAAGGCGAGTGCCTGTCTCCGCATCGAAGAAGTGCATGCCGTCGGGCGGGATGGTGAGGTTGACGACATCGCCGACGGCCAGGTGCGACTTGGGATCAACGCCGACGACCAGTTGCTGGCCCTGGCTGGTGCGGCCATAGATGAATTTTTGACTGCCCAGAGCTTCGATTAACTCCAGCTTTAGTTCGACCTCGCCGGTAGGGGTAAGTTGGGCATCTTCGGGCCGGAAGCCGAGGATGATGCGGGCCTGGGGGTTGGCGGCGAGGTCGGGTAGACATTTCCGGACGGGCAGTTCCAAGAGGTCGCTCTTGAGGAAGGTCATGCCGTCCTGGGCGATTAAATTGCCTTCGATGAAGTTCATGCGGGGCGAGCCAATAAAGCCAGCGACGAACAGGTTGACGGGCTGCTGGTAAATCTGTTCGGGTGTGCCGAGTTGTTGGAGGACGCCTGTGCTCATCACGGCGATAACATCGGCTAGGGTCATGGCCTCGACCTGATCGTGGGTGACAAAGACGAAGGTGGCCCGGAGCCGTCGTTGGAGATGAACCAGCTCGACCCGCATATCGCCGCGCAGTTGGGCGTCCAGGTTGGAGAGCGGTTCGTCAAACAGGAAGACGGCCGGATCTCTGACAATGGCGCGTCCCAGGGCCACCCGCTGCCGCTCGCCGCCCGAAAGCTGGCCGGGGTAGCGGTCGAGCAGCGCCTCCAGCCCCAGCACCCGGCCTGTCTCTTCGGCGCGCTGGCGGATGGCTTGAGCCGATAGGCCGCGCATCTTGAGGGGGAAGCCGATGTTCTGGGCTACGGTCATATGGGGGTAAAGGGCGTAGTTCTGGAAAACAAAAGCCGTATCCCGTCGCTGCGGAGGGACGCCGTTGACCCGTAGCTCGCCGATTTTGATCTCGCCACTGTCAGGCTCTTCCAGGCCGGCAATCATGCGTAAGGTGGTAGATTTGCCGCAGCCCGACGGCCCTAACAAGACGACAAATTGACCGTCGGGGATGTGCAAGGTGAGGTCCTGCACGGCCGGTTTGGCCTCGCGTGGGTAGGTTTTGCTGATGTTTTGCAGTTCTATTTTGGCCATGGCCTTACATTCGTTCCTTACATTCGTTGATGATCGGTATAGCTACACAGAGTTTCACAGAGATTGCACAGAGAAACGCTGAGAAAACAAAAATTTCTTCTCTCTGTGGCTCTCCGGGTTCCCTCTGTGTATCTCCGTGACCTTAGTAGTGGCGACAATTGACACTTGACGATTGATAATCTCAGCCTTAGCCTTAGCCTTAGCCTGTATATTTAGCCCTTAACCGCGCCTTTGAGAAAGCCGGCAATCAAATAGCGTTGGAAGTAGGCAAACAGCAGCACGCTCGGCAGGCTCACAATGACCGAGGCGGCCATTAATTGGGCCCACATACTTTCATCAGCACCGCGGGCGGTGAAATAAGCGTGCACGCCCACGGGCGCGGTAAAACTATCGTAGGAATTTAGCAGGATGAGAGCAAAAAGAAACTCGTTCCAGGAGAGAATAAAGGAATAAGCGCCGGCAGCGAGCAAACCTGGGATTGACAGTGGCAGGATGATGTGCCACAACACCCGCACCAGGCTGGCCCCGTCAATATAGCCAGCTTCCTCCAGATCGGTTGGAATGGAGCGATAAAAGTCCTGGAGAATCCAACTGGTGAAGGGAATGGTAAAGGTGGCATGCACCAGAATCAGCCCGATAAATGAGTTGTTCAGGCGCATTTTGACCAGCAAAACCAAGAGCGGGATGGCTAACATAATGGAAGGGACCGCGTAGCTCAATACGAGTATGATCGAAGCGGCGTCCTTGCCCCTAAAGCGCAGCCGTGTTAAGGCAAACGCAGCCGGAGCCGACACTAACAGCGACAGGCAGGTGGTTAAAACAGCCACAAAGAGGCTGTTTCCCATCCAGAGGAAGAGGTCGCTGCGCTGTAGGGCCAGCCGGTAGCTGGTGAAATCTAGGCTGCGGGGCAGGGCGTCGCGCAAATCGAGGGAGAGAAAGTTTTCCACGCTGCGCAGTGACGAGAGCAGTATCCAGACAAAGGGAAAGGTGATGACCAGAATAGCCAACATTGCGATCAGGGTCAGCCACATGGCTTTAACCTGGGGCGAACGCAGCCAACTTACAGTCGAGGAGGTCGTTTCTTTGGTGGTTAAGGCGCTCATCGGAGACCCCGTTTCTTACGGTCTTGGGTATTCAGCCAAAATAGCAGGGCCAGCGCCAGGACACCCACCAGAAAAATGGTTAGGCCCACCGCTGCGGCTCGCCCGGTATCGAGAGAGCGAAACATTTGGTTGTACTCCAGCATTGGCAGGGTCATGGTTGTGCCCGACGGCCCGCCCCCCGTGAGCAGAAAGGTCAGATCGAATAAGGCAAAATTATAAATGCCGGACAGGACTGCCGCCAACCCAATCGCCGTCTTGAGATGGGGCAGGATGATGTAGCGAAGCTGGCTCAACCCCCAGGCTCCGTCAACTTTGGCTGCTTCCAGATGCTCGGAGGGGAGCGACTGGAGCGCGGCGAAGATGATGATAAAGACGAGCGGCAGACCCTTCCAGGCGTGGGCTACAATCACTGCGGGCATGGCCAGTTTGGGGTCGCCTAGGAAGGCCAACGGCAGGCTGAGGATACCGCTGGCTAAACCGATCTGGTTGAACAAGCCGTAGTTGGTGTTGGAGAGCCACAGGAAAGACGCCGCCACCGAAATAGTCGGCACGGCCCAGGGCAATGTGACCAGCGCCCGAAAGATACCCCGGCCATAGAGGCGCTGATTGAGCAGCAGCGCCAACGGAACCGCTGCCAGAATCTCAAGCGCCACCGAGCCAACGCCGATGATCAGGCTGTTTTTAAGACTGGGGAGAAAAGTCCGCCCCAACAGCCAGGAGTAGTTGGCTAAACCCAGGCCGGTTTCCCCCTTCTTGATCAGGCTACTCCAGATGATGAAGGTGAACGGGGCAATTAAGAGCGCAAGAAGGAGGAAAATTGCCGGGAAAACCAGAACTATCCCGGCAATTTGCATGTAGATGTCGAGGGTTAAGGATGACCACCATTGCCCAAAAAGGCTCCGGCGCTCAGAAACTCTCATACATTACCTAAAGCTCCGCGTTGAGGGTGTCGAGCGCGAATTTTAGTACGTCTTTGGGGCTTTCGTCGTTAATCACCAGCCGATCGCCGATTTGCTTCTCAATGTCGGTCGAGATGAGGACGGATGCCTTTTTGCTGGGGCCAAAGTAGCCGCTCCCAACCACGCCATTGGCCGCTGCCTTGCCGCCCATATCCACAAACTCCTTGACCAAAGCGATGCGGGAATTGTTGAGATATTGATCGGTGTACATGTCTTGGAGCATAGGCACCCAGCCTACGACGGTGCGGGCCAGATATTCCTGGAAGTTAGCCGGGTCTAATAAGAATTTGATCATGTTTGCGGCCAGGTCAGGGCGCTTGGCCTTGGAGGGGATGATCATGCCATAGAAGTCGAGGGAAGCACCTTTTGCGCCGGGCTTGCTCGGAAATAAAAATCCGCCGTACTTGCCGATATTCTCCGGGGTGAAACCCGCCGAAAAGCTGGTCGTGGTGAACATATGGGCCACTTTGCCGTCGAGCATCAGGGCGCGTGACTCCATATCGCTCTGGGTCATCGAGCCGGGCGGGGAATATTTGCCCAACTCTTTGTAGAAGGTCCAGGCTGCCAGCGTTTCGGGCCGGTCCAGGGCGAGTTCATCCTTCTCATCAAAGTAGTAGGCCCCATGCGTCCACATAGCCGTTTTCAAGCCCCAGGTGTCCGAGATGGCCTGATTGGTCAGGACGTAGCCAAATCTGTCTGGGGGATTATGGGTGGCGGCGATATTCTTGAGCAATTCCTCGTGGGTAGTGGGGGGGGTCAAGCCCTTCTCTTCATAAATATCCTTGCGGTAGTAGATAAAGAAGGGAAAGCCAACGAAGGGAACCGAGTAATAAACGTCGTTTACGGCAATGCCATCCAGTGCGCCTTGCAGGAAACGCTTCCGGCCGATTTCGTCAATCAGGTCGGTAGTGGGCCGGCCGAGGCCGTCCAAGCCATAGCTATAGAGGAAGTCGCCATAGGCCCAGATGATGTCAGGCACTTGGCCGGCGGCGTGGCCGGCGGTTAATTTGGCCGTATCATCGCCGTAGGGTACTGTCAACTGCTTGACCTCGACGCCGGGGTTGGCCTTCATAAAGGCCTCGTCCCACCACTTTTCCGAAGCCAGGGCATCGTCGCGGGTATCGGGGCTCCAGGTTTCTACCGTGCCGGTCATGCCGGTGGCCGCTGGGGCCGAGGTGGGTGCCGGCGCGGCGGCTTCCGGCGCAGCCGGCGCTGCACATGCCGCAAGCACTATGGCACCGCCACCGAGGGCAGTTGCCTTTACGAAGTCTCGCCTGCTTACAGTTTTCTTTGTCATGATTTGTTTCCTCCAAAAATATAGTTACACCGTGTCGTTCCATTCTGCTGCGAAGCACTTTGCCATTATCAGACGAATGTATATTATGAAGTTTGAGCCGCATCCACCTATTTACACCTTGGCACCACTCTTATCAGGTGCCACATTGAGCAAAGGGCCACATCTATGTAGA
>JAQBXL010000002.1 GCA_027624135.1 Chloroflexota bacterium
GTAACCCTTCTGCTGAAGGGTGCCAACGAGGTCTTTCCTTATCTAGCCTAATTTAGGCGGTGGATCTGGGTTTGTGCAACGCAGGGAATAACGACCGTATCTGATACAATGATTCCACTGCCTCAACGGTCCACTTATCGATCGATATATGCATCATAGATTACCTTCTGTCCACCACCTCTTCGTCATCGTCGCGGTCCTTGCCGTTATTCCCGTCCTCCTAGCCTGCTCCTCGTCGTCGGACTCCGATGATCGGAGCGATGATGGACTGAGGCTGGTCTGGGAAGCCTGGGAACAGATCGACCAAAGTTACGTAAGTTCGGGCTCGTTAGATGCAGACCTGTCCGTTTCTGGCGCCATGCGCCGGGTTCTGGGGTTGGTGGACGTAGATCCGTATCCATTCCTCACCGAGATTGGCCGGATGCGCGGGCAGCCCCCGTCCTATGTTCCCAGCGAATTGGTCAATCTATGGCGTGCGGTAGCCAAATATCAGGCGGCAAATCCGGACTTCGACACAGCAACGGTTGCTGAGGGTGCCATTGCAGGGCTTCTGGAAGGCTTGGGCGGTTCATCGGCGATATTCCTGACGGCCGAGCAATACCCCTTGGCCAAAGAGAATCTGGAAGAGAGCCAAGAAGGCACCTACCTGGGCATCGGCGCCAGTGTTGTCTCCCAGAACGGCCAGATCGTGATGTACCCGTTCCCCAACTCGCCCGCTACGGGCGCAGGTATCGAATCGGGTGACATTCTTTTGTTAGTGGCGGGCGAATCGATTCTTGGGAAGGGAGTCCAGGAGGTGGTTGCGCAGGTTGCGGGGCCGGAAGGGACCAAAGTAACCCTGGAGATTCTGCGGTTTGGAGAAACTGAACCGCTTGAGTTGGAAGTGTTTCGTGGTCCGGTCGACCTGCCATCGGTGTCTAGCCAGCTCATCCCGGGCGGCGTCGCCTATATGCGGATCTCCCAGTTCCGCGACAACACAGGAGAGCAGGTGTTCAGCTCGTTGGAGGACCTGAACCGGTTCGACCTGCTGGCCCTCATCATAGATCTCAGGGCCAATCCCGGAGGCTCTTCGGAAACGGCGAAGGAGACGGCTGGGCAATTTTTGCCTGACGGCGCAGTTTTTGGGTATCTTGAAGGCCAAGACGGAGAGCGCACTGAAGAGACGATAAGCCCAAATGAGAATCGTCTGAACCTGGACGATCTGCTTATTGCGGTGCTGGTCAACGAGAATACGATCGGCGAAGCCGAAACACTGGCCGGGGCCTTGCAGGACTCTGGGCGCGCGACCCTGTTTGGAGTGCCGACATTCGGGGACGCGTCAGCCTACGATTTTGTGGAACTAAGCAATGGGGCGGCTATGTATCTTCCGGTGTCGCGTTGGTATACGCCCTCGGGAAATCTCCTGAGCGCTTCTGGATTGAAGCCTGATTTCGAAGTCTTATCCGAGCCTGAAACTGGCGGCTTTGGTGGCGAAAGCCAATTCAACCGTGCCTATGAATTTCTGGACGGTCAGTTGCCGCCATTCCGTTAGATCCACAACCATGCCTGACTGATAACTCAAAAGGCCTCTCCAATCTGAGGGGCCTTTTTGAGTTATGACTATAGATCTGGCGAATTAGGCGTTAGGTCGGTAATTCAGGATCATCGTCTGCGTCACTTTGACATTGTAGGCATACGTAGGAACTGACATCGTCTGGGATGCTGTCTGAGGCCACGTTTCGTTTGCGTTGGCATACTGAGCACACCACGGTCTCCGTGGCTACCGGCGCTGCCCGGGGGGTGACCACGGTGTCGTTACCGCGGAACCCAACGTATTCAGGATTAGCTCCCTGTAATCTCAGGAAGCGCTCCCGGTCTTTGCGGCCCAATCGTTCCTCCTAGCCGATGGCGCTGGGGAGGCGGTTACTTGATCTCGACCGCTGCCCCGGCCGCTTCTAGCTTGCCCTTGATCTCGTCGGCTTCTGCCTTGGGCACGCCTTGCTTGATGGCGGTGGGCGCGGCCTCCACCAACTCTTTGGCTTCGCGCAACCCGAGCGAAGTAACCTCACGCACGGCCTTAATGACGTTGATCTTGTTGGGGCCGATCTCTTTGAGGTTGACGTCAAAATCTGACTTTTCTTCTTCGGCGGCTGCACCACCGTCGGTTGCTCCAGCGCCTGCTGGCGCTGCGGCAACGGCCACAGGGGCTGCGGCGCTGATGCCGAACTCTTCTTCCAGGGCCTTCACCATGTCGGCCAGGTCCATGACATTCATCTGTTTGATTGCTTCTAGAATCTCTTCCTTGCTCAAAACGCCTCCTCTATTTCCACCAGAGTTTATTTGGTCTTTTAGATATCGGTTAACGATTGCCAAGAATCACTTACGGGTTGATTCACAGCAGATTTATTCCGATTCAGATTCCTCGTCGGCTTCTGCTTCATCTTCCGGATCATCGGCAGCCGGTTCTTCAGCGGCTGGCTCCGAATCGGCCTCCGGTTCAGCGGCCTCTTCAGGTCCTGCTGAGGGTTCCTCGTCTGCTGCGGCCTCATCAGAAGAAGTTTCAAGAGAAGCATCAGGAGAAGCTTCGTCCGTAGGGGGCGCTTCTTCTGATGCTTCTGCTTCTGCTTCTGCTTCTGCTGTTGCTGGGGGTTCACTGGAAGCTTCAGTAGTTGAGGCCTCGGCCTCAGGCTCTGGGGCTGGCGCCGGTCCAGCTTCTTCCAGTTGGCGCACCCGCCCTTGCAGTACGTTGTCAAGACTTTGCAACGGGCCATTCAGTATGGTCAACAGCTGGGCGATAGGCGCCTGCATCTGTCCCAGCAGCATGGCAATCAGTTGATCTTTGGGTGGCAATGAGGCCAATCTGGTGACTTCATCGGTAAACATGGGAGTGCCGTCGCCCATGATTGCGCCCTGAATCGTCAGGGTTGATAGTCTGGTCCGGATGTAATCGGCTAAGGTCTTTGCGGCTTCGGCGGGGTCGCCGTACCCCACAGCAATCGCAGTTGGGCCATTGATGATTTCTTTTAACTGGGGTTTTTGGGCTTCATCGGCCGCCAGAGAAAGCAGGGTGTTCTTGACGACGGTGAAATCCACGCCGCCGCCCCGCATGGCACGGCGCAATTCGGTCATCTCGTTAACTGAGATGCCAGCATAACTGGTTGTCATCGCGATAGTGCTGCGCTCCAGCCGATCCTTGATGTCCTTGACCCGGTCTCTTTTTTGCTGGGTGGGCAAATTAATCCTCCAAAATCTTTCGCCTATCTTTCGCCTCGATGCCAGGGCCAGGGGCATAAAAAATCCCTGCACCAAAGACACGCGGCACAGGGAGTCAATCACTCCAAGTTTCTTTCCGTCGCGCCTGGGCGGGCGGCTTGCGCCTTTATCCCCTATGGGGACCCACTTTCTTTGGCGTATTACTTATTAAGTTGTGAAACCGTGCTGTTAATTTATTCCGGTGATTCGAGGGCCTGTAGGGCCGACAATGACAACGGGACGCTGGGCCCCATAGTCGATGTGATATAGGCCGACCGGAAGAATGACGCCCCTTTGATCTTATCAGGGCGATCCCGAATTATAGCACTTGCCAGGGCAGCCAGGTTGTCCACCAGTTGATCGGCTTCGAAGCTCACTTTGCCGACAGATGAGTGTATGATCGCGGCGCGGTCGGTCCGATACTCGGTACGGCCGCCCTTGGCTTCTTGGATCGCCCGGGGTAGGTCCTGGGGTTGGACCATGGTGCCGGAACGCGGATTGGGCATGAGGCCTTTGCGTCCCAGTATCCGTCCCAGTTTACCGATCTTGGGCATCACCTGGGGAGTGGCAAGTCCGATGTCAAATTCGGTCCAGCCGCCTTCTATCTTTTCGATGAGATCGTCTTCACCAACGAAGTCGGCTCCGGCGGCCCGGGCTGCATCCGCTCCTTCTGAGCCTGCGAAAACCACCACTCGGACGGTCTTGCCCAAGCCATGAGGCAGGCTGCAAACGCCGCGGATCATCTGGTCGGCGTGCCTGGGATCAACGTTAGTTCGGATGTGAAGCTCAACGGTCTCGTCGAACTTGGCGGTGGATACCTCTTTGAGGAGTTCCATCGCCTCTTTGGGCTCGTAACCCTTCTCCGGTTCCACCTTCTCAGCGAGGGTGTTAAATCGTCGACTGTGTTTAACCATGAATCCTATTCTCCTACAGCTATGCCCATGCTGCGGGCGGTGCCTGCTATGATGGCCATCGCCTCATCGACGGTACCGGCGTTAAGGTCGGCCATCTTTGATTCAGCAATATCTCGGAGCTGTTTCCGGCTGATATTGCCAACGCCGCCCGAACGGGCTTCTGAAGCCCCTTTCTCTATTCCCGCCGCTTTGCGCAACATGTCCGAGGCGGGTGGAGTGCGGGTCACAAATGTGAAAGACCGATCTTCGTAGACGGTCAGATGCACGGGAATGATAGTGCCTGCTTGGTTGGCAGTTTTGGCGTTGTATTCCTTGACGAAGCCCATGATATTGACGCCGTGTTGACCAAGCGCCGGACCCACGGGAGGGGCTGGCGTTGCCTTCCCGGCTTGCAACTGCAATTTGATGATGGCTCTAACTTTCTTCGCCAATGGGGGGGCTCCTTCGAATGCTCTCTTGGTTAATTACGGACTGAATCTTATACATCGAACCGTTCTGTGAACCGTTCTGTCAGTCCGCCTAGATACGTTCTACTTGAAGAAAATCCAACTCGACGGGCGTATCGCGCCCGAAGAAGGATACCATAACTCGGACCTTGCCTTTGCCTTCGTCCACATCGTGGATTGAGCCGATGAAGTCTACGAATGGGCCTTCGGTGATGCGAACGGTCTCGCCGCGCTCCAGACCGATGGTCACGCGAGTGGCATCAGAGCCCACTTGTTTAAGTATGTCTTCAATCTGTTTGTCTTCCAGCGGAACCGGCTTTGGCCGCTTGTCGTGTTCGTCCTCGGTGGAGACAAACCCGGTGACGCCAGGGGTGTTCCGAACGGCGTACCAGCTTTCATCATCCATGGTCATCTGAACCAGGATATAACCGGGGAACAGTTTCTTACGTTCCGAGCGTCGCTCCCCGTCCTTGAAGACCACCTCTTCTTCTGTAGGGACCAAAACTTCGTTGATGCGGTCCTGCATATCCAGGCTTTGGATGCGCAGCCGAAGGTTCTTTTCCACCAGATCTTCTTGTCCAGAGTAAGTGTGGACGATATACCAACGAGGGTCTTGCGACTCTTGAGCTTCAGGTGTGTTTTGTGTCGTCATGATGCAATATCCGGTGCAGAGTCAAACAGAAAGGGGCGGCTCTGTGACGCGCCCCGTTTTACTCTGAAAGATGGACTCCTACGGATGAGTCCGGTGGTTTATTTAGAAAATAACCCGGGTAAATAACTCGGAGAAAACACGGTCTAGTCCGCCCAAGAAGAATCCTGCGGCAATGGCCAAAACGATGACCACCATGGTCAGCCGCGCTGTTTCTTCCCGGCTGGGCCAGACTGACTTGCGCAATTCTCCGTAGGTCTCGATAAGGAAACCGACAGGATTGACGCGCCCGCCGCCAGCAGGGGCGACGGTTCTTTGACCACGCGTTGATGCTCTAGCCATCTGAAGTTACCTTACTTCGCGGTGGGTCTTGTGACCACGGCACCTAGAGCAGAACTTCCGCAGCTCGATCCGGTTCGGGTCGTTCCGGCGGTTTTTGTTTGTCGTGTAGTTGCGTTCCCGGCAATCACCGCACTGCAGGGTGATGATCTGCCGAACGTCGCCTGGCTTTCTGGCCATGATTTATGACACCACCTTGGTGATTACTCCGGAACCCACGGTGCGTCCACCTTCGCGGATGGCGAAACGCATCTGTTCTTCGATCGGCACCGGGCTCATTAACTCAATTTCCATCTTCACGTTGTCCCCAGGCATAACCATCTCGACGCCCTCGGGCAAAGTGCACTCGCCGGTGATGTCGCTGGTCCGGATGTAGAACTGGGGCTTGTAGCCGGAGAAGAACGGTGTATGGCGTCCGCCTTCCTCGCGGCTCAGGATGTAAACCTCGGCTTCAGCCTTGGTGTAGGGCTTCATCGATCCGGGAGCGACGAGGACCTGTCCGCGCTCGACTTCTTCCCGGTCTACGCCACGGAGCAGGATTCCTACTGCGTCTCCGGCTGTAGTTGTGTCTAGGTTCTTGTGGAACATCTCCAGGCCGGTGGCCACGGTTTCGCGAACATCGCCCCACCGGATGATTTCGACCGGTGTGCCAACGTTCAATGTGCCTCTCTCGACCCTGCCAGTTACAACGGTACCGCGGCCCTTGATCCCGAACACGTCTTCGATGGGCATCAGGAACGGCCGGTCAGTCACGCGCTCCGGGATGTCGATGTATTCATCCATGACATCAATGAGCTTCAGGACCTGTGCTACTGCATCCGGGTCGCCCTCCAGGGCCTTTAACCCGCTGACGCGGACGATCGGCGTGTCGTCGCCGGGGAAGCCGTAGCGGTTCAAGAGGTCGCGGACTTCAAGCTCCACCAACTCCAAAAGTTCCTCGTCGTCCATCATGTCGCACTTGTTCAGCGCCACTACGATCTTGGGCACCTCAACCTGGCGGGCCAGAAGGATGTGTTCCCGGGTCTGAGGCATGGGGCCGTCGGGAGCGCTAACTACCAGCACAGCGCCATCCATCTGGGCGGCCCCGGTGATCATGTTCTTGATGTAGTCGGCGTGGCCAGGGCAGTCTACGTGAGCGTAGTGGCGGGTTTCCGACTCGTATTCCACGTGGGCGATGGCGATTGTCACGCCACGGGCTTTTTCTTCAGGGGCGTTGTCGATGCTGTCCATGTCCAAGAAATGGGCCAGGCCTTTATCGGAAAGAACCTTGGTAATGGCTGAAGTCAAAGTGGTTTTGCCGTGATCCACGTGGCCAATCGTGCCTACATTCAAGTGGGGCTTTGACCGGTCAAATTTCTGTTTCGCCATTTCTAGATGTCCTCCCTACTACTCTTACTCGGGCCCTTATGTGTGGGCCGATTCTTGCTGGAGCCCAGTGGCGGAATTGAACCGCCGACCCCGTTCTTACCAAGAACGTGCTCTACCTCTGAGCTAACTGGGCTGATTGCTAAATGGTTGCTAGTTTTTTATGCCGTTGCGTATTCGTGCTTTCGTTTTTTCGGGCATTGTCCGGAATATTCTAGGTTGGTGGAGGGGGCAGGATTCGAACCTGCGAAGCCCTTCCGGACGCCAGATTTACAGTCTGGTGGCTTTAACCACTCACCCACCCCTCCAGGCATATAAATCTTCGCACATCTAACGGTCTCGACGCAATCGAGGGAGACGATTAGATTCTCACCAGATCTGATCGAGATTGCTCCGCCAGAACCCATGCCAGCGAGACTGATTCTCAAGAGCCCCAGAGGGGATTCGAACCCCTAACCTGTCAATTACAAATCGACTGCGCTACCATTGCGCCACCGGGGCATCGATGACCCTGGCGACGGACTCAGCGAAAATCCGCCTGACACTAAAAAATAGCCCCTTCATGTGATGGGGCCATTAGAGAGGGCCATTTCGTAACCAAGAATCTTACAGAATTATATAAATTAGCCCTGGGAAAGTCAATCAGATTTACGCCCCGGTTTACGAATTTCGGCGCGTTTGCCGCAGGCGCCAGCCGCCTTGACGGCGCCAGTGCCATAATCTACACTTCCAGGCACGGCCCAGTATGTTGCGACACCTCCATTTTGCGCGAAAACTCCTGTGTGCGCGAAAACCCCCCAATTTCCAGTTTCGGTCAACGGGTGCGAGCAGTGCAAACCATATGGACTTAAGAGAATACATCAGAGACGTGCCCGATTTTCCGGAACCGGGGATATTCTTCAAAGACATTACCCCCTTGTTGGGCGACGTTAAGGCCTTCGACTACGCGATCACTCAGTTGGCGAATCATTATCGGGACGCTGATTTCGATGTCATAGTTCCTGTCGAGTCTCGGGGATTCCTATTCGGCGCGCCCTTGGCCCAGGCATTGGGCAAGTCCATCGTGCCAGTTCGGAAGCCGGGCAAGCTGCCCTCAAAGACCTATTCTGCGGAATATACCCTGGAATACGGCACCAATACCTTGGAGATACACGTGGACGGGGTGGAGAATGGTCGGAAGGTCTTGATTATGGACGATCTTCTTGCCACCGGCGGTACCCTGGCCGCCGCCGCCCGGTTGGTGGAGAAGGCTGGAGGTACGGTCATTGGCGTAGGCGTAATCATCGAACTGACCTTTCTGGAAGGCCGAAAATTGCTGTCTGAGTACGATCTCTACTCGATGATTCAATATTGATCGACATAACCGATACCCGATTGTTATCAGAGAGTCCCTCTCCCCTATAAGAGACATTAGGTAATGGAAGTTAGGTAATGGAAGTTAGGTAAGGGAAGTTAGGACGGGGCCTCGCCCTGCCGGCAATTTGTATGTGCCCAATTCAAATTCTATCGGACTGAACCTATCGCACTGAACAAGGAGTGATTCATGGCCAACCAAATTACGGTAGGCAACGTTGAAATCAAATTCGTCTTGGATATGCTCCCGCCGCCCCGGGACCCAACGATGATGTTTCCCACCACTGATACCCATGACTGGGAGCCGTATCAAGACGCCTTAGAAGATTGCCAATTGCAGCTTTACTACGGCCATTTCTACCTGCGGACGCAGGGCAAGACCATCATGGTCGACACCGGTATGGGCCCTGGACCGCACCCGTCTCGTGACAACCGAACGGGCGACATGCTGAATCAACTGAAGATCTCCGGGGTCAATCCCGAAGACGTGGACCTAGTTCTGATCACCCATATGCATATCGACCACGTCGGCTGGAACGTTGATTACACCAGTGGGCAGCCCAAACCCTATTTCCCCAACGCCCGGTACATGGCCCCCAGTTTGGACTGGGACCATTTCCTAAAGCCCGAGTTTGCGGCCAACGCTCCCTGGGTGGCCCATAGCGTGATACCGCTGCAAGAGATGGGCCTGCTTGACCTGTTGGATGACGGCCAAGTGATCACAGATGAGATCACGGCCATCTCCACGCCCGGCCACACGCCTGGTCACATGGTCTTCGACATCACCTCCCAGGGCAAGAAGGCCATGGTGGTCGGTGACTTGTTGCACAGCAAAGTCCAGATCGAACGGCCCGAATGGACTGCCGGGGTCGATACCGACAAAGATGCCAGCCAACGCAACCGTAAGATGATCTTGGACCGGGCCGAGTCAGAAGACATCGTGGTTGCCGCGGGCCACTTCCATCCCGACGACCACATCGGCAAGGTGGTCATGCAGGAAGGCAAGAGGTACTGGCAGGTGATCAAGTAGCTTTCAGCCGTCAACGCATAAACCTGGAGACATTTTGAGTCCGGAAGACATTCCCCAAAACAATCTGGAAGAAAACCGAAAAGACCTGGACCAAGCCGCCATCGACTTCCGTCAGCGCTACTACGGTCCAGATAACAACCCGGTGCCGCCCCCGGCCATGGCCGAATTGGCGCCTGAAGTGATGCGCCTGGTGGATTCGGTGATCTATGGCGAGATATACAACCGCCCCGCTGTAGATCTGAAGACACGCAGTCTCTGCACCATCGCAGCGCTCGTGGTGTTGGGCCATAGTCCTCAGATGATCAAACGCCATATCTCTGGCGCATTGCACATCGGAGTCACCCGTGAAGAGATATCGGAGATCATCGCCCAGATGGTCTTCTATGGTGGCATGCCGGCGGCGGTGAACGCCTTCCGCATGGCCAAGGAAGCCTTCGACGAGTCGCCCGACGGCCAGCCAGGGACCGCGAAACCACGTTCAACGGTTCACTATAAAGAGGAACCTGAGGACTCGGTCTACGGCGTCGCTCCGCCACCAGAACCGGCGGAGGAGTCGCCAGAGGAGGAGTCGCCAGCGGAGGCATCACCAGAGAAGGCATCAAGAGAAAATACTTCTGAATCTGAGTCCCGCATTAGGGCGCCGGAGCAGCCTCCGATGAAGGCCCAGCGGCCTCCGGGTCCAGCGGAAAGACCTCCATCTGATAGAAGTAGGAGAGAACGCGATGAAGTTAGGTTTCATCGGGACCGGCAACATGGGGAATCCAATGGCCGCCAATCTGATCAAAGCAGGCCATCAGCTAACCGTTCACGACCTTCGGCGGGAGGCGGCAACAAATCTTCTGGAGATGGGCGCAAATTGGGTGGACAGCCCAAAGGAGGCCGTCCAGGGAAACGAAGTGGTGTTCACGTCCCTTCCGGTGCCCCGGGACGTGGAGGCAGTGGTCCTGGGCGAAAACGGAATCCTGGAAGGGGCAAGTAACGGCGCGGTCTTCTTCGATCTTTCCACCAACTCTCCAACCATGATCCGTCGGCTCCACGAGACCTGCGCTGCCAAGGGAGTCACACTTTTGGATTCCCCGGTAAGCGGCGGGACCTACGGAGCAGCAGCAGGAACACTTGCGGTGATGGTCGGTGGCGACAAAGCTACGTTTGACCGATATAAGCCGATACTGGGGGCGATCGGCACGCACGTCGTCTACTGCGGCGATATCGGCAATGGCTCAGTTTGCAAGATCTGCAACAACCTGATGAGCATGGGCACCGGAGTCCTTTTGGCCGAGGCGTTGACCCTGGGCGTAAAGGCCGGGGTAGACCTGGGGATACTGGCCGACGTCATCAACAATAGCACCGGTGGGTCCAAGCGCCTGGCCGACAAATTCCCCCGGTTCCTTTTTAAGGGCAATTTCGAGCCCGGTTTCGCCACCGCCCTCGCTGCCAAGGATGTACGTTTAGCAACCGACCTGGGCCGGGAATATGGGATACCGATGGAGCTTTCCAACCTGGTTGACCAGCGCCACGTGGAGGCACTGTTCCGAGGCTGGGGCGCAGAGGACTCCGACGCCGTAGCCAAGATTCAAGAAGAGAAGTCCGGAATTCAGCTTCGCTTGCACGACTGATCGGCAAACCCTTTTTCATTGAGTCCGGTTGTATCCAGTAAACCCTTAGATCGGAGGAAAGAATGACTACTAATGAAATGGAACGGTCCAAGATTGTGGAATCCAGTGACACAGTCGAGGCCATCGAAGAGTGTTACAGGATGGGGTGGAGCGACGGTCTGCCGGTGGTGCCGCCTGTCGACTACAAGGTCAGAGAGATGCTGGAAATGTCCGGGTTCACCGGCGAAGAGGAGATAATCTCCTTGGAGATGCGGAACCGGGTGTTGACGTCGGAGAATGTGGCGGCCAACGCTGTGATGGCGGGTTGCCTCCCCGAGTATTTCCCGGTCCTGATCACCACCCTAAAGACATTGGAAGAAGAGAAGAACTTCGTTCACATGGCTTCGGCCTCCACCAGTTCTCCGGCCATCTTGATGGTGCTGAATGGACCGATCCGGGACCAGATAAGCGCCAACTATAAAGACGGTCTACTTGGGCCGGGCAACCGGGCCAACGCCAGCTTGGGTCGTGCTATCCGCCTCTGTTTCATCAATGGCTTCGACGCCCGGCCTGGCACGCTCGACCGGGGAACTCTAGGCAATCCCAGCAAATACACCCTGTGCTTCGCCGAGAACGAGGAAGACTCCCCCTGGGAGCCGATGCACGTCGCACGGGGATTCAAAAAGGAAGACAGCACCGTTACTGTTGCGGTCGCCTACAACCCAATCACCGTCAACAACTCCTACGGCCACACCGGTGAGTCAATCCTGGCAGCCATCGCCGACACCCTCAAATCGGCCGCCATGTCCTTTCGGTTCCCGTCCCAGTGGGTGCTGGTCATCGGCCCGGAACATGCGATCACATTGAACGACGACGGGTGGACCAGAAAGGGGATCCAGGAATACATGATGGAGAACGCGGCCCGGCCCCAGAGTGAACTCATCCGATTGGGAATCGCCCAAGGACCGGAACGCCAAGGCGACGACAAGATCATCCGCCGCTGTGCCCAGGACCCTGAAGATATCCTAGTGCTCATGGGCGGCGGCACCGGCGGGCGAAACAGCGCCATCATCGACACCACCCGGTTCAAGATCAGGACCACCAAGATCGGAGTCCCCAAGGAATAACCGCCATCATTATTGGCAGGCAAGAAGACCGCCAGAGCCTTGCTTAATGCAGGCTCCAGTGTATGATTAGGGGAATCCAATCTTCTGGCTATCCAAACCGCCTGGAGCGGAGATAATCGTAAGTCTGGGAGGAATCATGGCTGAGACCGTAACAGTAAGAAACATGAGACTCGTTAACCCCACCGGAACGTCGTTGTCCTCGGGTGATTTCCAATTGAACGACCGTCCTAACTCCCTTTCGGGGATGACCTTGGGCCTGCTGGAGAATTCCAAGGCCAACTCGGATAAGGTTCTTTACGAACTGGGCCAGATGTTGAAAGAGAAGTACGACCTGAAAGACATCGTCTACTTCAACAAGCATTCAGCGTCCTTGCCCACCAAGCCCGAAGTGGTACAGGACATGGTGAACAAGATTGACGTCTTGATTACCGGGATCGGTGATTGAGGCTCTTGCAGTTCGTGCAGTGTGCACGACGGGATCGAGATGGAGCGCCTAGGTTTGCCGACCGCTTCGATTATCACCCATGTATTCAACAACACGGCCAAGGCCATGACGCGCATGATGGGCGTGCCTGACTTCGAGTACATCGTCGCTGAGCACCCTCTATCTAGTTTGACCGACGAGCAGTGCCGGGAACGGGCTGAGACTCTCCTGCCCGACGTTGAGCGAATCCTCCTTGGGAGCGCAGTCGCCAACACCATCTAGGAGCGCAAACCCTACTGAGCAGCTAACGGGATGCCCCGATGTAATCAGGGCATCCCGTGTTTCGTATCTGGGACCTTCGGCTCAGGAGTCGAAGTCATGTATCGAGGGCCAGGTTTTTGGTTGAATCACCCCTGGCCCTGTGGTACGATTCCGCGTGGATTGTTACCAATTTCACGAACTATTATTCCTTATTGTTTCGGATCGTTTCGTTGAAATTCTCCACCCCTAAATTCCCCATCCCAAGCCCGATATTTCAGGAGCCCAACTCATGAGTGGGCTAGAACAGCGGATCCACGCAGCAGTCCATGGTCAGGCCCAACCGACCGTCACCGTATTGTCGTCCCTGCTCGCCGTCGAAGATGAGTTGGGGTACCTCCCTAAAGAGGCAGTCGAGTTCGTCGCAAACTTCTCTGACACTACGGTCAACGACGTTTGGGCGGTGGCCTCGTTCTATCCCAACTTCCGGTTCGTTCCCCCTACCGAACACGTCGTGGAAGTCTGCTGGGGCGCTTCCTGCCACGTCGTCGGGGCCATGGCAGCGTTCAGATCCGTTCTGGAAGCCGCCGGTATGGAAGCGGAGGGCGACCGGCCTGATAACCGGGTCGCCGTGAAGCTCAACACCTGTCTTGGGGCCTGCTCCCAAGCTCCTGTGATGTCGATGGATCACCACTTGGCTGGAAGAATCACCCCCGAATCAGCCGCAAAGAACGTCGCCCGCCTTCTCGAGCAGGACGGCCATGGCGCCTAGTTTCTTAGAGATTGGGATAGAGGCTGATCGCCGTTGGCAAGGACTTATCGCCGGTGAGCGTCCTTGGATCCGGATCGGAACCGCCCTCTGCGGTGAAGCCGCTGGGGCTTTTGAAGTGGCCGCTGCCACCGAATCAGCACTGGAGAGTCAGGGTGTCGCCGCGGAGGTAAGCCGCGTCGGCTGTCTGGGTCTTTGTTTTGCCGAGCCGCTCCTGGACGTGCAACTTCCTGGGGGGCACCGCATCTTCTATAGCAATGTAGACGCCGAGAAAGTTGGCGAGATAGTTTCCTCCCATGTTGCCGGTGGCACTCCCGTTAAATCTTTGGCCCTTGGGTACTTGCCTCAAGAAGGCAGCGACGAACCGCTTCCCGAAGGCATCCCCGACCTGAACCAACACCCGATGCGGGTTTGGGAGAATCGAATCGCCCTCAGGAACGCCGGTAACATCGACCCGTTGGACATCTATCAATACGTGGCCAACGGCGGTTATCAGGCACTGCACAAGACACTGACCAACCTGAGCCGGGCAGAGACCCTTGAAGAAGTAAAAGCGTCGGGACTCAGGGGCCGGGGCGGCGCTGCCTTCCCCACCGCCACTAAGTGGAGTTTCTTGGCTGGGAATCCGGCGCCGGAGAAATACGTCCTCTGCAACTGCGAAGAGGGCGACCCGGGGGCGTTCAACGACAAAAACATCCTTGAGAGCGATCCAAACACCCTGCTGGAAGGGGTCATCATTGCCGGGTATGCCACCGGCGCCAGCAAGGGATACATCTTCATCCGCCACGGCCACGACGGACCCATCGAGCGCTGCCGGGCCGCCGTTCGCCAAGCTAAGGAATTGGGCTTGCTGGGCGAGAACATCATGGGCTCGGACTTCAGCTACGATGTTGAAGTCGCTCTGACCGGCGATTCCTACGTGGCCGGCGAAGAAACGGCGCTTATGGAGGCAATCGAAGGCAAAAGAGCCATGCCCCGCTTCCGCCCTCCATTTCCCGCGCAAGTGGGCCTCTTCGGCAAACCAACCAACATCAACAACGTCAAAACACTGGCTTACGTCCCAGAGATCGTCTCCAAGGGAGGTAAGTGGTTCGCCGACATCGGCCATGACACCAGCACCGGCACGGCCATCCTCTGCCTCTCTGGCTCCTTGAATTACACCGGAATGGTGGAAGTTCCCTTGGGCATCAATCTGAAAGACGTGATCTTTGAGGCCGCCGGGGGGATGCGGAATGGCAAGGCCCTGAAGCTGCTCCAGACAGGCGGTCCGCTGGGAGGCGTGCTGGGCGCAGACAGCGTGGACATATTGCTGGACTTCGAAGTGCTGAGAGCCGCCGGGGCCATCATGGGCTCAGGAGGTATCATTGCTGCAGACGAGACTGCCTGTGTGGTGGACCTGACCCGGTCGCTGATCGCCTTCTGCCAATACGAATCCTGCGGGAAATGCTTCCCCTGCCGTATGGGCATGAGCCATCTTCTGGAGGTTCTGGAGCGGATCTGCCGCCTGGAAGGCACCGATGAAGACCTAAGCCTGATGCGAACCATTGGCGAAAACATGCAGGCCGGTTCCCTCTGCGGTCACGGACAGTTGGGCTTCAACCCTGTGTCCTCGGCACTGCGCTACTTCGGGTCCGAATTTGAAACGCACATCGTGGACCGGACGTGCCCCACCGGGACCTGCTCCCTGCCACGATACTCCCCTGTGGCCTCGCGCCGCTAACCCAATCCGACTAATGACCGGTCTGGCTGTTGAAAGCTGGTCCGGCGAGAGATAGAGGCTGATAATTGGCCGACGACATCACCATCAGCTTTGATGGCCAAGAGTTCAAGACCCAGGCGGGCAAGATGGTCCTGGAAGCAGCCATCCAAGCCGGTGTCTACATTCCCTACCTTTGTTACCACCCCGGAATGGAGTCCTACGGCGCCTGCCGGATGTGCGTGGTCAGCGTGGAAGGAGGGCGCGGCTTTCCCGCCTCCTGCACCCTGCCCGCCGCCGACGGCATGAAGGTCCAGACCGCTTCAGCCGAGGTCAATGACCTGCGCAAGTCGGTCATGGAGATGCTGATCGCTGAACATCCCAGCGGCTGCCTGACCTGCCACCGGGTCGACATCTGCGGCCCCACCGATGTGTGTCTGCGCCACGTTTCGGTCAACGACCGCTGCGTCACCTGCCCCAAGAACGAACGGTGCGAACTCAAGGACACTGTTCGTTATCTGGGTATGAACCTGGAATCTCCGCTGAATTACAAATACCGGCAGATACCATTGGAAGTGGCCGATCCATTTTATGACCGCGACTACAACCTGTGCATCGTTTGCGGACGCTGTGTCCGTGCCTGCGAGGAACTTCGGGGCGACGATGCCATCGGGTTCACCATGCGCAGCGGACAGGCGTTGGTGGGCACTTCGTTCGGCACATCCCTGCTGGAGTCGGGCTGCGAATTCTGCGGAGCCTGCATCGATGTCTGTCCCGTGGGCGCTTTGGTCGAGAGGGACAATAAATGGGATAAACCCCGGACCGTCGAGCGAACCATCTGCCCGCTCTGCCCGGTGGGCTGCCAGTTGAACGTGGAGTACGACAACGAGGGTAAGCTGACCCGGGTCGTGCCTGAGATCAACTCACCAGCCAACCATGGCCAGGCCTGCTTCAAGGGCAAGTTCGGACTGCAATTCGTGAACGATGCCAGCCGCTTGCACTCGCCATTGGTGCGCCGGGACGGCCAACTGACCGAAGCGACTTGGGACGAGGCTTTGGAGGTGGTCGCCACTCGTTTTGCCGAGTATTCCGGTGAAGAGTTTGCTTTTCTCACCTCGCCCAACAGCACCAACGAAGAGCACTACCTGGCCCAGAAATTCGCCCGCTCGGCCATGAAGTCCAACAACATCGATCAGACCTCCAATGTTCAGCCTGATCTGACCCGAGCTTTAGAGCAATCCCTGGGCTATGCCGGAGCCACTAACCCCATCTGGGACCTGGAAAAATCGGGGTGCATCTTAGTTTTCTGCAGCAACGTTACCGAAGAACATAACGTGGTCGGAGTGCCCATAAAACGGGCAGCGCGGAAGAACGCCAAACTGGTGGTTATCGACTCCAGAGAAGTGGAGTTGACCCGCTACGCGCATCTCTGGTTGCGTCCGGCGCCCGGCACGGAACAATTGCTACTGGGCGGGCTGCTCAAATCAGTGATTGATCAAGGGCTTCAAGATGATGAATGGCTGGCGGAGAATTGTGAGAGTCCAGCCACGCTCTATTACGCCCTCAGCGCCCTTGATCTGGAAGAAGTTTCGAAAGTAACCCAGGTCACTGTCGCGGACATCGCCGAAGCCGCCCGTCTGTACGGAGAAGCCGAAACGAGCGCTCTGGTCTACGCTCTAGACAATATTCAGCCCCGATTGGCCAGGGACACCGTTCTGTCCCTAGTGAATCTGGTTCTGGTGACGGGAAACCTGGGCAAGCCAAATGCCGGCATCTACCCGATGCGCTCTGGCGCAAATGAGCAAGGCGCCTGGGATGTGGGCTGCGTGCCCGACCGGCTGCCAGGCTACCGCCGCGTATCAGACTCACAGGACCGGCAGGAAGTAGAGGTGATCTGGGGCACTACCATCCCCGAGACCCCTGGATTGGGTCTGACCCAGATGATTGATGGCTTTAGGGACGGCCAGGTCAAAGCGGCCTTTATCATCGGGGACAGTCCTAATTTCAGCAACGGCAAGCTGGGGGACGGGCTGGCCGCCTTAGACAATCTGGATTTTCTAGTGGTCTGCGACACGTTCTTGACCGACGCCGCCCAACGGGCCGATGTTGTATTGCCGAGAGCAACCTTCGCCGAGAAAGATGGCACATACACAAATCTGGAGCGGCGTATTCAGCGTCTGAAACCAGGCAGGGAATTGCCTGAAGGAGGCGCGCGTTCGGATTGGCGGGTGATTCGCGATGTCGCCCACAAGATGGGAGTTCCCGGCTTTCAACTTGCATCGCCCTCTGAGACAATGGACGAGATTGCCCGCGTGGCGCCAATTTATGCCGGGATATCTTACCGGACTCTAGCAAACCAGGGTGGTTTGGTATTCAAGACCGATCTGACCAGCCCACAGCCAACGCAAGTGCTGTACGCCAGTCGCGAAGACCGGGGGCTACAGTGGCCGGTTCTGAGCGATGGCAAGGGAACGCCAATCTTGTACGAAGGTGGCTTCAACGACCGGAAAGCAGAGCCCATCACACCGGCATTCGTGGCGGCGGAGGATCGAGCAGACCCTGATTTCCCACTCTGGTTCGTTCCCGGCAGGGTTCTGCTGCAGCAAGAACGGGATATCGAGATAGTCAAAGGACGCCGAAATACCATCCGCAGGGATGAATTCGTGGAATTGAATCCCGCTGATGCGGCCTCTTGGTCTATCACGGAAGGCGCTAGGGTGGAAGTGGATATGCTTATTGGGCGGCTTGCTGGATTGGCTCGAATCAACGAATCAATCCCTGTCGGTGTCGTCGCTTCCACGTCCCTCTTCGGGCAATTGGCGGTCGACCTGCAAGGCTCCGAAGAGATGGAGGCCGCAACCAGAGTGCCAGGTTTGGACATCCGCCGGGCACGGATCAACAAGATCGGTTAGACGAAGCTAGATATTGACTGCCACTGGGCCAAAAGGCCAAGTTGCGATAATCATGGCACGAATCCAAGGAGTAAGAATGGCAGAGGTAACAACCACGAGGCAGGCCGGCGCTCCGGACCTGACCCCCAACCAAGCGTTCCCAACGGCCAAACTGGTGGAACGCCGGGACGTAACCGAAGACCTGATGGTCATCAAGCTGGAACCGTCGGAGCAGTTCAACTTCAAGCCTGGCCAGTACTGCACCTTGGGACTGGGCAAGATTGAACGGGCCTATTCAATAGTCTCGGCACCATATGAGAAGAACCTTGAAATCTTCGTGGAACTGGTGCCAGATGGAGAATTGACCCCCCGCATGTGGGATCTGAAGGTCGGTGATCGCATGTCGGTCCGGCCCAGGGCCAAGGGTATCTTTACGCTTGACCGAAAGATGCACCACCACTTCATGCTATCAACAGTCACCGGAGTGGCCCCGTCGGTAAGCATGGTTCGCCAGTACCTGCACGACGGCGCCGATGAGAACCACGTTTTCTACATCATGTACGGCGCCAGCTACATCGACGAATTGACCTACGACGTTGAGTTCAATCAACTGGCCAAAGAGCATCCCGAGACCGTAAAGTTCGTCCCTACGATCAGCCGCCCAACTGAGGCTAAAAACGCCGGTTGGAAGGGTGTCACTGGGCGGGTTAACACAATTGCCGAGGAATACTTGGCGAAGTTTAATCTCCCCAAGGACGATACCAAGGTGTACGCTTGCGGCCACCCTGGAATGATCGAAGAGATGAAAGAGAAGCTTCCACCCCAGGGTTGGAACTTCATCGAAGAGCGCTTCTGGAAACCCTAACCCTCACGTAATAAAGCAATTCCGCCGTTCACGGTTCGAAACACGTGACCCGCAGATGCTCCCATCGGGCAGGATTGGGAGTAGAATGGCCGGTGTAATCAACAGGGCATGGTTGGGTTGTGACGCCGATTCGCCGCCAATATCTCGAGATCAAGAGCGCCCATCCGGATGCGATACTGCTATTCCGGATGGGCGACTTTTACGAAACCTTTGACGAGGATGCAGAGCTAGCCGCCAAAGAGCTTGAGATCACCCTCACCTCCCGAAGTATGGGCCAAGGTCTCCGCGTGCCTCTGGCAGGAGTGCCCGCCCACTCCCTGGACTCCTACCTGGCCCGCCTGGTCAAGAAGGGCCACAAAGTGGCCATCTGCGAGCAGCTTTCCGACCCGGCTGCTTCGAAGGGATTGGTCGACCGTGGCGTGGTACGGGTGATCACCCCCGGCACCGTTCTCGAGTCGTCAATCTTGGACCAGAAGACCAATAATTACCTGGCCGCCGTGGCCGAAGGCGACGGCAAGGTTGGCCTGGCCTATGTGGACATCTCCACCGGCGAGTTCTCGGCCACCGAATTGTCGGCCCATGAATTGCCCCTGGAACTGGAACGCATCGACGCCGCAGAAGTGCTGGTTTCAGAATCAGGTGAACGTCCATCTTGGGTGCAATCAGGAAATAGCGGGGCCAGGCTCAACTACGAACTGACCTCGGTGGAGTCCAGGTCTTTCCATCCTGACGAAGCACGTCAGGCTTTGCTGGCCCACTTCGGGATCCTCACGTTGGAGTCCTTCGGCTGCGAAGGTATGGACCTGGCCGTTTCCGCTGCCGGGGCCATCGTGGGATACCTGTCGCGGACCCAAAAAGCCGCTAAACTTCAGCTCTCCAACCTCGCCATCTACTCCACCGGCAGCTTCATGGCTCTGGACGCCCAGACACGCCGAAACCTTGAGTTGTTCACCGCGGGACGTAACGAGAGCAAAGAGCTTTCCCTGTTGACTGCTCTAGACCGCACTAAGACCCCCATGGGCGGCCGGATGCTGCGCCAGTGGCTGGGCCAACCCTTGCTTGATCTTCCGGAGCTTGAGCAGCGCCTCGATGCGGTTGACTTCTTTTATCAGGATGGCCTTAAACGGGCGTCTACGATCTCGTCCCTGGCCAAGGTTGCCGACCTGGAACGCGTCGCCGGGCGGATTGTCTCCGGCACGGTTGCTCCCAGGGAACTGGTCGCATTGAAGGACGGCTTGGCTGCGGTGCCCAGCCTGCGGGATTCGCTGGACGACTCAGGTCTGAACTGGCTGCGGGCCCAACTTACTCCCCTGCCCGATGTCTGCACACTGATTCACGAATCCATTGCGCCAGACCCTGCTGGTTTGGTGGGCGATGGAAACGTTATACGACCTGGGTTCTCCCCGGAGATTGACGAGCTGAAAAGCGCATCCTCCAACGCCCGGCAGTTCATCGCTGGTCTGGAACAAAGGGAACGGGAACGCACCGATATCAAGGGCTTGAAGGTGGGGTACAACCAGGTCTTTGGGTACTACATCGAAGTCAGCAAGTCCAACATGGACAAGGTTCCTGAAGATTACATCCGCCGTCAAACCCTGGTCAACGCTGAGCGGTACATCGTCCCCGAGTTGGAGGAATACGAGTCTCTGGTGCTGAACGCCCGGGAACGGCTTGAGGAGGCTGAACGGGCTGTCTACCGCAGGGTCTGCGCCCAACTGGCCGAATCAGCGGCTGCCATCAGCCGCGTCGCCGGTGCCATCGCCAGAGTCGATGTATTCTCCGGCCTAGGCAGCGCGGCGGTGGAGAACGGCTACGTTCGGCCCTCCCTGGACCTGGGCGCTGCCATTCAGATCAAGAACGGCCGCCACCCGGTCGTTGAACGGGTGCTGGACACCGGGGCTTACGTGCCCAACGATGTAGAGCTATCCAACGGCGACGCTAGGGTAATAGTGCTCACCGGACCGAACATGGCTGGCAAGTCCACCTACATCCGGCAGGTCGCAATCATCACCTTGATGGCCCAGGTTGGCAGCTTCGTGCCAGCATCGGAGGCTAGGATCGGCCTGGTGGACCGGATATTCACAAGAGTGGGGCTGCAAGACGACCTGGCCACTGGGCAGTCCACATTCATGGTCGAGATGGTCGAAACCGCGGCCATCTTGAACCAAGCCACGCCTCGTTCTCTCGTGATCTTGGACGAGATTGGCCGGGGCACCAGCACCTATGACGGACTGTCCATCGCCCGCTCGGTGATCGAACATATCCACAACGACCCAAGACTGGGCTGCAAGACCTTGTTCGCCACCCATTACCACGAACTCACCCGCCTGTCGGCCAGTCTGCCCGGCGTGCGGAACTTCAGCGTGGCGGTGACGGAAGAAGGCAGCAAAGTCGTGTTCTTGCACAAGATTGTTCCCGGGGGCGCCGATAAGAGTTACGGCGTTCACGTGGCGCAACTGGCTGGATTGCCCCAGGGTGTGATCAACCGCGCCTGGGAGGTCCTGGCAGAATTGGAGGACCAGAGCACGAAAAACGGGCGAAGGCACGCTAGGTCAAGATCAGAGCCGGCGCAGCAGATGGCGCTATTCAACGGCGACAGGAAACTGGAAAGCTTGCTCCAAGAGTTGGACATCCCAAACCTGACACCTATCGAGGCCATCAATAAGCTCTATGAACTTCAGAAAGAAGCCCGAGAAGGAGCCTGACTCCTGTGTATTTAGCCTCTTGAATCAGCCCCTTTTCTCGGGACAAACTTGGGTATAAGATTCGCCAGGGATTTTGACAACCGGTTCTGGTTGGATAGATCATTGGCGGCAGTCGCTCCCAGATTCTTCCAGAGAAGTCGGAGGATAGATTGAGTCAGACAATCGAATTCTACTGGTGGCCCCGTTGATCGAGCTGCCGTAAAGTAAGAGAGTTGCTCTTACAGAAGGGACTCGAAGTATCGGACCGTGACTTCTTCAAAGACGCTTTAAGTGAGGACGAGGTCCAGGAGTTGGCTGCCATGGCCGGCGCTGAGAATATCTTCGCCCGGCGCAGTCCCAGTCTCAAGAAGTTGGGCCTGGCTGACAAAGTCCTCTCGGACGACGAGATGATTAATCTGATGCTGCAAGAACCCAAGTTGATGCGCCGTCCGCTGCTCAAAGTGGGTGACAAGATAATGGTCGGGGCTGGGAACGCTGCGGTAGAAGAGGCCATTGCCGAAGCTGGCTAGCGGCTGTAGACACAGAATGCCCTCGACGATTGTTTGAATTAACCGGTGAAGTTCAGCAACAGTTCCAGGGGCTGGCCCATCTATAATAGTGATCGGTAAACATTAATCGCTAAAGAAATCTAGAACGAAAAGGCCCGATACCCACCAATGAAGATATTCTTCGATGTGGACTACACCATCCTTGGGTTGGATAATAGCCTGAGGCCGGACACCAAGGAAACTTTCCAGGCGTTGTTGGACGAGAATCACGAGATCTATATCTGGTCAGGGATGGGTGAACGTTGGGAAGTCGTCAACAAATTCGAATTGAACCCCTTTGTCAGCGGCGTGTACGAAAAGCCGACACACCACTTCCACGAACGATTGGAAGAGTTGGGCGTGCCCTTCGAGCCCGACTTTGTCATCGACGACTATCCGGAGGTGGTTGCGGCCTTCGGCGGAGTGTGGGTCCCACCGTATTTCTTCAATCGCTCAGTGGACCAAGAGATGCAGCGCATCTACAGGATCGCCTGCGATTTTGCCGCCACCGGGACCTCCGAAGACAAGCAATACCGCAAGAAAGGCACCATAGTTCCCCTCTTCTAACCATCTTATTGCCCGTGGTCTACTGGCTGGTGGTGCATCATGCCCATTAAAGTCCTTACCCGGGACCTGGCCGCCAAGATCGCCGCCGGCGAGGTGGTGGAGCGCCCAGCTTCGGTGGTCAAAGAACTCGTCGAGAATTCCATAGACGCCGGGGCCAGCCAGATCACGGTGGAGATTAACTCTGGCGGGGTGGAACAGATCAAGGTGGTTGACGACGGCCACGGCATCCCCGCCGAGGAAGTGGCCATCGCCTTCGAACGGCATGCCACCAGCAAGATAGACAGCCAAGAGCAGTTGTACGCCATCGCCACATTGGGATTCCGCGGCGAAGCCCTACCCAGTATCGCTGCCGTCTCACGCACGATTTTGACCTCCCGCCAACCCCTAAACACCGGCGGATTCCGTATCGAGCTCCACTGGGGAGAACCAGTGTCTTCCGGCAGCCAAGGAGGCTCTCCGGGGACCACCGTTGAGGTATCCGACCTGTTTGGGAACCTCCCCGCCCGGCGCAAATTCCTGCGTTCCTCTTCGGCAGAGACCTCTCGTATCCAGGAACTGGTCAGCCGCTACGCCCTGGTATTTCCAGGGATACGGTTTCAATTGGCAGTGGATGGTCGTGTCTCGTTCACCAGCCCTGGCAACGGCCATCCCAGAGAAGCCCTGTTGGCGGTTTATGGGCCTCAGGCGGCGACGGCCATGCTGGAGGTCCACGGTGAGGACCAAGAGAGCGGCTACCAGGTGGACGGCTTCACGGGCGCGCCCAGTTTAACCAGAGCCAACCGCACCTACATGACCTTTTTCATCAACCGGCGCTGGGTCCAGAGCAGGATGCTGTCCTTCGCTGTGGAAGAGGCCTATATGGGGCTGCTTCAGGTGAAACGCTACCCGCTGTCCTCGTTGAATATCAGCATCCCCTACGAGCATGTGGACGTAAACGCCCACCCCTCCAAACGAGAGGTGCGCTTCCAGGACGAGAGCCGGGTGTTCTCCACGGTGCAACGCGCGGTGCGGGCAGTGCTGGTGGCCGATTCGCCCGTGCCATCTCTATCTCCTCCCCCAGGGTCAGACTACCCAGCGGCCGTGGCATCGTCGTTCTTCCCCAGAAGCGCGTTCGGCGGCGTCCGGAACGGCGGCGGTCGTGACAGCGTCGAGATGCTGGAGCGCACCGGAGGCAGTTTGAGTGGACCGGTTGGCCTCGATCCGGGTATGCCAGCTTCCCGCCAACCTGCGCCGCCCCTTAAAGTGGTAGGTCAGCTCAAGCTGACCTACATCGTTGCGGAGGGCAGTGAAGGCATGTTCCTGGTGGACCAACATGCGGCCCACGAGCGGGTGCTGTTCGACCGTATCTGCCAGAAGATGTCGGAGCAAGAGCCCCAAGCGCAGACTCTCTTGGAACCGGTGCCGGTGGAGTTGAGTCCCGCTCAGGGGGACACCCTTAGGGTCAATCGAGAAGCGTTGGAGAACTACGGATTCCAGTTCGAACCCTTCGGAGACGGCAGTTACCTGTTACGCGCCGTTCCGGCCATCTTCGGGGATAGCGGTCCAGCCAAGTCTCTGTTGGACGTGCTGGACACGACGGCCTTCGAGGGCTTGGTGCGCCGGAAAGAGGATGTGGTCGCGGCGTCAATCTCATGCCACGGGGCAATACGGGCGGGGAAACAACTGACTGAGCCGGAGATGGCTGCGCTCTTGGAGCAACTGGAGGCCACTCCAAACCCCCATACCTGCCCCCACGGACGCCCGACCATGGTCCATTTCAGTTCCAATCACATGGAGAGGGAGTTCGGGCGGCGCTAGCAATGACCAAGCATGGTGGCCGCGCGCTGGAATCTGCGGTCCATTCCCTAATATCTGTCATTCTGAGGCGTCAGCCGAAGAATCTGGTGCCTTCTGAAGCGACATTTGCCAAGAACAAAAAGACCCCTCACTACGTTCGGGGTGACAATGGCGGTCGAAACGGGGCAACGCGTCAATAAGGGCAATCACCGTTTGCGAGGACCAAACCCGGTTGGAAGAGGTGAATCAGGGTGTTAGCCGTTGCGGCGTGAATCCTGGCGAGGGTCTGAAGCCGGATGGAAGATGGAGTCTTCACCGGGGAAGCCTTGGGAAGCAGTTTCGTCTGGGCTATTGCGGAAACGGCCCAGCATTCCCAACGGTCCGCCGACAATCGCCAGTGCGGCCGCGCCCAAACCCATCTTGGCTAGAAAACTGCGGCGGGTCTGGCCGGGTTTTTGTTCGGGTTCGCTCTTCTTGGCCAAGTTATTCTCCTATGGCGTCCGCTCTTGCGAACGTGTGTTGCCCCAGGTTGTCCTTGGGACAGCTAGATTGTACAAGACAGGCCGGGATTTGCAACAGCAGGTTCGGCGTCATTTGGCCGGACTTATGCCAGAACCGGCATCATCCAACACCATCTGCGCCACCTGCTTTCCCATGCGAACCGAGTAGTTCGTGCCCCGGTCTTCGGGGTATATCTGGGTGGTGTTAGCTAGGTACAGACCAGTGAGCGGCGTGCGGTGGTCCGGGATTCCGGCGCCGTAATTGATTCCGACGATGGGCTGAGCGCCGTCAACCCGGTGATGATGGTGCTCGATCACCCAGGACCGGTCGAAGTCCGGGTTAATCTTCTGCAGATGGGGCACGAACAGGTCCATCAGTTCTTCGGCCGGCATCTTGTAAAGTTCGCTGTCCCGGCTGGGATAATTGCTGATGTATAGGATGTGCTTCCCGCCGTATAGCTTCCGGTCGATCAGGTTTGTGTGCTCGATCAAGGCGACGAATGGCATATCCGGGTCTGCGATGTTAAGCCAGTATTTGTTGGTGAACTGCCGGTCCAAAACCAGCACCATTAGAACCGCAGACAGATAGCTGATACCTTCTAACTTGTCCTGGTACTCCTTGGGCATGGGAGGAGCTAACCGCGTGAACACGTAAGACGGCGTGGTGGCAATCACAGCGTCGTATCCTCGCCGCTCGGTTTCGGAGCCATCAAGTTGCACTTCCAGAGATGTGGCCGTTCCGTCCGACTCCACGATCTTGCTCACGGAGGCGGAAGTATGGACGGCGCCGCCCTGCTGGATGATCCGCTGTTCCAGGACATCGATCACCTCGCCGAAGCTGCCCATCGGGTACCCTAGGTGCTCCACCTGCCCGGCCCCCTTTCTGGATGCCACTCGCAGCGTCACCTTATTCCAGATCCAGGTCATGCCGATCTTGTCGTGGAAATCTCCGAACTTTCCCCGCAGCAGCGGCTCCCAGATGACCTCGAATCCCTTCTTCCCCATGCGCTTGCTCAGCCAGTCTTTTGCCGTTACGGTCTCGTATTTCCGGTAGTGGCCGGTCTTCTGTAATTTCAGGGTCCAGAGGCCAACTCTGATGCGCTGAAGGAAGGACAATGGTTTGAACCTCAGAAGGTCCATCGGGCTGGCGAAATCCCAGACTCTGCCGCCGTGATAGAAACCGACGCTGGATTCGAGCCATTCAAGCTTGCCGCCCAAGCCTAGTTCGTGGATCAACTCGGTGATGTCGGTATCGCTGACGAAGAGGTGATGGTAGCCCCGCTCCAACCGTCCGCCAAATACGTCGAAGGTGGACGCCTGTCCTCCCAGGAAGGGAGCTTGCTCGAACACCTCGGCGAAATGCCCTTCTTTGGTCAGATGATAGGCGGCGGCCAGCCCGGCTACGCCCCCGCCGATGATGCCCACGCGCATCAGCTAAGTTCCCCTGTCGGTTCAATGGCTCGACCGCTGGTCCCGCGGCTGGCCGTTATCTCCCGGAGTGACAGGTCGTTTTTCCATAGGAGGGCCAGGCCGACCAGGTTGACCGGCAGCCAAAGGGCGATCAGGTGGACGAACCCGCTATAAGCCAGCGCCAGCTCTCCGCCCACGCCCAGGGCAATCAGTGTCTTCTGGGCGACAACCTCGAAGGGGCCGATGCCGCCGATGGCGCTTGGTATGGACGTTGCCAGGTTGGACGTTGCAGTCAACAGCAGTACCACCAGGATTAAGACCCACACCGAATCGAAGTGTTCATCGATGCCAAAGGAGTAGGCCAGCATGAAATACATGGAGCCTTCGAGCAACCAGACAGGCAGCGAGTAGATGAATAGCGCCAGGTGTTTGCCGGGTGAATTCAACACCGCTAGCCCAGCCACGAACGTCCTGAAGAGTTCCTTTACCTTGGGCCGGAGGCCTGGAGGAACGATGTTTAAGCAGCCTTCGAGCCGGTTGGCGAAGGACGCGGAGCTTCCGAGCAGGGTGAACAGCGCCAAGAATACGGAAAACGCAAATACGGTCCCGGCCAGAATCAACAGCCCGGTGGTGCGCGAAACATCGACTGTGCCGTCAAATTCTCCCAGTAGCAGCAACCAAGGCGCGGATAATGCGGCGAAAGCCAGCAGGGTTATCCCATCGTAGATACGTTCTACGGCGATGGTCGCCAGGGCCGAACCGGTGTTTATATTCTCCTGGCGGGCCAGAAAGTAGGAGCGGACGACCTCGCCCAACCGGACGGGCAGGAGATTGTTGGCCATGTAACCGATGATCACCACCGGGTAGAGCCGCCGCACCGGGATGCTCCCCATGGGCGCGAGCAGGTAACGCCACCTAGTGGCGCGGAACCAAACGGCAACGAAATAGATGGCGATAGACGGCGCCAACAGAGAGTAATTGGCGTCCTGAAGGGCGTTTTTAAGCTCTCCCAGGTCCACCTGGTACAACAGTAGAAGCAGCAAAGCGACACTGACAGCGCCGCCCAACCAGAACTGCCATTTCTTGGTGATCAACTACCGTGTCCTTCTGATCCTTGTTCCCTGACTTGGAGACTATTCTGGCTTAATACGAGACCAGCCGCAAACCCACTCATTCTGTTCGCTGTGTAAAGGTATAGTAGTTACCGTTGTACCAGTCCGGCTTCAGGTCCCGGAATATCCAATAATCCAAGACGTTGCGCCAGGTTTCCCTGCTGCCCGCCACGTCTTTGAAGAATCCCCAGTCCTGTTTTAGCTCATCCTTCCATGGTTCGTCTTGGCGACCTTCACCAGGTCGGCGGTAGGTCTCGGGAAACCAGAGCAAACTACGCAGCGCCTCGCTCTTCTCGTATCCTGCCAACTCAGCGCCGTTCCGGTCGGCGTGGGCTGAGGTCAGCAGCAGAGCCGCTGGTTTGTACGCGTCATCGGCCGGTGATTCAGCCAGAGAATTACAGCCGTCGTTCCAGCCGTCGTCGGACTCAGCTTTGAAGCAGGTAAATCGCAGGAGTCCACCTGATTCGGCGTTCCGCACGTACCACTGGAACGGGTACCAGATATCATAGTCCACCTCCACCGCGCGACGCTGTCCGTCCGGGTCCTCTTGCTGTCCTACGGAAAACACCTCAGCGTCCAGGGAGGCAAAAGTCTCCTTCAGGTCGGAACCGCCTTGGGCATAGACGAGTATCTCGCGGTTCGAATCATCGAAGGTGTAGCCGGCTCGGAATGCGCTCCAGGTTCCGAACCCCAACAGCAGAGCAGCCAGACCCAACGCGGCAAGAGCCTCGCCCCTGGCAGGAGACGTTAGACGTATCAGATAAGCAGTGGCGGCCAAAATTACCGCCGAACATGCCAGCACCGTCCAGTGCCCGGAGGTCAGACTGCCCTCTCCACCGGTGTAGGCGTACAGGAAGAATAATCCTCCGAGGACTGACACGGGCGCTAGGAAGAACGGCACCGCTGCCCCCATTGGCAGCGCTTGCTTCCAGCGTACCGACTCGGCCAACTCCCCGAGGAATTTGGCCGACACGAAGATCAAAGGCAGGGTGATGTTCACCAGCAGCCAGGGCATCTTCTCGCTGGCCACGGTGTAGGCCAAGAAGGTTATTGCGGCCCACAGGGTCAGAAACAGGCCCAAAACATCGCCCCGTTTGAGGAAATAGGCCGCCCCTGCGATGCCGAAGACCAGCGGGAGCAACTCGTAGACCGGCAGGCCCACGAAATAGTAGTACCAAGGCTGATTGCCCCTGGCGACGTCCTGCTGGGCGACCCAGTAGCCCATGCCCTGCCAGGAACCGCTGAACACTCCAGCGAGATTGGTGAAGAGAGTCGTGTACAGGGCAGCCCAGATGAAGTAGAAGATACCGGCGCAGATCAACCAGGCGTTGCCCAGCCAGCGCAATCCCAGGACGACAGACAGGATGATAGCGCCGGATAGGACACCCAAGGCAACCACGTAATTCACGGGCAGGCCAGCTGAGGCGGCTCCGACCGTCACCCCGCTCGGCAGTATCCCGTTCACCACTGCCTCTAGGTCCAGCGCCGGTGTGAACAGGATCGCGTACAGAGCCGTCACAAAGGCCGGAAGAAACAACAACAGGCCGTTACGCTGGAGGGAATAGCGATGGTACACCAGTGCGGATATCCCCCCGACTATCAGGAGGATCGCCAGCGTCAGGTCGATTACCGGCACCCGTCCCGTCTGGACCGCGTCTGCGATCGGGCGGTAGAGCAGAAAAGCGATTCCTGCGGCCATCGCCAACGGAACTCCGGCGAGGCAGATGATCCGCTTCGGCGTTATGGGACCCTTCGAGAGCAGCCAGGCCAATATTGCCAGGCCCAAGACAACCGCTAAGACATGTATACCAAGGGGAAGGTCCTGCACCGGCAGCAGCAGAGTGCTACCCTCCCAGGCCGGGGCGCCCACCAGTCCATCCGAGCCGTCCACGTTCGGCACGTTCCGGCCAGTCTGCGGGTCCGGGTTGGCCAATGTCAGCCCCAAAGGCTCTAGAAACAAAGCTGAGAGAGCCGACCATTGGGGCAAACTGATGGTCGTCAGCAGGAGGAAGAACCCGGCGGGGCGTCCCACCTGAGACAGCTTGATACGGCCCAGCGCCCAAGGAGCCACATCGCTTACGGACAGCACCAATAGAAGCAGTCCGAACACCGCCACCACCAAGTACGCTGTTTCTTTGGTGGCGAACATCAGGGCCAAGAGCGCGGATGCCAGGTAGAGGTACCGGCGATGTCCCTCATTTATGTAGCGCCACATCACCACCAGTAAGGACGCCGCGAAGAAAGCCATTATGATGTCGTTGCGCCCGAAACGGCTGAAGTATAGGAGTGTCGGTGACAAGGTCAGCATCACGGCCGCCAGGAAGGCCCCGTAGCGGCCCAGGTAGTCTCTGAAGAAGTAGGGAACTGCGACTAACGCCGTGCCAAAGAGCACGTAACCCAGTCGGGCGGTCACCTCGGTGTCGCCGAAGATGCGGAACATCACAGCGGTGAACTCGATCTGGAACGGGCCGTGCATCCAGGGTGAATGCAGGTAGTCGCTGCCAAATATCCAGGGCCAGCCCAGGTAGCCGCCGCTACTCTCCGACAGACGCCAGGCGAAGTGCAGGTGGATGGCCTCGTCGTAGTGCATGGTGCGGCCGCCCAACTCCCAAAGACGCATGACCAATGCCACTATGATTACGGCTAAAAACCCGGCTTCGAACCAACCAAAGGTGCGGACGGTCCATAGCCCAGTTATGACTGCTTTAGGTGAGGGGGCCGTTTTTATCCAGCCCGGCGTTCTCTTGCTGATCAATTGTTCTCGGCCGGTGATTCGATCATCTCGTAGATTATTACGCCGTCCTGCTGAAAGGCGGTTCTCAGGAACTCACTGAAGTCCGTGAAGTCCGTCAGTTTTTCAGCCCCGTAGGTACTTCGTTCCCTGGAGCCCAGGTAAACGTAGCGCACATCGTAGGCGTTCAGCAACCGGCGCACTTCCTGGGGGTCGCCGCTGTTGTAGATGGCCTTCACGTCATCTTCCCGGCCCTGGAAGGATGCGCTTGAACTGCGCCACTGAAGTTCGTGACCCTTCCAACCCAAGATGGTCGGCAGTCCGGTGCTGGATGATATCCGGGCAAATTCAGAGTAATCGTTGCCCACTGCCTCCACCATCCTGCCCCAGGGGGCCTCGTCCCTCAACCATTGGATGGCAGCGTATTCTCCCGGCGCTGACGGTTGTAGAAAGGCCAACCCGTCCAGAGTGTTGTCAGACACCGTGTGACCCTCACGAAGTATTCCGGTGCGGTCGAGTACCGCTCCTACTGGGTAATAGAGAGACGCCACCAGCAACACAACTGCGGTCCCGGCCCATATAAACCGGCCTGCACGCAAGAACCGGTCCAGACGCAGGGAGTGTTGGAGGGAGTGTTGGATCGAAGAACGGACCGACCATAGGTAATACAAGCCGTAAGCGCCGACGATTCCCAGTAGGAACCAGGCTTGATAGTAAGTTTTGAAGACTGTGTTCATACGCCGGAAGCCGCCGCCGAACTGGTCGGCCACGTAAAATAGCTCGGCCCCTACCAACAATAAGATGGCCAACGCTGCCAGCAGCAGGGGGAATACCGCTACTGGCTCCAGTTTTAGCCTGGCGCGTTGCATGGCGCTGAACCCGGCCAGAGCCACCAAAGCCAGCCCGGGTATAACCAGTATTGCCCGCCCGCCAATCTCCCCAAAGGCGGCTCCGGCGCCGTCATCGATCCAGGTTACGATGAACGCCACCCCGATCCAGACCAAGAACGGCGTTGATGTTACGACCATCATCAAGATTGCCGCCGAATTATCGACATCAGATGGTCGAACGAGACTCGGGAGCTGGCGGAACAAGAACGAGACGGCCAGGAAGATCAATGGCCCCATGACCAAGAACAACAAGAAGGGTCTGGTGTTCACTTCCCGCAGCGGCAAAATGCCCGACGTCTGCGCTTCGAAACCGCTGTAGAACGGCAGGAACATGGCCACGGCCAGCACCAAGATGGGCACGATTGTCATGGCGGCGTCCAGGGCCGCTCTTGTCAGGTTTCCGCCCTGGTCCCCGTAGGCTTTGACCAGCGCCACCGCGACCAGCATCGCCGCGATCACAGGCAGGTCCCAGAGGTTGATGAAGGCCAAAGAACCGATGAACAGTGCGATGGCCGCCGATTCCACCGGGTTGTCTTTCAACCAGTTCAGACCCAGCCTTCCCGTGGACAGGTAGATATTTAGGCACAGGCCCAGGCCCAAAATGACGAATGGCAGGCTCATCACGTGGGGGTGCAAGTCGCCAAGGATGTAGCTGAATATGGGAAATTCGGTGATGGTGTAATCCAGGCTCTGGCCGCCGGACAGAGTGTCGATCAAGCGGCTGGCCCGGAACCACCACCACTGACCGTCAGGGAAGGCCCCAGAGCCGGTATTCGCACCCTCCAAGCCTTTGATGCCGACCCATTCCCAGAATCCGCTGCCGGCCCATCCTCGGAGATGGACGAACTCCATCGCGCCTTCCAGATTTCCGGCTAGGATTATCAACAGGGGGGCCGTTCCGCCGAATATGATGCCGGCTCTTAAGCTCCCTCCTGACAGGCGGACCAGGTTGTAGACCAGCCCGAAGGCGCCCATAGCCACCAACGCTGGAACCAAAGCAACGCTCAAGTTGTAGCCCACGCTGGACGCGACGCCGGTGAATTGGGTCAGGAAAGCCATCATGAAATGGCCGAAATAGTAATAGCTGATGGAGTATCCTGACAGCCAAGGGTCTTCAGGGGGGAAGAATCGGCTCTGGAGCACCGCGTTCATGAATCCGAAATCCATGGGCTTTTCGGTGTGGTTGATCGCGGGAACCTCGGAGATTATCCCCAGCCACATCAAGAAGAATCCGATGAACAGGACCTCGGCGGCCACCAACATCGGCCAACTTTGGCGTACGAAGCCCTTGATCTCCGCGAGGAACCGGCGCAGCAGAAAGCCGCTGGGGATGGCGGCGACGACTAGAATGATAACGATGGTTAACTGAGTGTTGGGTGCGATGTGGGTCAGGCCCAAGACCCAGAGGATGTAGGAGAAAAACACCATGGCCGCCGGCATGGCCAGGGTGAAACCGCGGTCGGGCAGCCGCCTAAACAGCACGAAGGCTGCGGGAAGGGCCAGTACACCCATACCCTTGACGGCGGCAAACCAGATCAGCGAGTCTAGCAAGGGTTACCTGATCGGGCTTGGGCTTGGGCTTGGGCTTGGGCTTGAAATGAAGAAGTCCTGGCTGGAGCTGATCGGGTTAAATCGCTTAGGAAACGGGCGCCAGCAGAGATTCCACGAAGTCCCGAGAGTCGAATGGCGCCAGGTCGGTCACGGTTTCGCCGGTGCCAATGAACAGGATCGGCATCTGAAGTTCCTGCTGGATGGCAAGAACGATGCCGCCCCGGGCTGTTCCGTCCAATTTGGCGAGGAAAATGCCGGTACAATTTACTGCTTCCTTGAAAGCTTTGGCTTGGGCCAAGCCGTTGAGGCCGGTCGTGGCGTCTAGGGTCAAGATCACCTGATGGGGCGCCTTGGGTTCCAGCCGGGCCAAAACCCGGTGGACCTTGCGCAATTCCTCCATCAGGTTGGACTTGGTATGGAGCCTGCCGGCAGTGTCGACGATCAACACGTCCGCGCCTCTGGCCTTGGCCGCCATGTAGGCGTCGTAGGCGACTGCACCGGGGTCGGCCCCCGATTCGTGTCTAATAACATCTACGCCGATCTGTTTCCCCAGAATCTCCAATTGCTCGGCGGCAGCGGCCCTGAACGTGTCTGCCGCGCCCAGCATCACCTTCTTCCCCTCTGCGGTGAAATGGTGGGCCAGCTTGGCGATGCTGGTGGTTTTGCCCACTCCATTGACGCCCACCATCAGTATCACATACGGCCCGTTCACCGCAGTCTCATCCATCCAGAGAGATTCGGCGTTTTCAGACTCCATGCTGGACATCAAGTTCTCTTTCAACGACTCGAATACCTCATCGCCCGACTCTAGCCGCCGTTCCTTAACGGTGGCTTTCAAGTCTTCGATGATGCGCAGAGATGTTTCCACTCCAACGTCAGAGGAGATCAATATCTCTTCCAACTCCTCCCAGAGCGAGTCGTCCAGCTTGGAAGAGCGGAGCACATTGAGGATACGTCCGAACCACCGCTCACGGCTGGGTTTCACGGCGTCCTGGGTGTGTTCCAGGTTCTCCTGGCGGTTACGTTTGAAAAATCGGAGCATCTATCGTCCTATGACGTCCTGAGACCGAATAATACCAGGCCGGATTAAGCCGGCAGGAGGGCCAAGTCTTGATGATCATCTTGTATCTTGGAGGCGGCGCGATCGGATGGAATCTACGGGTTTCCAGACAATGCGGTCAAAGCAGCCTCGGCTGCGGCGCCTTCGGCATCAGATTTCTTGCCGCCAATGCCTGAGCCAACAACCTCGCCGTCTACCATGACCTCTACCGTAAACACGGGCCCGTGATCTGGTCCTTCACTGCTAACCAAGCGGTATACGGGCGGATTCAACCCTCGTCCTTGGACAATCTCTTGGAGCGTGGATTTGGGGTTCTCCGGTGGTCTGCCGGTCCTCTCGACTTGGGTTAGTTCCGCATCGAATAGACCGATTATGAACCGGCGGGTGAACTCGTTGCCCTGGTCCAAATAAACCGCTGCGACAAGAGCCTCAAAGGCGGCAGCCAAAATCGAGTCCTGGTGTCGTCCATTAGTGGAATCGACACCCTTACCCACTAGTAGTCGATTCCCCAGGTCAATACGGCGGGCGATCCGCGCTAGGGTTTCACCCCGGACCAAAGAGGAACGGCTCTTGGTCAAATCGCCTTCGGCGGCGTCGGGAAGACGGCGGTAGAGCTCTGTGGAGATGGCAAGTTCCAACACAGCGTCGCCCAGGAATTCTAGCCGTTCGTATGACTCAGATGGGTCCAGGTCGTTCTCGTTGCAATAGGAACTGTGCACTAATGCCAGACGCAACAGGCTGGGGTCTTTGAAGGAGAACCCCAGCACTGTTTGAAGAGCTTTGACCGAATCTTGGGAATTTATGGCGGCGACGATGTCCCTAGATTACCCCGTGAGGCCAGGGGGGCTGAGGACGCTTGAACTCGCCGACGTGATTAAATTCACTCATGGCCTTGGTCAGGGTGTCGTAGATCTCCACTGCCTGTTCATCCGGAGGAATGAACATCTTCAGGAAGGTGGCGTTGTTTTCGCCAAACACGAAGGTCGGGACACCGAAGGCGCCGTACTCTTCCACTGCTATGGTGTGGGACTTACCGATGTCTTCCAGTAAGTCCGGGTCTTTCTGGTCTTCTCGGAAACGGGCCATATCCAGACCGGCGGCGACCGCGGCTTCTTCCATGACTGCCGGGTCGGTCAGGTCCTTCTTATCTTCGTGGCGGGCCCGGAGCAGAGTCATGAAGAATGACTTGAACGCTTCATCGCCCTGGCGTTTGGCGGCGAGGCCCGACATATGTGCCAGGAAGGTATTGTCGGTTCCGTCCAACACCCCAGGCTGCTCCCAGAGCTTGACGTCGTTTTCTCTGTCGCTGTTCACCTGGGCCAGTGAGAACGGTTGCCAATCTACAGTAACTGTCTTTCCGGTAGACTCTTCAACTTTCGACAGCCACACGGCTGCGTTGTACACGAAGGGTCAACGAAAGTCATAGAAAGTAGTGAAATCTGCATCGGCCATTGTCTTTCCTCCCAATCGTCTGCGGTTCCCGCGGACGTACGAACCTTTAGTAAGTACGCACGATTGGATTGTATCCACCTAACTTTGTGTTGTCAAAGCGAAGTAAACAGAGTTTTGTGGGTTTTAGAAAGCGCCCTACAGGGTCTGGAATCACGCTTGGCCTATTAGGCTCCATGATATAATCTGAGCTTCCGTTCCTGCCCCGAAAAGGAGGCATTTCACGCCTGATTCTCCCGCGATTCGCATATCTCTAGACAAGGTTGCTGACGGCGTCAGCGCCGGGCAACTGGCCGTATTGCGATCCCTGCGCCGCCGCGCCGAGTCGAATGATCTCCCGGTCTATCTTGTTGGGGGGCCAGTCCGGGACGCCATCTTGGGCATTCCGTCTAAAGACCTGGACTTTGTTGTTTTGGGTGATGCGCCAACCCTGGCAGCCGATTTGGCCCACGAGCTTGGCTGCGGCGTAACCGTGCATCCCAGATTTGGCACTGCCACGGTGGAGATGGAAGATGACCGGGTCGATGTGGTCACCGCAAGAAAGGAGACCTATCCGTATCCGGGTTCCCTCCCGCAGGTGACCGCCGGCAGCCTCGACGATGATCTGGCTCGGCGAGATTTTGCCATAAACGCCATGGCGCTGCCGTTGGCCGGAGATTCTCCCGAAGTTATCGACCCCCACGGCGGGATCCACGACCTGCGCATCAAACTCGTCCGTACCTTGCACCCCGGCAGTTTCGTGGATGACCCGACCAGGATGCTGCGGGCCATTCGTTATGAGCAAAGACTGGGCTTTCAGATCGCTGAGAGCAGCTTGTCCGAACTGCAGAGATCGTTGGGGGAAGGCCACGCCTCGGCGGTCACCGGAGACCGGTGGCGGCAGGAGCTGCAAAAGATATTCGAAGAAGACTGGGCGGCTGATATGCTGCTTCGATCCATCGAACTGGGAGTGCTGACCGCGGTTCACCCTGCCCTGTCTGACGGTCAAGGACTGGCCCGCCTGGCTGGCCTGGCTGGCCAGGCTGGTGAAAACGATTTGGAACTGCAGGGTTTGGGTCCCTTGGGTGCGATGGATTATCTGGCCGCGCTGGTCGCTTCATTAAAACCCGGCGATGGAGATTCGGTGAAGCGCAGGCTGAATCTGCCTGCTGCCTGGGCGCGGGTTGTCCGTGATACTATTGCACTGAGAGAATTGGCCCCGGCCCTTTCCGGACCGTCTGTCAGGCCCTCGGTGGTCTGTCAGGCTTTGGATGGCCTCGACCCCGACGCCATTACGGCATCGGCTCGGCTCTTCCGAGACTCCCAGCTTGCTGGGCGGCTTCGCAGTTACCTTGCTGAGTGGCGGCTGATTACGCCGGAATTGACTGGCGACGATCTGATGGCGATAGGCGTAACGGCCGGCCCTGATGTCGGTCAGGTCCTTAGAGAACTGAATTCGGCGAAACAAGATGGCCTGGTCAACAGCGAAGATGAGGAACGGGCCTTGGTGAATAAAATTATCTCGAGAGGGAGTTGATCTCCAGATAATGGCAGAACAGATGGGTATCCCCGAGAACCCGGAATCTCCTGATAGCGAATTGGAGTCTTGCGTCATCTGTGACGAGGCTTTGGACGGCATCCAAGAGACTTCCTGTCAGCAATGCGGTGGGAAGTTCCACCAGCCGTGGAGCCAAGACAGCACAGTTCCCCAATGCGGCCGCATCGGCAGCCATGAAGACGCACTGGCCATCGTGTTCCTTTGCGACGATTGCTACTATGGACGCCGCCCCTAGTTAACCCCCCGCGCTTGCACCTATTTGAATTCCTGAAAGCCGACAGCCGATGATTGAAGGCTGCTGCCTAAGGAAAACTTGGCAGGAGAACTTGTCCATGAAAGCAGTGTATATCGAAGCCCACGGAGGTCCCGAGGCTCTGATCTATGGCGACCGTCCCGAACCCCAAGTCCAGGCTGGCGAGGTCAAGATCAGGGTTAGGGCCACCGCCCTGAACCGGTTAGACCTTTACACCAGAGATGGGGGCCGTGGATTGGAACGGGAGTTTCCCCCGCCCTTGATCCTGGGCGGAGACTGCGCCGGTGAGATAGTGGAATGCGGCGACGGTGTGTCCGGTCTGAAACCCGGCGACCGGGTTGTGGTCAACCCAAGGCTCACCTGCATGCAGTGCGCGCCCTGTCTGGCGGGTCAGGATGACCTGTGCCGCCGTCCCCGGTTTCTGGGCAGCGCCATCGACGGCAGCTACGCCGAGTTCATCTCCATCCCTGCCGCCAATGCGCATCTACTCGCCGACAGCGTGTCGTTTGAGCTTGCCGCTGCGGCCCCGACCACATACCTGCCGATGTGGAACATGCTGGTGCGGCGGCTGCAATTGAAGCCGTGGCAGACGGTTCTGGTGCTTTCCGCATCAGCAGGTGTGGGCACCGCCGCGATACAGATGGCCAAGGACGTCATCGGCGCCAAGGTCATCGCCACCACCAGCAGTCCGGAGAAAGCCGCCAAGGCATCGGAGTTGGGCGCCGACGTGGTGATCAACTATAACGAGGAAGATATCAGAGAGAGAGTGCGGGAGATCACCGGAGGAGCGGGCGTCGACTGTGTGGTTGACCATGTTGGCGCAGACTTCTTCGCGCCGGCCTTTGCCTCGCTTCGGATGGGCGGCCGATACGGCATCTGCGGCGCGACCACGGGGCTTCGGACCGAACTGCACCTGGGCCAGTTGTTCAGCCAGCAGAAAGAGATCTACGGCGTGTTCATGGGGACCAAAGAGGACATGCGGGAGATAGTGGAGATGCTGAACCGGGGCGTGGTCAAACCGTCGGTCGACCGGACCTTCCCGCTGGCCGAAGCCGCCGCCGCCCACCAGGCTATGGAGGCGACCAGCTTCTTCGGCAAGCTGATTCTGACGCAAGCTTAGCGATCAGCTTTCAGATTTCTTCCTTAGGCGTTGGCCGTGGAAGAGGTATTGCTGGGAGTAGCCGCCGTAACGGCCAAAGTGTTCTTGGGCCCATTCCAGCAGCACCCGGTCCGGCGGAGTCTTCTGTCCGGGGAAGTACCACTCACTCAGCGCCCGGCGAATCCACACGTCGATGGGGAACGCCTCCAGCTTCTCCAGAGAGAATACCGCGACGCAGTCGGCGATCTTTGAGCCGATCCCCTTGATCTCCATCAAGGCCGCTTTGGCCTCCGGATAGGGCATACGCACCAGCGCCGCCAGGTCCAACTTTCCTTCCAGAACGGCGCTTGCTGCTTGGTCCACGTAGGGGGCGCGGAAGCCCAACCCCAGCCGCCTCAACTCGCTTTCTCCGGCCTCGACTAGATCGGCGGGACTGGGAAAGGTGTAACGGGTCTGACCGTTGAGCGATAGTGGACGGCCAAGCTCCTCAGACATCCGCTCCATCAACTGGTGGATGCGGGCGATGTTGTTGTTGGCTGAGCAGATGAAGGCCACCAAGCATTCCCAAGGCTCTGTGCGCAGTATTCGAAGCCCTGGATATTTGTTGACCATCGCTGCCACACGGTCGTCGCGGACGATGTCCGAGTAGATGGCGTCCAGATCGTCGTCGAAACGGAAGTAATCCCGCAGCATAGCCGCAGCCGTTGCTTCTGGTGACGGTCCCGAAGAAAATTCCACCACCTTATCTCTCTGACGGATCTGTATGAACTCTTCGCGGACGACGCCGTAATACCAACCGTCCACCTTTTCCCACCGGTGGGCCTGGCCGCTCTCCAAGCTCGATCCAAGATCAAAGGGTTGGTCAATCGTCAGTTCCACAGTCTTCTCCGGGCGTGTTGATTGGGCAGAGGGGTTTTCGGGAAAATAGTTTAGGCGATCCATTGGGCGGCCAGTTGGCCAACGCTGGCCAAGCTGCTTGGTTTTAGGGTGCAAGGCGGGATCGACCGCAAGAAGGAATTGCCATAGGACCGGCCGGTGATCCGGTTGTCCATGATGACAATGGTGCCTTTGTCCTCTTTGTTGCGGATGATGCGGCCGAAGCCCTGGCGGAACCGGAGCACAGCTTGGGGGACGGTGAACTCGTTGAAGGGTTCTTGATATTGTTCGGAGCGGGCTCTTACCACCGGGTCGGTGGGCACATGAAAGGGCAACCGGGTCAGGACCAGGCCTTTCAGCATTCCAGATGGCAGGTCCACCCCTTCCCAGAAGCTGCTGGTGCCCAGGAGCACGCTGTTTGGTTCCTCCCCGAATCGGGTCATCAGTTGCTGGGCCGAGCCATCGATGCTCTGGGCCAGAACTTGGATCCCTTCGCCCATCAGGGGCGCGCGGAGCCGCTGGGCTACTGCCCTGAGCGAGGCGTAGGAGGTGAACAGGGCCATGGTTCGTCCATTCAAGGAGGTCCCGAGATCGGTCAAGACTTTGACCATGGAATCCACGTACCGGTCCGAATTGGGCGCAGGCATGTCTTCTGGAATCAGGAGCAGGGCCGCCTTCTGATAGTCGAAGGGAGAACCCACCAACAGTTCTTGGGCGTCGCTGCCAACCCCGACCCGGCCTTTGAAGTAATCGAAACTGCCTTCGGTGCTGAGGGTGGCGCTGGTCAGGACTACGCTGTCTTTATGCTGGAACAGATTGGCCGAGAGGGTACTGCTGATGTCCAATGGCGCCGAGTTGAGGGCGATTATGGAGTTGCCCCGCACCTGGTCGTTGCTGATCCAGTGGATGTCGGCGTCCTGCGGGTTGCCCAATATCGATCCCAAGTTTCCCCGTAGAGATTCCACATCGTCCATCAAGCTGGCGGTTTCCATCACCAGGGCAGGCTGGTCCCCGGCACCGGGTAGTTGGGTTGATTCTAGGAAGCGGTGCAGACGGCCCACAGTCTGGGCGGCCTGTTGCAGGCCGACATCCAGGTTCTCCCAGGCCAGGTGCAGGTCGCCCCAACTCTTGGTGCCCCTGATATCAGATGTGATCAACAGTTGCGGGCCATTGTCTCGGGAATCGGGTTTTTGGTTAGCCTGGAAACGCTCCACCTCCGCCCAAAGACGGACCCAGATCTGCCGTACCCTGGCCGACTCGCCTTCCACCGCGGATACGGCGGTCTCCGCATCTTGCCGCACCGTTGATGCCAGATCTTGGCCAGCCATCGCTTGGCGTAGCTGGGTGGTCAGACGTGCCTGTGGCTCCCAAACCTCGTCCAGTTTGTCCTGGGACACGTTGAAACCCAACTGCCTCGTGGCTTCGTCCTCCAGATTGTGGGCTTCGTCGATCACCAGGTGCTGATACTCCGGGATCAGGCCGCCCCCCCGGGCCAGGTCTGACAACAGCAAGGCGTGGTTGACGACCAGGATATGAGCCTGGTCAGCCCGTTCTCTGGCCGCGCGCAGGAAACAGGGCGAGCCGTCCCTCAATCCAGGGCAGAATCCTTTTTCGCCAGCCGATACGTGGTTCCATGAAGCGGAGTCCCGTCCCGCCAGGTTGATCTCCGCCCGGTCGCCGCTCAGGGTGTTTTGCATCCAGACCGAGGTCTTGGACAAAAGACGGGCGTCATCCACTGTCGGCGAGTCGCTGCGGGCCAGATGGTTCCAACGCCGCAGACAAAGGTAATTAGCCCGGCCTTTCAGCAGCGCCGCCTTAAGGACGCCTGGTTCGACCAGACCCGATTTCTCCAACACTTCGGTCAGCGCAGGGATGTCTTTGTTCATCAGCTGCTCTTGCAGGTTGATGGTGTTGGTTGAGATCACCACCCGCTGTCCCTTGGAGATGGCGAAGAGCGCCGAGGGCAGCAGGTAGGCCATGGATTTGCCCACCCCGGTTCCCCCCTCAACCACCAGATGTTGATTGTGGTATGTGGCTTTGGTTACTCCGGTCAGCATCTGTTCTTGTTCGGCGCGGTGCTCGAATCCGGCAAACACCTTGGAGAATGGGCCATTCGCGGCCAATAGCCCGGCCACTTTGTCTTCGGTGAGGTCGTTCAGCGATGGGTCGGCGCGGCGTTTCTCCGGGGAACCCAGCCGGACGGCCAACTGCTCAAGGTCGAGACCGGTCAGACCAACCGACGAAGTTTGGCTGCTGCCAACCCCCTCAAGACCGGCCAGTATCCCGCTGATGGACCACCGGCTGCGGGCTGCCAGGTTGGAAAGATAGGCCAGCAACCCGGAGTCCTGCTCGGCCGCCAGACGCAGCAACTTGATGTACACGTTCTTGGTCGCCATGGCGTCGGCCAAGGCCCGGTGGGCGTCGGTATGCTCCACTCCAAAGTGGGTGGTCAGGTACTTCAGGGAGTACTGCCGCGACCGGGGCATGAAGACCGAGGCCAAGTCCCAAGTGTCGTAGGATGGGTTGCTCAGATTGACGCCACTGCTGGCCAGGAAGCCGATGTCGAACTGGATATTGTGGCCGATGATGGGATCCGCCCCGAGAAAGTCTTCGATCTCTGCTGCGATCGAAGAGAAAAATGGCGCGCGCTTCACCTGTTGGGGCGAGATGTGGGTGAGCCGCTGGATGAATTCGGGTATGGGCTGGCCGGGGTTGACGAACGTCTGGTAGGTCTCGATGACCTCGTCTCCGCGAAACCTAACGGCGCCGATCTCCATGATGGCGTGGCGGTCTTTGTCCAGGCCGGTGGTCTCCAGGTCGAGGGCGACGTTGACCTGCTCAAAGGGGGAAATGTCTGTATCGAAAAGAACCATTGGTGTCCCGTCCCAACCTCACGCATTGATTGTCATAACTTAGTATCGGCCCGATGCCGTGCCGAGGCAGTTTAGCACGCTTGGGACGCGGGTTCGACCCCAAAGTTACAGCTTTAGGCCGTGAATAGGGCAATTCCACGGGCACGTTGTCGAATTACCGTGCAACCTGATGGGCCTTTTGCGGTAATCAAATTTCATTATGTGGACCGTCATCTAGGGGCATCTTGGCCGGGAAATGACAGGCCGTTCGGATATTATCAGGCCAAGTTGGGGTGCGCGATAATTTTCACGTGCTGATCTTGCAACCTTTCTCTGCGAGTGAATCAGGCTACGGGAAGCTGAAAAGGCTTCCCGATTTTATGTGATCGACCAAACTGGAGGAATATAGATGGCGAGAAATCTTGGGCGAAGGGTTCTGATTCTAGCGTTGTTCTCCTTGGCCGCGATCTTGGCTGTAGCATGCAGCGGGACATCTGATGCGACGGACATTGGCGAGACTGCAGAGCCAAGTAATCCGGGGCCCGCGCAAATCACCCTTGGCGACGGGCCTGCAGGCGTCGCGGGCAGCCGGTTCACTGACCCTGACGTGGAGATCAACCTCACCGCAGATGTGATCCAGTGGCAGATATTGGACGGAGAAACAGTTGAGCTCTGGGGCTATAACGGACAATACCCAGGTCCCGCTATTCGGGCCACGGAAGGAGATAAGGTCAGGGTCAATCTCACCAATAACCTACCCGAGGCAACGACCATCCACTGGCACGGGATGGAGGTGCCAAATGATCAAGACGGTGTTCCGGGAATAACCCAAGCCGACATTCAGCCCGGCGATTCCTGGACCTATGAGTTTATCGCTCCCAAATCTGGCACCTCGATGTACCATACCCACTCGAACACGATGGTTCAGCTATCCAGAGGACTATTTGGGGCATTCGTGGTGGAGCCTCGTGGCGGTCTGCCACAGTACGACCGGGAGTACACGTTGCTGCTTCACGAAACGGCAGGGTTGTACACCATCAACGGACACGCTTTCCCGAAAACGCTTGAAGACGACCTTCTCAAGATCAAGACAGGGGAACGGATACTGATCCGAATGATAAACGTCGGGCAGCTCCACCACCCAATGCATCTTCATGGCCATCAATTCAAGGTAGTTCAGCTAGATGGCAATCCTCTGACATCACCGTTAGTGATGAATACCCAGGATATCGCCCCTGGGCAGACGGTGGATGTGGAAGTGAACGGTACCAATCCTGGGACCTGGGTTTTTCACTGCCATGTAATTGGGCACGTCACCAATAGAGGGGTATACCCAGGTGGCATGCTGATCGCCCTTGATTACGAAGACCACACTTCCTACATGGAAGAGCAGGCAGCGGCGAACTGAGCTTAACGACAGGCGGGCAGTAGGATTTAAGCGGTAGGATTTAAGAGAACTGACGGGCACTTCTACTTGAGTAGGGTGCCCGTCACGGTTTTTGCAGTGACAGGGTTGAGCGGGTAGAACTGACTTGCCTGCCTAGATGGTGTAGGGTTTCAAGTTGCCGGTGCGGAGCCCTACGACTGGGTGGAAGTTCTTGGAATGGAGGGCCTTCAGGAATTCGGCTCCGTCTTTTATCTCGTCGGGGAACTCGGTCAGGAACTTTCCCAACCCGTGGACCGAATGGGCGTCGCTGCCCCCGGTGACCGGCAGGTCCAACAGCCCGGCGACCGCCATGGCGAAATCGTTTTCCCGGTCGATGGTGCCGCCGTTGGCAACCTCCACCGCATCGGCCAGCTTGAACAATGGGTGTCCCACCGCGTCCTCGGGCGACTCCGGAAGTGGATCGGGTATGGACTGATAGATGAGCGCGCGGCTCCGACCGTGACCGCTGAGCACACCCCGGAATGGGTGGGCCGAGACAACGAACCCACCAACTGCTGTGGCGGCCTTGCGGAGTTCCGCAGCCTTATTGAAACCGGCTTGGTATTTATCCATGCCGAAGGCCAGCATATGACCAAAGTCAGTCTCCACTTCCATCGCGCGGATCAGCACTACGTTGTGGAGGGCGGCGAACTTCTGAAACTCGTGCCGGTCCCAGGGGCCGGAGTGTTCGGTGAGACAGAGGCCGCGCAATCCCAGTCGGTCCGCTTCCAAAATCATGTCTTCGGGGGTTAGGCTGCTATCGCTGCTGCCTTTGGTCGTGTGGATATGAAGGTCAAATAATCGGGCCATTGGTGGAGGTCAACTCTCGGCGATCGGCTCATGCCCACCGCATTCGGGGTGCTTTAAGTCTAGCCAGGGCTACGGATTTCGTCAACGTATTAAAGCCGTTACCGCCGGCCGTAATTGGTTGCCTTGGCCAGTTCCGGAAACTGGTCTATGGGAAGGACTTCGCCGGTTTCTTCATAATGGGTGACCAACCGGCGTATGTCGTCGGGCACCGGTCTACTGGACTCGGTCGCGGCGTCGTACCCGACGTAGACGGTCTCGATCGATGTTAGCAAACGGTCGCTGCCTTCCGGATAGATCTCCATGTTCAGGGTCAGGCTGGTGTTGCCGATCTCGGACACCCGGACGTGGAGTTCGATTATCTCGTCAACCCTGGCGGGCGCTTTGAACTCCAAAGTCGTCCTGACCACCGCGAAATCAAAGTAGCCGCTCTGGGGGATGATATAGATGGCAAAACCCAGGTTTCGGTAGTACTCCGCCTGGCCGATCTCCAGGTAGCCCAGATAGGCACCGTTGTAGACGATGCCCTGCGCGTCGCACTCCATCCAACGGACGCGCACCGGTGTCTTGAATCTGAAGTCTGATCTGGCCATAGGTTTTGAATCTACTCCGGTTGTTTGGGGTTTTTGTACCCCAGAGACTCAAGGTACTTCAGGTCGTCAGAACTAAGATCGGCGGTCAAGAGAAGGTCAGGCCGGCGCTCCAAAGTTCGGCTCAGCGATTGCTGCCGCCGCCACTTATCGATGTTGGCGTGGTGGCCCGACAGGAGTATCTCCGGCGTCGCCATGCCGCGATATTCCGCCGGGCGGGTATATAGAGGATGTTGCAGCAGTCCGGAGGATATGGAGTCCTCGGCCACGTTCTCCGGGGAGCCGATGACTCCTGGAACGAGCCTGGATACGGCGTCGATCAAGGCCATGGCCGGAAGTTCTCCTCCGGTCAGGACGAAATCGCCCAGGCTGATCTCTCGGGTCGCCAAGTATTCGGGGACTCTATTGTCGATGCCCGCGTAATGGGCGCAGATCATGGCCAAGGCCGGCGCTTGGGCCAACTCCTCGACCATGCGTTGAGTCAGCGTCTCGCCTTGGGGAGTGAACAGGATTATCGGGATAGCGTCCCGCTCTGATTCGCTATAGCCGGACAGGGCCGCTTCGGTGGCTTCAAAGACTGGCTCGGGCTTCAGGACCATGCCGTGACCGCCGCCGAACTGGTAGTCGTCGGCGGTGCGATGAGCGTCGTGGGTATAGTCTCGGATGTCGGTGACATCGATGGAGACCAGGCCGCCCTTCAAGGCCAGGGCCAGCATGCTATATTCCAGCGGATCGCGAAAGGCATCCGGGAACAGAGTCAGGACATGAAATCGCATCGGTCAATGATACAAGAAAATCAGCCAAGACCCCGTAAGGTCTTGGCTGACAGCGATGCACTTTTGCCGATTCCCCTTGAATGACTAATCACCAACGGGCTGAGGTTCACCTACGGGCAGGTTGTCGATGAATGCGACGCCACCTTTCATCACCATCATGATTCGGTCTTTGTTCCTTATGACACCGATGTCCGTTAGCGGGTCGCCGTCCACCACCAGGAAGTCGGCGTATCTGCCGGCTTGGACGGTGCCGATGTTCTTTTCCTCGCCGATGCACTCAGCGGCCCAACCGGTGGCGGACTGGATGGCCTGCATGTTCGTCAGACCCCTCTCGACCATCAGTTCAATCTCGCGGGCGTTATCGCCATGGACGAAGCCCCCGGCGTCGGTCCCTGAGACCACTTTCACTCCGGCGCTCAAGGCTAGGTGAGTGCTTTCCTGGTGGACCTGCATCAGTTTCTTGGAACGTTCTTGAATGTGGGGAGCGCTGACGGCGGAATGGAACTCGTAGACCAGGAACGTTGGGGTGAAAAAGGTGTTCTTGTCCGCCATCATCTTGAGCAGGTCGGGGTCGTCGGCTAGATAGCAACCGTGTTCCACCGAGCCAACACCGGCTTCGATGCACATGCGCAGCCCAGGGCCGCCGACCGCGTGGCACATGGTTAACTTCTCTTGGGAACGAGCTTCATCGACCAACGCCTTCACCTCGTCGGATCCGAAGGCGATGTCCATGGGGCCGTGGCCCTGGCGTGAACTGGCCCCGCCGGTGGTGGCGAACTTGATCACATCAGCGCCCACCCGCACTATCTCTCGCACTACGGCGCGGACAGCCTCCGGGCCGTTGGCCACCCCGGATGGAGACATCGGGTCGTGGCCGAACGGGCTCCTATGGCCGGAGGGCGCTACCCGGTCGCCGATTCCACCCGTGGGCGAGATGATATTGACGGCGGTCAACAGCCTCGGACCGTTGATCAAACCCTGTTCGACGGCATACTTGAATCCAGCGTCCAGGCCTCCCGCATCACGGATGCAGGTGTAGCCGGCGGCCAGGGATTCTTCGATGGCAATTGCGGTCCTGAGGTGCCTCATCGAGGTCGGCTCCTCGATCTCCCACCGGCTGACCATCGTGTAATTCTTGCTGGAAAGGTGGTCGTGGGTGTCGATCAAACCAGGAAGCAGGGTAAATCCGCTCAGATCGATCTCCTCCGTGCCGGGTGGCAGAGTGACCGCCGCCCGTGGGCCCACCTCCCGGATCCGTTCTCCGTCGATCAAGATGGTCGAGTCTTTGAGCAACGGGCTTCCGGTGCCGTCGATCAGGTCGGCGCCTATTAACGCTTTCATGGCGTACCTCGTTAGTGTCTTATATCGGTGTCTGATATTGATGGGGTGTTTCCGCAGGTTGGGCAGATGCTAGTTAAGGCGTGGTCGGGTGTCAAGAGGACTGATGGCTCGACTGGTGGCCCGCCGTTGAGGGTGCTACACTCCGAGCCGAGAATAGACTGGAGCGTGTCCGGAAAGAACACGATGGACTATGCTGAAATAGCCCCGATCATGGGCAGGCTCTGGTCTCCCATCGCGGCGGTGACCAGTCGCTGGCAGGGCCGGGACAACGTGCAGATCGCGGTGGCCATCGCCGCGGCGTCCATCGTTCCCGACCGCCCCAGGGTCGCCGTTCAGCTATACAAGACCAACCTCAGTCACGATATGGTCCTGGCTGCGGGCGCCTTTGCGTTGAACTTCCTTCGGCCGGATCAGCTGGACTTGATCGGCGATTTTGGTCTGGTGTCGGGCCGGGACCGGGATAAACTGGCGGATGTAGGCAAGACCGGCGGAGAGTTGGGCAGCCCGTTGCTCACCGAATGTTTCGGTTATCTTGATTGCAAGGTTGTTAATGCCATGGACGGCGGCGACATGACCTGTTTCCTGGCTGACGTGATCGCCGGCAAGACCCTGGCCGAGGGAGAACCATTGCGGTGGCGGGATGCCCGCAGTCAACTGCCCCCCGAATTGATGGCCCGCTGGGAACAGAAACAGTCGTCAGAGATAGAGATATCCAGGGCAACCATGGGCAACATCAACCATACCTTCTGGCGACCGAATAAATAAAAGCAAAGTCCCTTCTCCACCCTCCTTCCGCGGAAGGAGGGAAGGTTAGGATGGGGGCACCCCAACAAACAACATGGATGAACTCCGCCCACATATAGAGAAGATTCACGCCACTCCCCACAAGGCGGTGGTGGCCGTTTCTGGGGCCGGCACCCAGGCGGTGGCTTGGCTATTGGGAGTGGCTGGGGCATCCCGGACCATACTCGAGGCGCTGGTGCCCTATGGCCAGGAATCCATGATCTCCTTTTTGGGCTTCGAGCCGGAACAATCGGCGTCGGCTCAGACAGCCAGGGACATGGCCAAAGCCGCCTTTCGTAAGGCCAAGTCTCAACTTGAAGACGACTCGCCCCCGGTGGGGTTGGCCTGCGCCGCCACCATCGCGACCGACCGGCCCAAGAGGGGTGAACATCGGGCGTTCGTTTCCGCTTGGGACCAAACCTCCAATACTCTGTACTCGCTGCATCTGCACAAAGGTCTTCGGGACCGGGCCGGCGAAGAGGAAGTGGTCAGCCGTCTCTTGATTCACGCCCTGATGCAGCTTTCAGGCCTGGAATCTGATGTGGAGTTGGGGCTGACCGATGGCGATTCCCTTGAGGTAGACCGGACGAATCACCCATCCCCGTTGGCTCAACTGCTCTCCGGAGAAGCAGCCTGGGTGGTCGCCCGCGACAGCCAGACACTGGAAGTTGAGGGCGTAGCCCCATCGGCTTTGCTTCCCGGATCATTCAGTCCGGTGCATCAGGGTCACCGGGGTTTGGCGCTAGCGGCGGAAAGGATATTAGAGACCCAAGTTGGCTTCGAACTGTCTGTCACCAACGTGGACAAACCGGATCTGGAAGAATCAGAGATACTAAAAAGGCTGGCCCAGTTCACCGAAGGCGAGACCGTGGTGCTGACCAGAGCTGAGACTTTCTACAAGAAAGCGCGGCTCTTTCCGGGCCGGACATTTGTGGTTGGCTGGGACACGGCAGTCAGGCTGGTAGCCCCTCGCTACTATGACGACGACAGCGACACGATGCTGGGCGCGCTGGCGGAGATGTGGACCGGTGGGACCAGATTCCTGGTGGCCGGAAGACAAGACCAGGGGACGTTCAGGACTCTAAGGGACGTAGCGGTCCCACAGGGATTTGAGCCGCTGTTCACCGACCTGCCTGAAAGCAAATTTCGAGAGGACGTCTCATCGACCCAGATCAGGGCCGCCGAGGGTAACTGATTTCCGCTTTGTCAGGCGTCGAATTCCGTTGACACCCAACAGAGCGAGATGTATCATCTTGAGCACGAAACGAGTCTGATTTAGCTATTAGGCTTACAGTGCCCGCGTGCCGTAGCCTTATGTTTCTTCCCACGATAATGGTCTCAGCATTTAACCCCGAAGTCTTCACGCAGAACTGGACCGCGGTAGCTATTTCCGCGGTTGTCGCCACTATGGCTATCGGTGGCATGTTCAGCGCTTCGCGCATGCTCTCGTCCAGGCGTCACTCGGACGCTAAACTGACCACCTACGAATGCGGCATCCCTCCTACTCCCTACGCCTGGTCCAACATCAACGTCCGGTTCTATATCTTTGCCATACTGTTCTTGATCTTTGATGTTGAAGCGGTATTCCTGTTTCCCTGGGCAGTAATCTTCATGCAGGAAAAGATAAACGAGGCCAATTCAATGCCCTTCTACGCCATGATGATGTTCCTGGGAGTGCTGGGCTTCGCCATCGTTTACGCCTGGAAAAAGGGAGTCCTCGAATGGCAGAGATAATCATCGGACCAGAGGGATCCGGAAACCAGCCCGGCCCCAGTTTGTACGATCAAAACATCGCTGGGAAGATGCCTGGCATCATCACCACGTCCACCGACCAACTCTTCGCGATGGCCCGCAAGTCCTCCCTCTGGACACTCTCCTTCGGGTTGGCCTGCTGCGCCATCGAGATGATGTCCACCTACATGGCCCACTACGACTTCGACCGCTTCGGAGTTGTCACTTGGCCTTCGCCACGGCAGGCGGATGTCATGATTGTGTCGGGCACGGTGGTCAAGAAGATGGCCGACCCCATCCGGCTGCTCTACGAACAGATGCCCGAGCCCAAGTGGGTGATCGCCATGGGTAGTTGCGCCACCAACGGAGGGCCTTACTACCGGTCCTATTCAGTCGTCATGGGTGTCGACCACATCATTCCAGTTGACGTCTACGTTCCCGGCTGTCCGCCCCGCCCTGAGGCGCTGCTTTATGGGATCCTGAAGCTGCAAGAAAAGATCATGCGGGACGCCGGGAAAAAATAGTGGCTGCAGACGAAGAGAACGTCGAGGAAACCCAGACCGAAGAAAGCACGGCGTCACCCAAAAAGCCTGCTGCGGCGCCGGCTCCGGCTGGCCATGGCACTGCTGGCCACGGGGCGGAACAGCCCCCTGCCGACCCACTGGCGGCTCTGACTGCTGCGGGGAGGGAGTTGCTGGACGTATATCTGGAGGTTCTTGATGAATTTGATCCCCAGGCAGGCGCTTTGGATGACATCCCCCAGGTCAGCATCGAGAAGCAGCACGTTCTTAGAGCGTGCCAATTGATCAAAGAAGACCCACGCATCGCAGCTAAGATGCTACTCTGCTTGTCCTGCGTCGACTACACTGAATACTTCCAGGTGGTCTACATTCTCCAGTCGCTGGAGCCGGAGCGCACGTTGGCCCTGCGGATCGACGTCCCCTACAGCGATGCGAGCGTCCCATCGGTGACGCCGGTGTGGCGGGCGGCGAATTGGTATGAGAGAGAAGCCCATGACCTGTTCGGAGTGGACTTCGACGGCCACTCGGACCTGACACCCCTCATTCTCTACGAAGGGTTTGAGGGATTCCCCGGCCGGAGAGAATTTCCGTTTAACGAGTATCAGGAGTTTTAGAGATTGATGGATGCTTTGGTCCTAACGGCAAAGATTAATCATGATGAGGCCCGGTACGTGGCCCGAATCGAGGATTTGGACTTGGAAGGTGAAGGCGAGTCATTGGAAGCCGCTCAAGACGAATTGATTCAGGTGATGCGGGCGTGGATCGAGACCCATGACGGAACCGATACATTGGCAGAGGCTCTTGCCGCTGCCGGGTACCTGGGTGTTGATGAGGAGACCGAGCTTCAGCTGGAGTTTGCCGAGGCTTAAACCAGGCTAAACAGTGAGTAACCTTGCCCAAGAATCTCAGATCCGGGGCTAAAAAATTTCGATTCGGGAAGAAGTCCTTTGACCGCATCGTCTATCAGATCGAAGAATCTGGAGACGGGACCGATCATCAGGCGGTATGTCCCGAATTGGTGATTACCGGATTCGGTGACACCGCCGAGGAAGCCAAAGATGCGCTGCGCCAGCAGGTATCCGAATACCTGCAAGATTGTGAAAAATTAGGAGTGCTGGACGAAACTCTGATCGAAGCGGGCTTCTACTTCAATGACGAAGTCTGGATGAGTAACGAGGTTGTGCCGGCTCCGGATCCCAAGATACGATTCATCGGCCGACCGTCCGACACTTCCGCCGACACTCTCGCCGAGACTTCTGGCGATATCACGCCTGAATAAATATGACGCAGATTTCCGAGAATAGAACGCCCGACGCCGAACCCGTCGAGATGCTGCTCAACATGGGGCCGCAGCATCCCTCGACTCATGGCGTTTTCCGCATGGTGCTGTGGGTTGACGGCGAGAAAGTCGTGGACGTCGAACCTCACATAGGCTACCTCCACCGGGGCTCGGAGAAGCTATGCGAGGGTGAGCAATATCATCAGGTCATCACCCTGTTCGACCGCTTGGACTACCTCGCCAATTTCAACAACGAACAGGTCTATTGCCGCGCAGTGGAAAAGCTCATGGGGTTGGAGGTATCCGAACGAAGCGAGTACATCCGGGTCATCCTGTGCGAACTGAATCGGATCGCCAGTCACATGCTTTTCCTAGCTACGATGGGACTGGATGCCGGGGCCATGACTCCATCGATGATCTGCTTCCGGGGGAGAGAGCGCATCCAGGCGCTGTTCGAGTCCGTCTCCGGCGCTCGCATGATGCACAACTATTTCCGCATCGGTGGCCTGAAAGAGGACGTGCCCGACGACTTCGTTCCCCAGGTTAGGGATCTATTGAAGCTGATCAAAGAGGATACCGATGAGTCGGATCGGCTACTCAGTTTCAACGAGATATTCCTGGCCAGGCTGAAGAACATCGCGGCGATCTCAGCAGAGGACGCCATCGATTTCGGACTGACCGGACCGTGCCTTCGGGCGTCGGGCGTGGATTACGACGTTCGGAAGGCGGCGCCTTATTCGGTCTACGACCGTTTCGACTTCGATATTCCTGTGGGATTGGATGGGGATTGCTGGGACCGGTATTACCTGAGGGTTCAAGAGATCTATCAGTCGGTGAGAATAGTCGAACAGGCATTGGATCAACTGCCCGATGGCGAGGTTGCTTCTTCTCTGGGACGCCGCCTGATCCGCCCACCCGCTGGCGAGGTCTACGTACGGGCAGAGAACCCCAGAGGCGAGATCGGCGTCTACCTGATCAGCGACGGCTCAGACCGGCCCTACCGGATCAAGGTTCGGCCTCCATCGTTCTGTAATCTGTCGGCGTTGAAGCTCATGATGAAAGATTGCTGGATCGCCGACGCCGTGGTGATCTTGGGCGCGCTGGACATCGTTCTGGGTGAGGTGGACCGCTGATGCCAGCCACCATTCTGCTCACCGTCGGCTTGGCCGACTTCATCTGGATCGTGGTCGGGCTGTTCATAATGTTCACTGTCCTGTCCGTGGTGGTGCTGTCGTTGACTCTGTTGGAGCGGAAACTCCTGGCGCGGCTCCAATTGCGCTTGGGGCCCACGCGCACCGGACCCATGGGAGTGATGCAGCCGATCGCCGACGCCTTCAAGCTGATCCTCAAAGAGGACATCATCCCGGCCTCGTCAGAGAAAGCCATCTTCTGGGTCGCTCCCATAATCGTCGTGGTCTCCGCATTCATGATATGGGTGACCATTCCAGGCACCCAGAACGCCGTGATACAGAACCTCGATCTGGGTCTTTTCTACATCATTGCCTTTTCTGTGATTGGTATCCTGGGTTTGGTTTTGGCGGGCTGGGGCTCGGCCAACAAGTACGGTACCCTTGGCGGATTGCGGGCGGCGGCTCAATTGATCAGCTACGAGATACCCATAATTATGGTGGCCATCTCGGTAGGCATGCTCGCCCAATCGCTGGACATGAGAGAGATTGTCAACGCGCAGGGCAGCTATATCTTCTTCTTGGTGCAACCCCTGGGATTGGTCCTGTTCTTCATCGCCGGATTGGCCGAGGTTGGCCGGACCCCCTTCGATATCTACTTCGCCGAATCAGAGATCGTCGGCGGGCCCTTCGTCGAGTACAGCGGCGCCCACTGGTCCGTCTTTTTCCTGGCCGAATATATCAACACCTTCGCCATCGCAGCTCTAACTGTGATACTTTTCTTCGGCGGCTGGTCTGGCCCAGGATTGTCGGGTGATTGGGGAATCATCTGGTTCCTGCCAAAGGTCTACTTGGTCATCATGGTAATCTTCTGGATACGCGGAACCTTCCCAAGGCTGCGCATCGACCAACTGATGGCATTCGCCTGGAAGGTCATGGTGCCGATGTCTTTCTTGTCAGTTGTGATGACCGCCGTGTATCTGTTCTACGGCTGGCCGGCGTGGTCCCTCACGCTGATGTCGTCAGCCGGTCTGTTCGTGGTCGGATACCTGATCTACAAGCGAATGACCGGCCCAACTAAGCTTGTGTCCCAGACACGGATCAGGCAGCAAGCCTTGCAGGATCAGCGCCGCGCCGCGAGCCAGGCCCCGGCTGAGGCCGGAGGAGATTAAGGGATGTTCAATTGCCTAAAAGGGATGCTCGTTACGCTGGTGTCCACCATGCACGGCTTGAGGCAACCGGTGACCCGGCAATACCCGGATAGCGGAAACCTTTTGGGACACCATCCCGAACCGACCCCTGTGAAGGACCGGTTCATGGGTTTTCCGGCCCTTACTTGGGATGAAGACGTGCAGGAGCCCTTTTGCACCAGTTGCATGGTCTGCATCCGCCAATGCCCGACCCAATGCATGTCGTCCGTGATGAAGGATAACCCTCTTCACGAAGAGGGGAAAAGTTCCCGTAGAAAGATCGTTGATAGCTTCGAGATCAATCTCAACCGGTGTATACTCTGTGGCATCTGCGTTGAGGTGTGTAACTTCGATGCGATTGTGATGACCCATGAACATGAGATGAGCGATTTCAGCCGCAACGCGATTCGGGTGGACTTGCCCATTCTGTTAGAGAACGGGCTCAAGTTCCAGAAGGAAACCGGCTGGATTCCGCCGACACAACGGGCCAAGGTCCAGAAAGGCGGAGATGCAGCGGCTGAAACGACCGCCGCAGGGACCGAAACTTAACAACCGTCCTGATTCAACCGGCCCGATTCAGTGGGAAGACCCAATGGGTGCTTTGCATGCCTAAACGAGAAGACGAACGGCAAAGGAACTTGAGGGGGCGTCACGTTGAGGCCTGCACCTGTCAGGACTGCACTGACCGGTTCCTTAAGAAAAAGAAGATAACACCCAGCCGGAACAAACCGGGAATCACGCGGACTGGCGGTGAGAAGATCGCCAAGCACCCGCGCGACTGCGAGTGCGCGAGTTGCGCTCTGTTGCGGACCATGGGGAACCTGCCGCAGTTGGACAAAGGACCGGGTGGATTCCTAAAGAGACTGTTTCGCAAGAAATAAAGTCTTAGCCGGGCCTAGATAAACGCCCGGACAATCGAATAGAGATCAAGAGCCGCCGATCTGGTGGCTCGTATTTTGGGGGGGACAAAATATGGCTGGTAATTCACCTGACAGGCAGGGTCCAACCGCCTAGATGGCCTGGTTCGTTTTCATATTGGTGGCGGCGCTGACCATCGGCGGCGGGCTGGGAGTTGTGCTATCCCGCAACGTGGTTCACGCGGCGCTGGCGTTGTTGGTCTCCCTGATCGCGGTGGCCGGAGTTTATCTGGTCCTGTTTGCCGAGTTCCTGGCCCTGGTGCAGGTGTTGATTTACGGCGGCGCAATCATCATCGTGCTTCTGTTTGCTGTCATGCTAACCCGGAGCTCCGATTACCCACGAATCTCTGACAATAAACAGTGGCCCCTGGCCGCAGTCGCCGCTTTAGCGCTTCTGGGGGTTTTGGTCCCCGCCTTCGTAATAAACAATGTGGCAGGGACGCAAGCTCAGAACGCCTCTTTTACCGGCATCGGCGAGTCGCTTTTCACCACCTGGGCTGTTCCATTTGAGATTGCATCCCTAGTGTTATTGGTTGCTTTGATCGGCGCCATCATCATCGCGCGCTCCGGCCCGGGAGAGAACTAAGACATGGTTGATCTGGTCTGGTTCCAACTCCTCAGCGCCGCCCTGTTTGTCATCGGCCTTTATGGCGTGATGGCTCGCCGTTCCGCGGTGCTCATCGTGATGTCCATCGAATTGATGTTGAACGCGGTGAACATCAACCTCATTGCCGCCGCTTCTCACATGGAGGGCACCGGCAGCTTCGCCAATTTCGACGGTCAATTGATCGCCATATTTATCATCACCGTGGCCGCAGCAGAGGTCGGCCTGGCTCTGGCTATCATCCTGCGTATGTTCCGGAACCGGTCCACGGTCAACGTTGATGAGATCGACTTGATGAAATGGTGATTGCCACGACGCAGATGCTATCTGCCTGGGTGACTGCCAGTGTGACTACCTGGGTGACTGTCTGATGCAGTGGGCCTGGCTAATACCTGTGTTCTGCTTCGCCGCTGCGCCGGTGATTGTGATCTTCGGGAAATTCCTCCCGACTAAAGGCGCATTCTTATCGATCCTGGCCATCGCCGGCGGGTTCGTGGTTTTCTGGTTCGTGTTCGGTTCTTGGCTGGACGCCGATGCCGCCACCAAAGGCTGCTTCACCAGCGCGAATACAGGGATGCTCTCCTGCGATTACGAGCGGAGTTGGTTCAACGCCGGGGTAATCGGGGCCGTCGGCAGTGTCAGCCTACACTGGGGCATCCTGATCGATCCGCTGACCATCGCCATGCTGGGCCTGGTGACCTTCGTGGCCCTCATGGTCCAGATATACTCCATGGCCTACATGATGGGCGACCCGCGTTTCGGCTGGTATTTCGCGGTCCATTCCCTATTCGCGGCGTCCATGCTGACCTTGGTACTGGCCGACAACTTCTTGCTGCTCTACGTCGCTTGGGAGTTGGTCGGGATCTGCTCTTATCTGCTGATTGGGTTCTGGCACGAGCGGCCAGCAGCTAGAGAAGCGGCCAAGAAGGCCTTTATCGTCACCCGGATCGGCGATGTTGGACTGCTGGTGGGCATACTGCTCATCTGGCGTGATGTGGGCAGCTTCAGCATGCTGGATGCTTTCGAGGCGGTACGCACCGGCGCGATGAGCGAGGGAGTGGCGACGGCGTCGGCGATTCTGCTATTCCTTGGAGCTATGGGCAAGTCCGCTCAGGTCCCCTTCCACGTTTGGCTGCCCGACGCGATGGAAGGCCCGACCCCGGTCAGCGCCCTGATCCACGCCGCGACTATGGTAATCGCGGGCGTCTATCTGGTGGCCCGCGCCTTCCCCCTATTCGAGGCCTACGATGCCGTCCCGCTCCTGATAGTGGCCATAGTCGGCCTGACCACGGCGCTGATGGCCGCGACCATTGCTTTGGTGTCCACCGACCTCAAGCGCATACTCGCCTATTCGACGATCAGTCACCTGGGACTGATGATGCTGTCCCTTGGCGCGTTTGGTTATACAGCGGCCATCTTTCACTTGATGGCTCACGGCTTCTCCAAGGCGCTGCTGTTCCTGGGGGCGGGCAGCGTTCTCCACAGCACTGAGTTTCAGGAGACCGGGGAGATGGGTGGCCTCAGGAAGGTGATGCCCCTAACCGCCATCGTCTTCTCCATCGGGGCATTGTCTCTGGGTGGCATCCCGGTCTTGGCGGGATTCTGGAGCAAGGACGAGATCTTGGTGGCGGTGAACGACAACCGGAACGCTGCGTTCATCATCTTGACCCTGTTCACAGCCTTGCTGAGCGCGTTATATATGGGCCGGGCGATGTTCTTGGTGTTCTTTGGTGAATTGAAAGACCAGAATAGCCACGTCCACGACGCGCCTCTGGCCATGGCGATCCCGATGGCCCTACTAGGTGTCTTGGCGCTAGGGTTCGGCTTCATCACCTTCAATTGGCCCGGCAGCTTTAACGGATTGGGCGACTTTGTCTTCTTCGGTCACGCCGAGGAGTTCCACTTCGAGGTCTGGCTGGGAGCGGTCTCGATAGTGTTGGCGGTGGCGGCCTTCATGTTCGCCTATCTGGCCTACGCGAAGAGAAGCATCTCGATGGAGGCGACGCGGTCGCGGTTCTCTGGAGTCTTGAAGGTTATAGAAAACAAGTATTACTTCGATGAGGTCTACCAGTGGGTCGTAGATAAAGTGGTGTTGGTATTCTCCAGGGCAGTGGCGTTCTTCGATAGAGCGATAGTCAACGACATCATCGTTAATGGACCGGCGGACATCACGCGAAAATTCGGCATCGCGTTACGGCTACATGTGACCGGCCACGTTTATACCTACACCCTGGCCATGGCTCTCGGGACCGTCGGTCTCGGTATCTTCGTCTGGGTGCGGTCGGTATAGATGACCACAGTCCGCCTAATTACCGCTTCTAGCCGCCGATTCCATTCCAATTTCCATTTCAATCACCTGGGCTGCCTTGGCGGTGGCCGGGCATGATGAACGATTTCGATCAAGTAGCGCTGCTGCTTCTGATCTTGGTGCCTTTAGCCGGGTCGCTGATGATGATGTTCATGCCCGGCGATCAGAGCAAAGAGTCATGGTACTTCGCCATATTCGTCGCCGGAATATCTCTGATCCTTTCTTTGCTCGTGTTCTTCCGGTACGACTATGACGCCGGCGGGTTTCAGTTCATTCGCACTTACGAATGGCTGCCCGGACCGCTGGATATAAATCTAGCCCTGGGGATCGACGGCATCTCCGCCCCGTTGGTGCTTCTAAACGGCGTCGTGTTGTTTGGTGGCGTGCTTATCTCCCAGACGATTACCCATCGCATCCGAGACTTCTTCGTGCTGTTGTTGGCCCTATCGGCTGGTGTTTTCGGCACCTTTGCCGTGCGCGACCTGTTCTTCTTGTTCTTCTTCTATGAGCTGGCCGTGCTGCCCATGTATCTGCTGATCGGAGTCTGGGGCAGCAGCACCGATTTCGGAACGTTCCTACGCACCAAGGAATACGGGGCGATGAAACTGATCCTATTCCTGGTCGCCGGGAGCATCCTGGTCTGGATCGGTATCCTGGCGTTGTACGTCGAGGCCTCGGACAACTCAGCGGCGACGTTCTCACTCCAGGGTTTGGCCCAACTTTCTGAATCAGGCCAGTTCGACGAGACATTCCAGACCTGGGTGTTCCCGCTGTTCATGGTGGGATTCGGTGTCTTGGCCGGCCTTTGGCCCTTCCACACCTGGTCGCCCGACGGTCACGTGGCGGCGCCCACGGCAGTGAGCATGCTCCACGCCGGGGTGCTGATGAAACTGGGGGCTTACGGCATCATCCGGGTCGGCATGTTCCTGCTGCCCGAGGGAGCGGAGAACTGGATGCCGGTGCTGATCAGCCTGGGCACCGTGAACGTCCTCTACGGCGCGGTCTCGGCCATGTCCCAGAACGACCTTAAATACATCATTGGCTATTCCAGCGTCAGCCACATGGGTTATGTGCTGATGGGCATAGCCACTCTGGATAACGTCGGAGTTGGCGGCGCGGTCCTCCAGATGGTGTCCCACGGCCTGATGACAGCCCTGATGTTCCTTCTGGTTGGCTCCGTCTACCATCGCACCCACACCAGAGACATTACGGTTCTGAACGGGTTGGCCAGCCGGATGCCAGTGAACACTTTCTTCTTCGCCATCGCGGGTCTGGCGTCCTTGGGATTACCAGGACTAAGCGGGTTCATCGCCGAGTTTATGGTGTTTACCGGGGCGTTCCGTACCTATCTGCCTTTGGCCATCTTGGCTGTTATCGGCGCGGCGCTGACGGCGGTCTATATATTGCGGCTATTGGCCCGGACCTTCATGGGCGAAGCGGATGAACGGTGGGCCGATCTCACCGACGCCAGTCCGATGGAGATGTCCGTCGGTGGCGCCTTCGTGGCGATCATTATCTTCATCGGAGTCTGGCCGGCCCCTTTGATGCGGGTGATTAACGTCGGCGTTCAGACGATACCAGGGGTATAAGAGGCAGTGACTAGTCTTTCCGACAATCTTCACCTGCTAACTCCGGAGTTCGCTCTGGCGGTCCTGGCGTTCTTGGTGTTCGCGATCGACCTGTTCCTTCCCGAAGACCGCAAGGGATACCTGGGCTGGGTTTCCATCGCCGGTCTGTTGGCCTTGATCGTCGTGTCTCTGGTCATGTTGTGGGGTGAAGAAGAGAGCCTCTACGACGGTCTTTTGGCGGTGGACGACTTTGCTCTGTTCTTCAAGGTCTTTTTCATGGGGATGGGAGTGTTCATCATCCTCACCTCCATGGATTTCGTTGAAGACCGATTGGAGCATCGAGGGGAATTCTACGGACTGCTCCTGTTCTCGATCTTGGGCATGAACCTGATGGCCCAGTCGCGGGAATTGCTGACGGCCTACATCGCCCTGGAACTGCTGAGCTTCAGCCTCTACGTGCTGGCCGCTTACGCCAAGGACGACGCCAAGTCCAACGAGAGCGCCTTGAAATACATCATCGTCGGTGCGGTGTCCTCGGCGATCCTGCTCTACGGAGTGAGCATGGTCTACGGTGTGCTGGGCGTGACCAAATTCGAAGATATCGCCGCCGGGCTGGCCGTGGCCTCCGAGGTGAGCCCGGCGCTTTGGGTTGGCGTTGGCTTGATCTTGGTTGGGCTGATGTTCAAGATCTCCGCGGTGCCTTTCCACATGTGGGCGCCCGACGTTTACGAAGGCGCTCCCTATCCCGTTACCGCATATCTGGCCATCGGGTCCAAGGCGGCGGCATTCGCCCTGGTGTTGCGATTGGCCGCAGAGGGGTTCGTCCCGGCAGCCGACCGTTGGGAACAGTGGCAGATCATTCTGGCGGTATTGGCGGCTCTGACCATGCTGCTGGGAAACCTGGTGGCGCTTGCGCAGAAAAACTTGAAGCGTCTGATGGCCTATTCCAGCATCGGGCATGCCGGGTTCATCCTGGCCGGTATCGCCGCGCTGTCTCTGGACTCGGACCTGGCCTCCAACGGCGTGATGTTCTATCTGGTCGGTTACTCGATCACCAACCTGGTCGTTTTTGCCGCATTGATCTCGTTCTTCAACATGACCGGCAAAGAGACCATTACCGACCTGGGCGGCCTGGCCGACCACCAACCGTTCCTGGCGGCCGCTCTTGCGATGGGATTGTTCTCGCTGGCAGGACTACCCATCTTCGCCGGGTTCACCATGAAGTTCTATCTCTTCACGGCCGTAGCGAACGAGGGATTCCTCTGGTTGGCGGGACTGGCGGTCTTCAGCAGCCTGATCTCCTTGTACTACTACCTGCAGATACTGCGCCAGGTATATATCGAACCCACTCCGGCCTCCGATGGTGGCGGCGACTTGTTGGAAGACTACCCAGCTCTGACGAAACGGACTTCACTGACGTTGTTGACCGTGCTTGGTTCCGGGATGGCGGGCATCATCTGGCTCGGCATCTATCCCAAGCCCTTGATCGACGCCATTGAAGCCGCCAGCCGTGCGGTCATGTCTTAGTTCGAGGGTCGTGGTTCCTCGATCGGGGAACGGCATCTAAGTTGGAGGAGTGCAGTCCGATATGATAGTCTCCCACTCAGTTCGAAAAAAACGGCAGCGAATTCCCGTGCGTCCGTGGGTCCCGCGCGTCCGTGGGTAAGGTAAACAGTAGATGATAATTGCGGTGATCGGTAGCAGTAATCCAGCCACCCGCGAACACGTGGAACTGGCGGAAGGGGTTGGCCGTGAGTTGGCTCGCAGGGACATCATGGTTGTCTGCGGCGGGCTCAGCGGCATAATGGAGGCCGTCTGCCGAGGGGCCAAAGCTGAAGGCGGCACCACGATTGGGATACTTCCCGGACGGGCCGCTGCCGAAGCCAACAGCTACGTGGACATTCCCATCGTCACCAGCATGGGTTATTCCCGGAACGTGATCGTGGTCCACACAGGCCAAGCGGTGATCGCAGTTGGCGGGGCCTTTGGAACTCTGTCCGAGATTGGCCATGCCTTGAGCGACGGTATACCGGTGGTCGGCCTCAAGACTTGGCCTCTGACGGCCAACGGCGACGGCGTGGACATGAACGGCGCCATCATACAAGCGACTGATCCCTTGGACGCCGTGGAGAAGGCCCTGGTCGCCGTGGCGGCACGCAACCACCACCGCTAAGATCCCGGAATTATCTTCGCCAGAAAAAGGTTTTTATGACCAGCGTTAGTAACGGCGTGACTATCACTTCGGTCCGGGGGCGCGAGACTCTGGACTCCCGTGGCAACCCCACCGTCGAAGCCGAGATCGTTCTGTCCACGGGGCTGGCCGCCCATGCCATCGTTCCGTCGGGGGCGAGCACTGGCAGTTACGAAGCTCTCGAACTTCGAGACGGTGATTCCTCTCGTTACGGCGGCAAGGGAGTCTTGAAGGCCGTGGCCAACGTGGACGGCGCCATCTCCTCCTGGCTGGTTGGGCGATCTCCCATGGATCAGGCGGCTATCGACGCAGGGCTGATCGAACTTGACGGCACCGACGACAAGCGCAATTTGGGCGCAAACGCCATATTGGCTGTGTCGCTGGCCGTGGCGAGGGCCGCTGCGGCTGCGAGCAGTCAGAACGGTTCGCTGTGGAGATACCTGGCCGGCGGCGGGCAAGTCAGCCTGCCCGTTCCCATGTTCAACATCCTGAACGGTGGGAAGCACGCCTCAAATTCGGCCGATATCCAAGAATTCATGGTGATGCCGATGGGGGTAAAGGCTTTCTCTGACGCTCTACGTGCTGGCGCCGAGATCTACCAAGCTCTGAAGACACTCTTGGCTGATGGTGGACATAACACCAACGTGGGTGACGAGGGCGGGTTCGCCCCCAGTCTGCCGTCCAACCGCGACGCTCTGGAAATGGTGCTTAAGGCCGTGGAAAAGGCGGGCTATACCCCCGGCATAGATGTGCACATCGCTCTGGACGTGGCAGCCAGCGAATTATTTAACGAAGACCAAGGCCTGTACGTGTTGGAGCGGGACGGGGCCAGTCTGACTTGCACAGAGTTGGTGAAGCTGTACGAAGAATGGGCTAGCCAGTACCCCATCATTTCCATCGAGGACGGTCTTTTCGAAGACGATTGGAGAGGCTGGTCCAGTCTTCTTGAAAGCCTGGGCGGTTCGATACAAATACTGGGCGATGACCTGCTGGTGACCAACATCAACCGCATCAAGAAGAGCATCGACGTGAAGGCCAGCAACGCGATACTGTTGAAGCCCAACCAGATCGGCACCCTCTCGGAGACCCACGCGGCTTTGACCATGGCCAGGGACGCAGGATGGGGCGCGGTCATGAGTCACCGCTCCGGGGAGACCGAAGACACAACGATCGCCGACCTGGCGGTGGCCTGGGACGTGCGGCAGATCAAGACCGGAGCGCCTGCCCGGTCGGAGAGAGTGGCCAAGTATAACCGGCTCCTGCGTATTGAATCCGAACTGGGCGACAAAGCCCATTACGCCGGCGAGTCGGCCTTCGATTACTTGGGCCGTTCCTAGGCAGTTTCCACTCTGGGCCAGACGTGACTCCCTCGCTGGCCGATGTATCTCCGCGAAGCGTCAGACCAGGGCAATCGCATCTGATTTGAGGCGAGATGGCAATGGTAGGATTAGAGTCATCTTAGGGGTGGGGAGGATGACTCATGGAGGAAAGATTAGCGCCTTCAATTACTGGCTATTTTAGCAGCCTGGAAGACCCTCG
>JAQBXL010000076.1 GCA_027624135.1 Chloroflexota bacterium
TAACCCTTCTGCTGAAGGGTGCCAACGAGGCCTTTCCTTATCTAGCCTAATTTAGGCGGTGGATCTGGGTTGGCCACTGTCAGCCCGAGTGCCCAGCCAGCCGGTTTGTTGTAAACTATGGCAACTATTTGCCGGGCAGCTAGAACCTATCGATCTTAGATTGTAGTTCCGTGACTTAACCCGATTTAGGGGGAATGATGGACCAGAAAGTGATTGAGGCAAACCTGGCGGCGGTGGAGGCCCATTTTGGCAGCGAGGCCAATGGACGGATCGATGAAGCTGTGGCTCTGTACACCGACGACATCGTCTGGGAAGCTCCCAGTCGAAATTTGGTGATTAAAGGGAAACAGGCGGTCGCCGATAACTACCGGGAGATGTTCTCAGGGTTTAAAGATGTAGAATTTCACACCATCGACCGCTTCGCGACCGAAGAACGAGTCGTTGACGACTGCATCGTCTCGATGGAATTGACGAAAGATGGGTTTATGCCCTTTCCCGTAGGGACCAAGGTTGAGATGCGTCTGACGCACATCTTCGAGATGCGGGACGGCAAGATCAGCAAAGAGATTGGCATAGAGGGGCCGCCCAAGGCGGTCTAAGCAGACTGGGTGAAACAGTCCATTATCGTGCCTGTCTTTGTTGACAAATAATCATTATTAAATTAGTGTTGTCATATCTGTTTTCAAGGCCAAATCGGATACATATGGGGTTGAAATGGTAACTACAATCAACGATGACATGTTCACCGCGGAAGTTATCCAGGATCCATACCGTTATTACGGTCGAATCAGAGATGAAGACCCGGTTCACTGGAACGAACTCTACGAGCTTTGGGTGATTACCAGGCATGACGACCTGGTCTGGCTGACTCGGAACCACGAGCAATTCTCCAGCGCCGTGTTCGTGAATGACCCTCGCCCGGCCTACCCCGCGATCCTAGAGTCGGACAATGAACTCTATGAATATGTGCGGAACTACCAGGGCGATCAATTCATCCAGCACGACCGGCCAGATCACCTGGCGATGCGCAAGGTTGTCCACACCTATTTCACCCCCAAGTCCATGGAAGAATGGCGGCCGCTGGTTAAATCAGCGATCAAGGATCTTCTGGATGCAGCCGAGGAAAATCCCGGCGATGTCGATCTGATGCGAGACTTGGCCGTGCCTTTGCCGGTTCTCGTGATTGCCGAAATGATGGGTGTTCCTGAGTCTGAGCGGTCCCACATCAGGATGTTGGCGGAGAAACTGCTGAATATCGGACGGGGCGAGCCGGACCGCATGCGATTGCTGACCGAGGGCATGCAGGGAATGCTCGATTACGTGAACCCATTGGTCGATGAGCGGATCGTCAACCCCAAAGACGACTTTATATCGGTGCTCGCTGGCGGCGAGAAGGCCGGAGTTTTCACCCGTCAACAGGTGCTGGTCAACACCTCGCTGCTGTTGCTGGCCGGTCACGAAACCACCATCAACCTGATCTGCAACGGCACCCTGTCCTTCATGGAGAACCGGGACCAGTGGGACATCCTGAAGTCGGACACTCAAGGAATGATGGTAAGGGCGACCGAAGAGGCCCTGCGGTATGACCCGCCGGTTAAGTCTATCCAGCGGTTGGCCTCAGAAGACGTGGAGATGCGAGGCAAACAGATCAAGAAAGACGACCGTATCCGCTGGTTCATCTCCTCGGCGAATCGAGACCCCAGCAAGTTCGAGAATCCCGATACGATGGACATCACCCGTTGGCCGAATCCCCACGTGGCCTTTGGCGCCGGCGTCCACCACTGCCTGGGTGCGACGATCGCCAGGGTAGAGGGACAGGAAGTGTTCAGCGCGTTGGCCGAGCGGTACCCGAACCTGGAAGCGAAGAACCTTGAGATGGAGTACCAGCCCAGCATCACCTTCCGCTCCATCAAGGACCTGCCGGTTTCACTAAGCTAATAGCGCGGGCTTGGCCACGAGATTGCGTTCGAATACCGGCTCCCGGTGACATTGACACCGGGAGCCGGTTTACATATCGTGGTATTGTCTGAGGGTCGAGCGTATGGACCATCTCAGATGATGATTTCGGCGGAGGATGACGGGTTGAGGACGGGCAGCATATCTGGGCAAATTAGACCTTCCACAGGGCAAACCAACACTGTCCGCTCCATTGTCCTTCGTGCGTCAGGCGCGGAAGGGCTTTTTTAATGGGTTCCCAACAATGACCGCTACCCCATCGAGATCAGAGAACAACTCAGGCTCGCTGAGGGCTAGAAGGGTCGGCGAGGTCGTTGAATCCACTTCAACATCATTTGTTGCCCAGTGCTACCAACTGGAGGGCGCTCCGGCCTTGGGGGGTCTAGTGCGCACCGATTCCCCCGAGATATACGCGGTAGTGGGGCGCGTCGCCACAGAGCCTCTGGATTCGACCCGGCCGGTGTTGGCCCGTGGGGAAGATGCCGATTCCGAAGAAGACGTGATTCGCGACAACCCCCAATTGGCCCGGTTACTGACCGCCCGGTTCGAAGTCTATATCGCCGGGCACGTGGAGAACGGTGTCATACGTCAGTACCTGCCGCCCCGGCCGCCCCGAGTTCACTCCTTTGTTTATGCTTGCAGTCCAGAGGAGGTCTCTCTGTTTACGGCCCGGTTGGACCTGCTTCGGTTGCTTCTTAACTCCGGCGCGCCCCACGCCGACGAGATAGTTGGCGCTTGCATCAGGCAAGCTGCCTCCTCCCACGAGCAACCGGACGACTTTCGCGCCCACGCTTGCCGAACCCTGGCAGTGGAGCTTGCTGGTGACGTTGCCCGGTTGAGTTCCCTGCTAAGGAGGATATCGCCGTGACTCAGTCGCCAGAGAGCAATGGGCACGACGCCAAAGAGTTCGGCGACCACCGTATCGAAACCGGACAGGGTCAGCCGATAGGCATGGTCATTGAAGGCTCAGTGGCCAACGGAGTCGAGGTTCGCCTCGACTCGGGAGTCTCGGTTGAACAGATAAAGGTCGGGACATTCGTCACCATCCAGGGGACCGGCAACCGGTTCTTTGGCGTCGTAACCGATGTGGGTCTAAGAAGCACCGACCCGCGCCTGAAATACACTCCCATTCCGGTCGATGATCCCTTCGTCATCGATTCGCTTCAGGGCACGGTTGCCTTTGGCACGGTGTCTGTATTGCCTCAACTCACAATGCCTGAAGTGCTGGGCGAAGGCGAAGGCCCCGCTGCGGCCAAGAGCATTCCGTCCCATTTCTCCCGGACGTTCACCGCCTCGCAGCGAGATGTTGAGACGGTCTTCGGCAGCGAATCGGACGGAAATTTCTGGATCGGCAGCCCTCTTGATATGGAGACCAAGCTATGCCTGGACCTGGGAGAGCTCGTCAAACGTTCGATGGGAGTCTTCGGCAAGAGCGGCACGGGCAAAACCTTCCTGACGCGCCTACTACTAGCGGGCATCATCCAGAACGGAGAGGCGTCGTCCCTGATCTTCGACATGCACAGCGAATACGGCTGGCAGGGCCAAGACACGGATCGGGGAGTAGCCGTTAAGGGCCTCAAACAGCTCTTTGGCGCCAAGGTCTCGACGTTTACTCTGGATGAAGAGCATTCCCGCCGGCGAGGAGTATCGACCGACGAGACGGTGCAATTGGGGTTCAACTACATTGAGCCGGAAGATATCGAATTGCTCCTCGAGTCGCTGAACCTGTCCGACGTCGCGGCCTCCGCTGCCTACAATCTGAGCGAGAAATACGGTCAGGAAGGTTGGCTCAAAGAATTCTTGGCTGCTGGCCGGGGCGGTTCCCTGCTGGAACTGGCCGAAGAACTTCAGGTAAACGCCGGGGCGTTGCGGGCCCTCTACAACCGCATGGGCCGGTTCACCCGTCACGGTTTCATGGTTGAGCACAGCCGGACCGACACCGCCGCGCGGATAATCGAGCATCTGGAACGGGGTCAGCATGTGGTGCTGGAGTTTGGCCGCTACGGCGATGACGAGGCGGCTTATATCTTGGTTAGCAACCTCCTGACCCGCCGCATACACCGCAAGTACGTTGAGGCCAAAGAGTCGTCGATGGGCGGCGCGGGCAAAGAACCACGGCCATTGGTCATCGTCATCGAGGAAGCCCACAAGTTTCTTAGCCCCAGTGTGGCTTCCCAGACCATCTTTGGCATCATTGCCAGAGAGCTAAGGAAGTACAACGTGACTCTGATGGTGATCGACCAACGGCCCAGCGGCATCGATTCTGAGGTCCTGAGTCAGGTGGGCACCCGGCTTAGTTGCCTGTTGGACAACGAACGGGATATCGATGCCGTTCTTTCCGGGACACCGGGGAGCCGGGCGCTACGGTCGGTGTTGGCCCGGTTGGAGTCGAAGCAGCAGGCACTCGTGTTTGGACATGCTCTGCCCCTGCCGGTGGTGGTGCGGATCAGGGAATACGGTCCCAAGTTCTACGAGACCGTCGGTAGGGGCGAGGATTCCGAGGAAGAGAGGAAGCGTAAGGTTGAAGAACTGTTTGGCGGCTAGCCTTTTTGCAGCGCTTCCAACTCGGCGATCACTTGGCTCATGCTAGGTTGATCGTGCTCATCGCCGACGTATTGCCAACGGATACTGCCTGTCTTGTCGAGCAAGAAAGTCGAAGGTATCGCTGCGCCGTCGTCTTCTACCCCATATAACTTCGGGACGATTGCTGCCGTGTCGTAAAGGACCGGATATTCGAAGCCGAGACGTTCGATAGTCAGTTTGATATCCACGGGCTTTTCAGTGCTTATGGCCAGCACTTCTGTGTTGAGGTCTTTGATCTGATCGTAGGATTCTCGCAACTCGACGAGTTGCTCACGACAGAACGTTCAAAAAAGACCTTCATAAAACACCACGAGCACGTTCTCTTTGCGGATGTAGGAATCCGACGAAACGGTTCCCCCATGAGCATTTGGGAGAGTGAACTGCAGGGGAATTTGCGCGTCCAGGCTCGGGCTGCTTGAGTTCGAGCATACCATCAACAAGAAAAGAAGAGCGAATCCAACTGTGACGGTTATATACTTACTGTAACGGGTAGTCATAAAAAATATTAGTCTCGACTATAGCTAAACGCAAGCCAGTTAGGAAACCGCGATACAGGCCTCGAAAGGCAGCGGTCAATCGTGTTTAACTGGGTCTTGGGCAAGGCTATAATTGCGTGTGTCTAGCCACGCCTAAGCCGCAGGCTGGACCACGTTCGCCGACAGGAGACAAAAATATGCCGACCACCGCCCCTTACGGTTCATGGAAGTCGCCCATCACAACCGAACTTATCGTGGCTGGATCCATCGGCCTGGGTCAGGTTGCACTAGATGGCGAGGACGTTTATTGGGTAGAGATGCGTCCCTCGGAAGGGGGCCGGATGGTGGTCGTCAAGCGATCTCCAGACGGCGTGATATTCGATATGACACCGGAACCATTCAGCGCCCGCACCCGGGTTCACGAATACGGCGGCGGATCGTTCCTGGTCCACCAAGGCGTGGTCTATTTCTCCAACTACTCCGACCAACGCATGTATCGGCAAGGCCACGGCGCAAATCCCGAACCGATCACCCCGGAAAAAGATCTCCGCTACGCAGATGGCTGCTTTGATGCTGCCCGCAACCGCATCATCTGTGTCCGCGAAGACCACACATCGGAGGGAGAGCCGGTCAACGCCATAGTCGCCGTGGACGCCCTGGGGCAGGCTGAGCAGCAGGTTCTATTTCAAGGACCGGATTTTTGCTCCACGCCACGGATCAGCCCGGACGGAACAACCCTGGCCTGGCTGACTTGGAACCATCCCAACATGCCGTGGGACGGCACAGAACTTCTCGTTGCGAAGTTCGATGACCAGGGGCTACTGGGCGAAGCTCAGGCCGTGGGCGGAGGCAAAGCCGAGTCCATATTCCAGCCCGAATGGTCGCCGGGCGGAGTCCTCCACTTCGTCTCAGACCGCAGCGGCTGGTGGAACATCTGGCGTTTGGAGAACGGCGAAACCCGGCCGTTGACCAGCAGAAATGCAGAGTTCGGCAAACCACAGTGGGTGTTCGGTTCGGGCACCTACTCCTTCGTCTCCGACGACCTGATCGCCTGCAGCTATGTGGAGACCGGCTCTTGGAAGATTGCCATGCTGGGTATCCAATCGCGGAACCTGTTCCAGGTGAGCACTCCCTTCTCGGAGATGGGCCGTGGCGACATCAAGGCGAGCCAGGGCGAAGAAGGCGATGGCAAGATCGTTTTCCTCGCCGGCGCTCCCACGTTGCCGATGACCCTCGTGTCGATGGACCTGGCCAGCGGAAAATGGGAGGAGCTCAGAAAATCGCATAGCCTAGAGATCGACGCCAGCTTTATCTCGGCAGCCCAACCGATTGAGTTTCCAACGGAAGACGGCAAGACCGCCCATGCGTTTTTCTATCCGCCCAACAACGGTGACTACCAGGCCCCTTACGGCGAAAAACCACCGCTGCTGGTCAAGAGCCACGGCGGCCCCACCGGCTCGGCCTCCAACGCCCTCGACTTGGGGATCCAATTCTGGACCAGCCGGGGAATCGGCGTTCTGGATGTCAACTACGGTGGCAGCACCGGGTACGGCCGGGAGTACCGAGAGCGGCTCAACGGCGCCTGGGGAATCGTGGATGTACACGACTGCTGCAACGCCGCCCGGCACTTGGTCTCCCAGGGAGAAGCCGACGAACAACGGCTGGCCATCGACGGAGGGAGCGCTGGTGGCTATACCACCCTGGCGGCCTTGACCTTCAAAGAGGTATTCAAGGCCGGCGCTAGCCACTACGGGGTCAGCGACCTTGAGGCCCTGGCGAAGGAAACCCACAAATTCGAGTCCCGTTACCTGGATAATCTGGTTGGCCCCTACCCGGAGCGGCAGGACCTGTACCATGAGCGCTCGCCGATCAACCACACGGACAGGCTGTCTTGCCCGCTGATCCTATTCCAGGGCCTTGAAGACCAGATCGTGCCTCCAAATCAGGCGGAGATGATGTTCGACGCCGTCCGCGCCAAGGGTATCCCGACGGCGTATATCCCCTTCGAAGGAGAGCAGCACGGATTTCGGCGCGCCGAGAATATCAAGAGGGCGCTTGAGGCTGAGCTGTACTTCTATTCCAGGATTTTTGGCTTTGAATTGGCCGACCCGGTGGAGCCAGTGGACATCGCAAACCTGCCTGATTAGCGGCCATTCTCGACCGATGGACTCCGGGAAACTGCAACCGGCTGGAACCCTAGTCCCGATTTAGGGCATCTTATTTCTAGTGCGGCACCCGAATGGGATTTAATGCTGGTGCTATGGAGGACATGTGGAACAGCCCAAGATCACAGTTTACGGTGCGCCGTGGTGCCCCGATTGCAAGCAGTCAAAGCAATTTCTGGGAGAGCAGCGCATCCGCTTTAATTGGGTCGATATCGACGAAGATGAAGAGGGCCGCCGACGGGTCCAAGAGCTGAACGACGGTAAGCAGATCATTCCCACCATCATCTTTGAAGACGGCTCGATGCTGGTGGAACCGTCCAATGCGGAATTGGCCGCAAAGCTGGGCATAAGCCCCAAGGCCAAGCGGGAGTTCTATGACCTGGTGATCGTCGGCAGCGGCCCTGCCGGGTTGACCACGGCCCTCTATGCGGCACGGGAGGGCATCGAAACCCTGGTTATCGAGAAAGGCGGCATCGGCGGCCAGGCCGGAGTGACCGAACGTATCGACAACTATCCGGGTTTCGTGGATGGCATCGGAGGTGGCGAGTTGGCCGATCAGATGCGTGCCCACGCCGAGCGGTTCGGAGTTGAGATTCTACCGGCCCAGACCGTGACGAAACTCGAGTCCGACGGCGACCATAAAATGGTTACCACCGAGTCGGGAGACGAGTACTGCTCCAGCGCTGTCTTACTTGCACCCGGAACCCGGTACCGGCGGCTGAACGTCCCCGGTGAGGAAGACCTGATCGGGGCCGGGATACATTTCTGTGCCACCTGTGACGGTCCCTTCTACAAAGACCGGGAAGTTGTCGTGATTGGCGGCGGGAATAGCGGTGTCGAAGAAGGGTTGTTCCTCACAAAATTCGCCAGCAAGGTTACAGTGTTGGAATTCGCGGATCGATTGGGGGCCAGCCAGATACTGCGCGAAAAGGCCGAGAGTCATCCCAAGATGGAGATACGCGTCAACAATGCCGTCCAGGAGTTCAAGGGCTCAGGTCGCCTGGAGTCGATCATAGTTCTGGACCGTACCACCGACAAGGTCGAAGAATTGTTCGCCGCCGGCGCCTTCATATTTATCGGGCTTGATCCCAACACCGACTTCATCAAAGATACGGTGGAAACCAACAAGTGGGGTTTCATAACCACCAGCGGGACCATGGAGACCAGCCTTGAAGGCGTGTTCGCTGCCGGCGACGCCCGTGGCGGCAGTACCAAGCAGGTGGCCAGCGCAGTCGGCGAGGGAGCAACGGCAGCCCTGATGATCCGCAACTACCTGGAGAAACAGGTGGGCAACCGGGGGTACAAGGGGGACTAACCGGTAGGGGATGTCTAGAATGCCATTATTCGGCTGAGATTTCCGAGTGGTGGTCACGCCGGTTGGCGCAGTTGGGGCACCAGCCGTAGAAGTCCACACGCTGGCCGGTGAACTGGAAATCAGAGGAACGTTCCAATCGGTCGCGTAGCTCTGACACCATGTTTTGGCCCACGTCAGAGTCGTGAACGCTGCCACAACCGACACAGACCAGATTGGCATGGGGCGACAGATTGGCGTCATAGCGCGATTGCTTCTGGAACGGTAACTCCATCACGACGCCAGCCTGCTCTAGAACGGTCAACGTCGAGTAGACCGTCGCCAACGTCACGTAGGGGAAGAACTCTTTCACTCGCCCGTAGATCTCTTTGACCGAGGGGTGATCGCCGGAGTTGGCGACGACCTCCGCGATGGCGAGCCGTTGTGGCGTCAGCCTGATCCCCAGTGTCTTGAGTTTGGCTCCCAGTTCATCCTGTGTAGTCAATGTATCTCTACCTGCGAGGGCCGGATAAGAGAAGGGGGACATTGCGGTCCCCCTATTGGATATCTGTTAGTCGTTGCCTAGTGGTTCGCTCGGCCTAGAGTCGGCCGCCGCCTCTGAAGGTGGGCTCTTGCCTGCGGTAGACCTGGATGCGGTTGCGGCAGGACTCGACCACGAACACGCGGTCTTGGTCGTCCACCGTAACGGCCACGGGACCCCAGAAATCCCTCTCTCGCTCGATTCCCTGGGCGATCTCCCGCTCTTTCCACATCTCTCCGTTGGCGTCTAACTTGTCCTTGCCCCACTTCGAGATGGTGCCTTCGCCGGTGGTCAGGGTGACGAACCCACCCGCTGGGTCGAACATCTGCAACCGCTCGTTACCCCAGTCAGCCACATAAATCATCCCGGTCCGGTCCACGGCGACGCCAGTGGGCCGGTTCATCTCACCCGGTTCGCTTCCGGTACTACCGAACTTCATGAGGAATTCGCCGTCTTTGGAAAACTTCTGGATACGGTCGTTACGCCAGTCAGCCACGTAGATGTTGCCGTCGGTATCCACGTCGATGCCCCAAGGCAGGTTGAACTGTCCATCCCCGGCGCCAGCGGAGCCGAAGCCGGAAATGAAGTTACCGTCCTTGGTGAACTTCTGGACACGGTTGTTCTTGCTGTCCACCATCAATAGATTGTCGTCGGCGTCGAAGACCATACCGGATGGGCTGTTAATCTCGCCGTCGGCGCTGCCTTCGGTGCCCCACTTGCCGATCCACTCCCCATCCTTGGTGAAGATGGAGATGCGGTTCAGCCATTCATCGGCGATATATACGTTGCCGCTGCGGTCTAAGGTCACGCTGGTGGGCCAGATGAGGGAGCCGTCCTCGGTGACGATGTCGGTTACTCCGGCGGTGTGGACGCCCCGGGCGAACTCGCCGATGTAATCTTCATCAACGGTACAGATGGTCACGCGCTTCCCATCGGGCCGGTACTCGTAGGATCGGTTGACGACGTACATCATGTCGTCTTCCCCTCGGGCGATGGCCACCGGGTTGCGGAAACCGGGGCCGGAGAATTCTCCGCGCCCGATGCTATGACTGTATTGGAGGGATACGCCCAGTGCTTGAGTAGTCATTCTTTCCTCGCTCCACTGTTCGGTTGCTTTCTCTATCTACTGGCCTGGCTGCCCGCTTGCTTGTAAGGACTTGGAAACGCCCTACAGGAAATCCATCTGTTCGAAATTGCCGCCAACGACCGACTTGGCGTCGATGCCGATCCACTTCTCCAAGAGGGTGGAATACAAGCCTCGGAAGTCGTTGTTGAAGTGCAGGTCGCCTTCGAGCAACTTGTCTTGGGCCAGGGATGGGTACTCACCGTAAAGTCCGCCCTTGACCGAGTCGCCGATGACGAAGGCCACTCCGCCCGAACCGTGATCGGTGCCGGACCCGTTGTCATGTACTCGGCGTCCGAACTCGGTGAAGACCAACAGCACCATGTTGTCGGCAGCGTTGTTCTCAGTTAAGTCCGTGTAGAAGTCATGCACTGCGGCGGAAACTTCCCTCCAGAGAGATGAATGTCCGACCATCTGTCCGGCGTGGGTGTCGAAGCTGTTGTAGGGGGCGGTGGTATAGAGGAACCGCGTGCCGAACTCGGCGATGTGGGTCTGAGCGATGTTTCTCATGTACTGGGCCACTGAGTTGTTGCCGTACTCGACGCTGGAGGAATACTTCTCCGGCGCTGTGCTGAGTATGTCCGCGCCTTTCAAGGCGTCCATGCCGGTGTGGGAGAGATAGTCCATCACCGGGCCGCGTCCCATGGCGGGGGAATACATGCGGGAGAAGATATCCAGCGCATCGGTCCGTTGGTCGTCTTCGATGCCAGTGAGTACGCCGTAGGTCTCCAGGTTGCCGACGGAGGCCACGGGAACACCTGGGGCGGCCAAGGAGCGGGGGAGTCCTCGCCCGAAGTTAACGCCGGTGAGGACGTTTTCGCCTTGAGGGTCCAGGTCGCGGATGGCGCGGCCCAACCAGCCCTCGCTGCCCACTTGCTCCGGCTCACAGGTGTGCCAGATGTCCATTGAGCGGAAGTGGGAACGGTTGGGATTGGGATATCCGACGCCTTGGATGATGGCCACTTTCCCCTGGTCGTATAGCTCTTTAATCGGGGCCAATGCCGGGTTGAAGCCGACGCTGTCGTTGATGGGCAGCACCTGATCTTCAGACACGCGGACCGATGGCCGGTTATCGGCGTAGAGTGGATTGCTGTACGGGACTATCGTGTTCAGGGCGTCATTGCCGCCCGAGAGCTGCAATACCGCCAAGACCGGGTCTTTCTTGGTAGATGTCATGTGCCTCTTTCTCCTCGGTCCTAATTTGAGATTTACGTCCGAACCCTAGGTTCAGCTTCGGGTTCGGGTTATTTCGTTTACTACTTTCCGTCTAATCGTCCCATCTTGCCCGTCCGCCTAGGCGAACTGGTACTCCTGGGTGGCAACGATGAGCTGTAGTATCTGGGCAATCTGGCCGCCGTAGGCCTCGGTGCCCGGATGCAACTCGCCCGCCTTGCTGATGTAATCTACCAAGTAGGTGCGGGTCTCTTCGGGCAGCGTGTAGGCCCCGAGCATGTCCAGGCAGCGGTTGACCACAGCTCCCGGCTGGTTGATTCCTTCGGAGCTAAGGCGGCTGATGATGTCCTTCACGCCGGGTAGAGTGACATTGCCCATCTGGTCCGCCGTGAAGTTGATGCGTTCCACCAACGTGCCGCTGTCAATCCACTCTTGGCCGGTGTGCCAGCCCTCAACGGTGGGCGGGTTCATGAGGTCTTGGCCCATGTACCGGATCTCCATGGCGATGGGGTGCAGGCCGGGCTTGGGGCTGGTGAAGTCTTTGACCAAGCGCATGGTTCCGGCAACCGTCTCCGCAGGGCTCTTCACTTTCTCGAATCGAGCGTTCTTGAACCAATCGGAGTTGAACATCACCCGTAACATCGCGGTGAGGTCGTAGTTGGATTCAAAGTAGGCGTCTTCCATCTCTTTGATCGCAGCCATGTCCCGGGGAGGAGTGCCCTGCCAAGCTGGGATCTGGGGTTCATCGGCCACGAAGAAGTTGTACAGATGGCGGGCGATGAACCGGGCCGCGGACGGCTGTCTGACGATGATCTCGATGATGTCGTCGCCATTGAAGTTGCCGGTCTCGCCCTGGAAGGTCTTCTCACCGTAGTCATGGTCGGCGGCGTTAAACGCGAACTGGGAGGGAAAGCGGCCATAGGGATATCTGGGAATGGCGTTGGCGATGGTCCAGCCGGTGAAGGCCCGGGCGCATTCCTTTACGTCCTCTTCCGTGTAGTTGGCGTGGCCGTCCATGCCGACGCCCATGGCGAATAACTCCAGCAATTCCCGGCCAAAGTTCTCGTTGATGGCGTCTTTGTGGCTCATGCAGTTGTCCAGGTAGAAGACCATGGCTGGGTCAACGGAGAGGGCCAAAAGCAACTTGGGGAAGCTGCCCATGCCCAACTCCCGGAACATGTCTAGCTGATGCTGAATCTGCCGGCCGTGCTCGCACTTGGAGTTGCCGACGCAGAAGATGCCGTGCCAGAAGAGGGTCATCTTTTCCTGTAACGGGCGCTCGCTGTTGATCATGCGGTAGGTAAGATATGCCTGGTTGACTTCCAGGGCATTCATCTCTTTCCAGTCGACGAAATAGCGCTCAAGCAGGTCCATCTCTAGGTCGGGTTGTTCCATGGGGCTGAGCAACTCATCCACCACGGCCTCGTAGCCCTTGGCTGCGTACTTCTCCAACTCTTCGTAGGTGGCGCCAAAGCCGGCGCGGCGCATAAGGTGAGCCATAAGTTCGATATCAGCACTGGCCATCGTGTTTCTCCTTCCGCCTATCGTCTTGGAATCTGAGGTAAACCAATCAGCCTGGGACAACCGGTCTTGACCGGTCATGATCTGAAGGAATGGGGTCTGTTCCTGGTCTTGGACATCACCGCCCCTGATCTAAACCAGGTTGGGCTGCCCGTGACTTAGATTATAATCATTCCTACATAAGATTGTCTATAGGCAATCTTATTGATTATCTCACCTGAGCCTAGTTCGCGTTGGCGCTGGGTTGTTGGCCGCCTGACCGGCGGCGATGTTGGCGCAGGGTTCAATCATCCATGATCACCTGAATCCCGGCGGCCTCCGCTTTCGCCGCGGATTCGGGGTTGATCACACCATCCTGCATCCAGATGTATCTGACGCCCACCTCGATGGCCTCGTCCACCACCGGCGGCACCAATTCTGATCGCCGAAAGATGTTCACCATGTCGATGGGCTCGGGGACCGACTTTAGGTCTGGGTAGCTCTTTTCGCCGAGAGCCTCTTCGATTATGGGATTAACCGGAATTATTCGATAGCCCTGCTCCTGCATATACCGGGAGACACGGTAGCTGATTCGGTCGGGGTCGCCGGACAGGCCAACCACCGCGATAGTCTTGCTGTTTTGCAATTGTTCATCAACCAGATCCATGGGGACTCCTGCTAGTTCCAACTAGTACTCAGTCAACCGTTGATTCGAAGGATACAGGCGATGGAGTTTCGCCCTGGCATCTTGGACA
>JAQBXL010000077.1 GCA_027624135.1 Chloroflexota bacterium
TCTTACGTGATTGTTTCATGGTTCTGCTCCTTTATTTCTGTCATCTTAGGAGCGGGACCCTCTCTTAGCCAGCTGTCTAAAAAACCGATACCACCTCAGGCATCAAAAATTGTTCGAATCTGGATATTCAAATGGTATCTTTCAAAAACAGACATAATCTGGATTAGATATTAGATTCTTAACAGCCGGAGGAAAAGAGCGAGGGCCCGCGGATGCGCACCTTGCCTTTTTTATTGTTTGGACTCTCGGGTACTTGGGGAGCGGTGCGGGGGATCGCGCATCTTGCGCGGATCAATTGCGGCAGTAGATTCATCTATGCCAGGTCAACTTGCAATAACGATTGATTGTTCGTGGCCCGCGTCCGACCAAACCGGAGCCCAACTTTCCTCAGACGTCGGGCATCTAGAATGCACTCCAGCCGGAAACAAAATCCCGTTTGAATCGCCAACATAATTGGCTGGTCAGGACTTCCATGACCTCCGAGCCTTTCGATCAGCAATCATGAAAACCATCGTTGACCATTACATTCAAAGACGGTTACGTGTCTCATTTCGTGCAGCCGTCGCCGCATGCGTATCATTGCCGGTCACGCGATCGCAGGCAAGAGTATGGTCCGGCCACGGACTGGTGACCTCCGTTGTTTAAAGGGAACCGTTCGTTCATCCTGATATTGCCGCTATTGATTTTACTGGCGATATTCGGCGGACGCACCGCCAACGACGCCCAAGCGGCATTCACCTCGAGCAACTCGGCATCGGACCAGGTTGAATCCGTTATGCCCGCTGCTGCCGCCACATTGACGGTGATTAATAAGGTAGTCACGAACAACGGCGGGACGGCGGTGGCCAGCGACTGGACAATGAACATCACCGGCTCCGACGTCTCCAACACTGGCTTTCCCGGTAGCGAGACGGGCGTCACGGTTAGCCTCGACACCGGAACATACAGCGTCGATGAGAGTGGTGGCCCTCAGCAGGGTTACACCAAGATATTCTCGCCTGGCTGCGCGGGCATTATCGCCGTGGGCGAGTCGAGGACCTGCATAATCACCAACGACGACATTTCTCCGCAGTTGAGGGTGGTTAAAACTGTGGTCAACGACCACGGCGGATCCGCCGTGGCCGGCGATTGGACTATGGAGATCTTCGGCGAGAACGTTTCCAACTCCAGTTTCGAAGGCGCCGAAGGACCTGGCACTATCCTAACCCTCGACGCTGGAACGTACAGTGTTGGCGAAACCGGCGGCCCCTCCGGCTACGCCAGCACACTCTCTGCTGGCTGCTCTGGCACGATCAGTCAGGGAGAGGAAGTAACCTGCATTGTTACCAATTACGACATCGCGCCGAAGTTGACTGTGATCAACGCGGTGGTAAACGCCTACGGAGGATCAGCGATAGCCGGCGATTGGGAAATCAACATAGCCGGCACAAACGTCTCCAGCACTGGTTTCGATGGCACTGGGCTACCCGGTGTTTCTCTAACCCTCAACGCTGGAAGATACAGCGTGGGAGAAAGCGGCGGCCCCTCCGGGTATGCCATCACCCTATCCGCTGGCTGCTCCGGAAGTATCGACTTAGGCGACGAAACCACCTGTACCATTACCAACTACGACATCGCTCCGAAGTTGACTGTGATTAAAACAGTGGTGAATGACGATGCCGGTGACGCTTTGGCCAGCGAGTGGACGGTTGATATAACCGGCTCGAATGTCTCCAGCACCGGCTTCAACAGCGCCGGGGAGCCCGGTGTCACAATCACGCTCGATCCCGGACCGTACAACGTTGGCGAAAGTAGCGGCCCCTCCGGCTATGCCATCACACTTTCAACCGACTGTTCCGGCACTATCTCATTAGGCGACAACCTGACCTGCACCATTACCAGCAACGACATCTCCCCAAATATGGCAACCCTGACGGTGATCAAGAAGGTGGTCAATGATGATGGTGGCGTCGCGATCGCCAGCGACTGGACCATGGATATCTACGGCCAAAACGTCTCCAGTCCGTCCTTTTCGGGCTCCGAGGCTGGCGTCACAGTTACTCTCGATGCCGGCTCATACAGCGTCAGCGAAAAAGAGGGACCCCCTGGTTATGCCATGTCCTTCTCTCCCGATTGTTTCGGCGCCTTAAGCGCGGGCGATGCACTCACCTGCACCGTAACCAACAACGACATCGCCGGGAACGCCCCGACGCTCACGATGACCACTATCGTGACGACCGACAACGGCGGTGACGCCGTTGTCGGCGACTGGATCGTCGGGATCACCGGCTCTGGCGTCTCAAGTTCTGGTTTTGCCAGCTCTGCGACCGGGGTCACCATCACCCTCAACCCAGGCGCATACAGCGTCACCCTAGGCAGCGGTCCTTTCGGATATTCGATTACGCTTTCTCCCGAATGTTCCGGCACTATCGGACTGGGCGACCACCTGAATTGCATCATCACCACCGATGACATTGGCCCTAAATTGACCGTAATCAAGAAAGTCATCAGCGGAAATGGCGGTTCGGCCGTGGCCGGTGATTGGACCATGAACATCTCCGGCATCAATGTCTCTAGCACCAGCTTCCCCGGATCTGCGGCTGGCGTGGCTGTCACTCTCAACGTCGGCCCATACAGTGTTGATGAAATCGGTGGGCCCTCTGGCTATACGACTTCCCGATCGTCTAACTGCTTCGGAATCATCAAACTCGGCGACGAATTGTCCTGCACCATCACCGACCAAATCGTACCTCCCCAGCTAACTGTGATCAAGAAAATGGTGATTGACGGCGGCGGCCCTGCGGTGGCTGGCGACTGGGCCATAAACATCGCGGGCACAAACGTCTCCAGCACCGGTTTTAGAGGTGTGGATGGCAAAGGGGTAACCATCTCCATAGACCCCGGCGTATACAGCGTCAGCGAAAGCGACGGTCCGTCTGGCTATGCCATGACACTTTCCCCCGACTGCTCCGGCACGATTGCTTTGGGCGATGACTTGACCTGCACTATCACGAGCAATGATCTCAATCCTAGGCTGACGGTCGTTACGGAGGTGATCAACGACAACGGCTCCGCTGTAGCCAGCGATTGGACCATGAACGCCACTGGCGTCAACGTTTCGAACACCGGATTCCTCGGATCTGAGGCTGGCGTTACCATCGACCTCCACCCCGGCGGATACAATGTGGGTCAGAGCGGCGGCCCGTCCGGCTACGCCATGTCCTTCTCCTCAGACTGCTTCGGGACCATAAGTCTGGGCGACAACCTGTTATGCACCATTATCAATGACGACATCGCTCCAAATATCCCTTCTATCACGGTGGTCAAGAAAGTGGCCAACGACGATGGTGGATCAGCCTTGGCCAGCGAATGGACGATAACGATCGCCGGTACTGACGTTTCAAGTTCCAAGATCGCCGGGTCCGAGTACGGTGTCACCGTTGCGCTTAGCCCCGGCGCATACAGTGTGAGCAAGAGTAGCGGCCCTTCCGGTTACACTTTGACGCTGTCTCCCGATTGCTTCGGCGCCATCGAAGCGGCGGAATCACTGACTTGTACAATTTCTAGCGACGACATTCCGGGCGCTTTTGATGCGGTGGCAAATGTTCCTCCAGTGTCGTCCATCGTTAATCCAACCAACGGATCCAACGTAACAACCGATCTCATAGTCAATTTCATCGGTTGGGGAGAAGATCAGGAGGATGGAGTACTGATCGCCGATTCATTGGTCTGGAGGTCGAGTATCGACGGGGTGCTTGGCACTGGGCAGTTTTTCACTGGCACACTCAGCGCGGGAAAACAAACCATAACGCTGACGGCCAAAGACAGCCAAGGAGCGTCAGCGAGCACCTCTGTTGCCCTTACTGTAGAGATACCGGTCGTAACGATCGCTGGTGGCGGCAGTGGTGGTGGTGGTGGTGGTGGTGGCCAGTCTACGAGCACTCCTCTGCCCCAGGCGACCGCCACGGTTGCTCCCCCAACACTCCAGGCAACGGAGGCGGCTACATCGACAAATACGCCCGAGCCGACTCCAGCCCCCGTACCAACAGAGGTTGTACAAGAACCTGCGACTCCCGTTCCCGGGTTAGCGGCCCTGCCCCCAGACGCTGCGGATGGAGGCGGATTTTCCAGTGGTGCGATAATTGGGATCGTCTGGGGAGTGATCGCAGCCTTGGCCGTCTTTTTTGTCATTAACCTGGTGCGGAGAAACCGGGCCTCGGCAAGATCGAGTGCGATTCCAGAGCGCCTTCGGTTGGGGAGAATCCCACGATAGGCGGCCTGAATTCCGAGCCTTTTAGGAAATACCATCAGAAGCCTATATAATAAGATTTGAGATGTGTTAACCAGCCTGACGCCTGTGCTAGCGTGAGTACACTCATTCCTCTCATCCAAACCAAGGGAAAACCAAGGGAGCAATCGATTATGGTCCGGTCCAAGCCGACACGGGAAAAGAAAGTAGAGACTACAGCAGAATTCGTGGCCCGAATAAATAAATCGACTGGCAAACACAACGGTCTAAAAAAGCAACTAAAAGGGGCTCGGCGCTAAGCAACTAAGCTTAAGCAACTTAGCTTCGAGCGCTCCCATTAACACCTTTCGACCCCCTAGCAGACTACAGGAGACCTGTCCTGCTTGCGGCTGGCCCACATAGCAAAGCAGCTATCTGAAATGCTGACCCCCAAGGGCGTGCTTGGCCGATGATCTTGAAGATGAAAATTAGGTGTGGAGGCTATCAGCTAAGGTAGCCAAGTGGCATTATCACAGATGGAGCAAGACTAAACGTTCCTCGCCAAGCATCGGCGTAACGTATCGACGGAGACTTAGATTCGCCCATGAAGTTGTTCGGCCTAATCATCTCCATACTCGTATTGGTTGGCTGTACGTCCAGTTCGGGAACGCCAGATATCGAAAAAACTGCCGCATCTGAAACGGAATCGACCGTCCAAGCGCTCACCGATAGACTAACGGCCCAGGCGCCAACGCTAACTCCAGAGCAAACGTTGACCCCAAGGCCGACCAGGGGTCCCATTGCGTCACGTGTGCCCAATGCGACATCAACCCCAACGCCGTCTCCCTCTCCGTCTCCATCCCCACCGGGAACCCCGACGGCGACTCCGACCATAACCCCGATTCCTACGGCCACCCCGATACCAAGGTTCGTGAATACGGAATATTTGGCTGCCGACGGAGTGCTGGTCACCTTGAAGTCATTCGACGTGACCGATAGCGGTCCCGACTCAAGCCTAACGATCTCGTACACGGTAAGGAACACCACTTCCACACTCAAACAAGAAAAAACCTGGAAACTTTTCTACCAGGGCACTGGCGGCAGTTTTTTCGGAGTTCTAGAAAACTTGCTGCCCAACCAATCGATAGACCGCAATTTCACCGTAAGCACTGTCGAGTCCCAGAATTTTTTGCGGCTCGCCTATCCATCCGAGTTTCTCGATGAGACCTGGGATAATGACGATTTGCAGTGGAACATGAACCAGTTGCTAGCTCCGTGATGATTTGTTGATAGCCCGGCCATGCGGGAGGTTGTTCACAACCCCTTCTTTTGGACCGGTCCAGAAGACGAATAGCTGGTAGGTGTTCCCATCTGACAGGTTAGACCGCCTTCTGAATGGCAGCACTAAGCTCCTCGAAACCCATGCCTCCGGAGTGGAGCGCTCCATCTATCCTAAAAGCTGGAGTCCGTGCCACCCCGGCCCCCTTGGCCTCCTCATGCTGGCCCAGCACTAGGTCATGGTACCTGCGGGACTCCAAGTTGGGCCACAGATCCGCCCAATCCAGCCCCACAGAACCAGACAGCCTGCGTAGTGTATAGAGGCTCCCAAGGTCGACGCCCTGTTCCCAATACTCCTTGGAGGCAGCTCGGAAGAACTGTCCGTCCAGACCCCGTTCCTTGGCGAACGCCGTGGCCGCATGGACAGACAGTGTGCTTGCGGACCGGTTGGAGGCCGGCTCAGTCCCGAGGCTCTCACCCGGCTTGTAGAGGGGCTGACGACGCCCAGAACCGGCGCCTTCTGCGTAGTCTGAACCGCTTAAGGGATGGGCACGCCCGGAATCCCAATCATCAAGGGATTCGGACCGCGTCAGGTACGGCCTACGGTCGATTCGGATATCAATGGTGGACGCCAGTTCTTCGAGCCGAACCAGCGCGATGTACGAGTGAGGACAGGCGTAGTCGAACCAAACCGTGACCAGGGTAGATGGCATGCCGGTTATCTTCTCTCCGGTATGTTCATGATCTCCAGGGTGTTTTGGGTCAGTTTAGGCTCAGCTTTGGCTCAGTTCTTTGGCCTGGATCAATACCTTCACCAGGGCGTCCATGGAAAGCACACCCGTGTTGGTGTTGCGGGGGCTGGGATGATACGAGGCAACCATCATGGGCAGGGACGGCCCGAACCGGTAGACCTCTCCGTGGATGAACTTGCCTCTCACCCGCTCTCCCGCCATCTCGCTCAGCGTCTGCAATGTGGCGCGAAACGCGATATGGCCCAAGGCCATGATCACTTTCAAGTTGGGCAGGAGGTTCAGCTCACGGACCAGGTAGGGCAGGCAAGCACTCTGTTCCTCTGGTGAGGGCCGGTCACCGGGCGGGACGCAGCGCACCGCAGCGCACACGTATACCCCGGTCAGGTTCAGTCCATCGTCGCGGTGCTCAGAGGTGGATTGATTAGCGAGACCAGCCCGGTGCATCGCAGCGGTCAAGAACGTTGCGGAGGCATCGCCGGTGAACACCCGGCCCGTTCTGTTGCCGCCGTGGGCCGCCGGCGCCAGACCCAGCAAGACCAACGACGCCTCTGTATCTCCGAAGCTAGGCACGGGTTTGGCCCAGTAATCCCAGTCGCGGTAGGCCGCCCGCTTCTCAGCGCCAATCTTCTCTCGCCAGTCAACTAGGCGGGTACACATGCGGCAGGCCACGATCTCATCTGTTAGAGCCGTCAACTGCTTTCGATGACTATCTACCATAAGTAAACCTGCGAACAGAAACCTGTGAAACACTTCGGTTGGTCTGCTGAACGGTTTTCGCAGAGTCTGGTGATATACTCCGGCCCATGACCGCCCTATCCCTGATCTTGGTGCTGCTAGCGGCGGTTGCCCACGCTTCATGGAACCTGCTGCTAAAGCGGTCCGCTGACCCAGAAATTTTCGCCTGGTGCCTTCTGGTATCGGCGACAGTACTTCTGGCGCCACTGGGGATAACGCTGCTGTGGTTCAACCCGGTCGGACTCCCAGGTTTGTGGTTCGTTTTGGCCACCGTCGGTCTCCACGTTTTTTACTTCAGTTTGCTGAGCCGGGGATATGCCCGGGGCGACCTTTCGCTGGTCTATCCTGTGGCCCGAGGCATGGGCCCAATGCTGGTGCCGGCGCTGGCCGTGATCTTCCTCGATGAGACCATCAAGCCTTTGGCGATAACTGGCATTGCTGCCATAATCGGCGGGATATACACAATCTCATGGTGGGGCAACTTCCATCAAGTATTGAGACGCCCTCTGCTGTTCCTCAGATCGGCCGGAATGATCTACGCGGTTCTCACCGGGCTGACCATAGCCGCCTATTCCATCATCGATAAAGAGGGGGTGGGTCACATCCAGCCGATACTATACATGTATTTCTTGAGCTTAGGGACCGCCGTGATGTTGGCGCAGTACATCTTGGTGCGCAAAGGGTTCGCATCGGTAAGGGAGGAATGGCACTCCAACGCTGGCCCCATCACCGTGGCTGGGCTATTAACCTTCACCGCCTACGGTCTGGTGTTAACCGCCTTCTCTTTGTCACAGGTTAGCTACGTGGCCCCGGCCCGGGAGGTCGGCATCGTCATCGGAGTACTGATGGGTGTCTATCTATTGAAGGAACCATTCGGCGGAGGGCGGCTGCTCGGCTCCAGCTTCATAGTGGGCGGACTGGTTCTCATCGCTTTTTCGCCTTGATCCGGCCCGGATTTGAGGCTGAGATCTAATCCGCCGAAGACGGACATAAGGTATACTACCCGGAGCCTAAAACAGTGCGGAGAACTACACGGTACCTGACAACCGAAACAGGTGCAGAGAGGATAGATGATCAATCAGGAACGCCTGGTCAACGCATTCTGTGAGCTCGTCAAGATAGATAGCCCCTCCGATGAAGAAGAGGACGTTGCGAGGCACCTGACCGACCGCCTCGTGGGACTCGGATTCAGCGTTGCCAGGGATACTCACGGAAACGTTATCGCGTCCGAGGACGGCGACAACCCGCTGATGCTTTCAGCCCACATGGACACTGTGGAGCCAGGACGGAGCATCAAGCCTCAGGTGGACGGCGACATCATTCGCTCCGACGGGACAACGATCTTGGGTGGCGACTGCAAGGCCGGGGTGGCAGCTATCATGGAGGCCTTAGAGTCGGCCAAGGAAGACGGCTCTCCCCGCCGGCCTGTTCAAGTGGTCTTCACCAGGGGAGAAGAGATCGGTCTTGTTGGCGCAGCCAACCTGGACTACTCCATGATCCATTGCAAAGAGGCTGTGGTGTTCGACGGCAACGGCCCAGTGAACACCATCACCGGCGCGAGCCCCACATACATGAAATTCGACGTTACGGTAACCGGCCGCGGCGCCCATGCTGGAGTAGAACCGGAGAAGGGTATCTCTGCTATCCGCATCGCCTCCGAGATAATCAACGATCTGCCCAACGGGCGGCTCGACGAGGAATCGACCTTCAACGTTGGGCTAATCTCTGGGGGAACCGTGCGCAACGCCGTGCCGGTGGAAGTTACCTTTGGGGGAGAGTTCCGCAGCCGGAACACCGAGACGGTGGACCTTTTGGGTTTGCAGGTAAGGGAAACGATGAACCGTGCCAGGGCCAAGTACCACGAAGCCACCATCAAAGAAGAACTGGAAATGATGTTCCAGATGTATACCCTTGACCCGAACGAGCCCGTGGTCCGGTTAGTCACTGACATGCTTAAGACCATGGATATGCTGCCGAACATCAAACCTTCGGGCGGCGGCACAGACGCCAACGCGATGCGGCTGAACGGCATCGACTGCATCGTGGTTGGCATGGCCACCAATGAGATGCACACCGTCAACGAATACGTGGTGGTGCCGGACCTAATGGCAACTGCCCGCCTCTGCCAGCGCGTGATGACGCCGAACCAGTAGGCCTCCGAGTCTCGCTGGCCACTCTCTGGCTATTCGAACGACTAAAGGATAATCATGAACGGATCAGAACTGAAAGAGACCCTAAAATCCGGCGGCCGGGTATTCGGCACCATGATCTCGATCGCCCGAAACCCTAAATGGATACCGATACTGGATACCGTCGGCCTGGACTACGTGGTGATTGATACCGAACATAACTACCGAAGCCGTGGGGAGTTGGGCGACTTCTTGATGATGCTCAACACCACCGGAGTGGTTCCCATCGTCCGGATACCTATACCCGATTCCCACTACGTGACGATGGCCCTGGACGCCGGAGCTCAGGGTGTGCTGGCTCCGTATTGCGAGACCGTGGACCAGGTGAAAGAAGTTGTTGCCGCTGCCAAGTGGCGTCCGCTCAAGGGGAAGGCTGCTGACCGTATCTTAAATTCGGGAGAGCACGTAAGCGATGAAACCAGGGCTTACCTTGAGGCCCGCAACAAGAACAGCATCGCCATCATCGGTATTGAGAGCGTGGCCGCAGTCGAGAATCTGGAGAACATGCTGCAGGTGCCGGGAATCGACGGCATCTTCGTCGGCCCCAACGACATGAGCATCTCCCTGGGGATCCCAGACCAGTACGACCAGAAGATCTACCAAGACACGGTCAAGAAGGTGATCGACACATCGGAGGCCCACGGGATCGCAACTTTGGTTCACCAGCAGACGCCTGACCTATCGACATACTGGATATCCCAAGGCGCCCGGTTCATCCTGCATGGCACCGATCGCCGCGCATTGACCGAGGGCTTCAAAGCAGACTTCGGCCACCTAAGGGATTTCGCGAAGAACAATTAAGGCCTGTAGCTACCTCTCGTGCTCTCCGATGAAATCCAGCACCAGCCGGTTCCAGATGTCCGGCTGCTCCCAGAACGCGGCGTGGCCCGCCTCAGGGATGGTGGCGAACCTGCACCCTGGGATGTGATCGGCAACTAGCCGCATCATCGTCGGCGGAGACAGGAGATCGGCGTCGCCGGAGAGCATCAGCACCGGTGTTTTCATGGTAGACAGCCGGGCGTAGGTCATCGGGCTGCGGGCTGATTGCGCGGCCTCGGGCGGAATCACATGCCGGCTCCCTTCCTCAATCTCCAGCCAGCGAGCCGTACCCTCTCTGTTTATCGCCCGGTATGGCGGCCCGACCTCCCGCAGGGTGATGGGCAAATTCGATATCTCCGCTGGACGCAGCCGGTTCTGGACCTCCATGTAAGACTGGTCCTGCACTCCGGTGAACGTGCTGGAGACGGTAAGGCTGATCACCCGCTGCGCGTATTCCACCGCGTAGTCCAGCCCGATTATCCCGCCAAGCGCGGTGGCGACCAAGTGGAACCGCTCCAGACCCAGGTGAATCGCCAGCGCCTCTAGGTCATCGCTGGCCGAACCTGGCGCACCCGCTGGACCGGCTGATTCGGAGCGGCCCCAATTGCGCCGGTCGTAGGCGATGCAACGAAATCCACCCTCGACGAACGCCGGTTCCTGGTACACCCAACTTTCGGTGGTTCCCGATGCGGCGTGGAGAAAGACGACCGGCGTTCTATCCCCACCGGTATCGGTGAACCAGAGTCGCACTCCGGGGATATCTGCGTAGGGCATCTTTTCGTCCCTCCAACTTGCGTCGCTGACACGGAAACAAGTCTCATAAATCTGATAACGTATTAGTCAACCCAATCTATCAGAAACCGGGCTACCAGAAACCAGGCTACCAAAAACTAGGGTACCGGAAACCGGGATTCAACAAACGGGAAATTGCGAGGTGTCCAGGGAGTGAGCCAGGACAACATCATCGAGGTCCAGGACCTGGTTAAGGTCTACCAAGGAGAGGTCAAAGCTCTCTCCGGCATCAACTTCACCGTCGGCAGGAGCGAATTCTTCGGGTTCCTAGGACCCAACGGCGCGGGCAAAAGCACCACCATTAAGATACTGAGCACCCTCCTGAAGAAGACCACGGGAAAGGTCGGTGTGGCTGGTTTTGACGTGGACCATCAGCCCAAGGAGATACGCAAGGCGATCGGTTTCGCAATGCAGGAGGTGGGCCTGGACGACCTGTCGTCTGGGATGGATTTCCTGGTGATGCAGGGTCTGCTGTACAACCTAGGGCGCAAGGAGGCAAGGGTCCGGGCCGATGAGCTGCTGGAATTGGTCGGCCTGACCGACGTGGCCAAACGGAAAGTCGGCACCTATTCCGGCGGCATGCGGCGGCGCATCGATTTGGCTGGGGCCTTGGTGCACCGTCCGGAGATTCTTTTTCTGGACGAGCCGACCACGGGGCTGGACCCGCAGAGCCGGTTGGCGACCTGGGACCACCTGAACGAACTTCACAGCCAGGGGACCACCATCTTGCTGACCACTCAGATGATGGAGGAGGCGGACCACCTTTGCCAGCGCCTGGCCATAATCGACAACGGCCTGATCGTCGCTGAGGGCACACCCGAATCCCTCAAGGACGAGATGGGCGACGACGTGGTGCGCATCTCTGTCGCGTCTATCTCGGAATCCGGCAGCCAAGAACTATACGATAAAGCGTTGTCCCTCGTGGGCACGCAGAGTTACGTCACGGGTAGTTCCTTGGAAGGTGGCGAACTGGTGGTCAATGTCCGCGATGGCGACGCTTCGGCCCCGAGGCTGCTGAAACTCATGATTGAGCACGATATCGAGATCGCCCGGTTGGCGGTTTCCCGGCCCACATTGGACGACGTCTTCTTGCAGCATACCGGCCGCACGATCCGGCCAGACAATGGCGAAGGGGATGAGTACGGCCAGGCCATCCGCCCCTTGCTGGGCCTGCGCCGGAGAGGGTAATGAGCCTAAGGAAATTGAGGAGAAAAGGGTGATGGGCGCGATGTTCAGGGAGGTATATTTCATCTACCGCAGAAACCTGCGAACCTGGCTCGGAGTCCCGGCCAACGTCATTTCGCCGTTATTCATCTCTGCGCTGTTGTTCGTGCTCTTTGGAGCCATGTTCGACCGGACCATTAGCCTGGGCGGTTTCGGCACCGACGACTATCAGGCGTTCTTGGTAGCGTGGGTCATCGTGCAGGTGGTGGTCTTTAGCGGCACGGATTCGGGGTTTTCCCTGCTGATGGACATCATGTCGGGCTACTTCGACAAGCTGCTGCTGGCGCCGATCAACCGATTCTCCATCTTCTTTGGCTCGCTGATGGTCTCAGGCACCCGGGCTTTGTTGCAGGCGTTGGTGGTAGTGTTTCTCGCCCTGGCCCTGGGGGTCGATTTCCAGACCGGGGTGCTGGGCATCCTGGCGATGCTGGCCCTGGCGGTGATTTTCGGACTGGTGTGGTCCTGCTTGGGGATAATGATTGCCCTCAAGACCCGCAACGCCCAGGCGACACAGACGGCTGGATTGTTGTTCTTTCCCTTCATATTCTTAACCACCGCCTTCATGCCCGAGGACCAGCTTTCTGGGTGGTTCAAGGTGGCGGTCAAGATCAACCCTGTCACCTATGTAATGGAGGCCATGCGGGCCATGGTCCTCGACGGCTGGGACTGGCCGATAATCTTGACCGGTGCCTGGGTCGCCGGACTGATGCTGGCGGTGCTCCTGACCGCCACGACCTGGATGTACCGGAGACAGACGGCGTAGGGGGGTGGCTTTCAGGCTCGCCTTGGTGGGAATTATTGGGGTCGTCGACCAGACGCCCGGCGGCTCACCTACAATTGATAGGCACTTCACTTCATGCTCCGGAGACAAGTTGCCACCAAAGGGGCTAGTCCTGTCTAATCGGTTTCAAAGAACAAGACAACACTGTAATACACCAACGGTCGACACGGCCCAACGGCACCCGGAATGATGGTGGTTTATAGAAGATTTTTGTCCTCATGTTTTTCTATTAAGAATCGATAATCATGAGAGCCTTTAGGCGGTGTCAGTTTATTCATTTGATTCGCCATTTCTTCATTGGCTGCCGACAAATTTTCGCAAAGGAGGATACCTTCATCTGGGCAATCTCCTTGTAAGACAAGCCCATCCCAATACATCTTCAGTTGGTAAAGATCGATTGGTGAAGCCGCTCCAGCTTTTAGCTCATAAATAATGATTCGTCCGTCATGTGTTTTCCTGTACACGTCAACCTTTGTGCCCGTGCCCCACACGGTTCGGTCGTCAACAACAGTATCCGATGGATTAGTGGCGTTAATCATCTCAATCCATTTTTTTCGTAACGCTGATTCGGTATAATCTCGTTGGTTTTCAGTTGGCTTAATATTCACATTCATGTAATCAAATATCTTAGTCCAATCATCATCATCAAGATTAAAATCGGTCTTATTATTCGTTGAGGTGGTATCGGTTTTTTAGACAGCTAGCTAAGAGAGAGTCCCGCTCCTAAGATGACAGAAATAAA
>JAQBXL010000078.1 GCA_027624135.1 Chloroflexota bacterium
TAACCCTTCTGCTGAAGGGTGCCAACGAGGTCTTTCCTTATCTAGCCTAATTTAGGCGGTGGATCTGGGAGCTACTGGACTTCGTCAGTGCTATCAGGGTCATCTTCGGAGTCGTCAGGCACATAGCATAATTCTGCTGCCTTGGCGAAGTCTGCCTGTGCTTCAACAGTTTTTCGGAGGGCAAGGTAAGCAATTCCTCGGTTGTTGTAGGCAGCTAGATATTCTGGGTTGAGGCGGGTCGCCTCATTGAATTCCTCTATTGCCCGCGCGTATTGTTCGAGGTTCACGTAAGCGGATCCTCGGTTGTAATAGGCAGCAGGAATTTCGGGGTTGAGGCGAATCGCCTCGTCGTAATCCTTTATCTCCCGCCCGTATTCGCCTAGGTTCCCGTAGGCGGCTCCTCGGTTGTTATAGGCATCGGTAAATTCGGGATTGAGGCGGATCGCTTCGTCGTATTCCTCTATTGCCCGTTCGTATTGCTCCAGATTCCCGTAGGCCATTCCCCGGCTGTAATGGGCAACAGCAAATTCAGGGTTGAGCCGAATCGCATCGTCATAGTCCTTTATCGCACGTTCGAATCGCCCCAAGTTGCGATAAGCATTTCCCCGATTGCTATAAGCAAGAGCATATTCTGGGTTTAGGCGGATCGCCTCGTCATAGTCCTCTATCGCACGTTCGAGGCGGTCCAGGTTCTGGAAAGCGTTCCCCCGATTGTTATAAGCAAGAGCATATTCTGGGTTTAGGCCGATTGCCTCGTCGTAGTCTTCTATCGCGCGTTCGTTGCGGCCCAACGCATCATAGGCGTTTCCTCGATTGCAGTATGCTGTAGAATCGTTGGCGTCTAGACAAATTGCCCTGTCAAGCTCTTCTATGGCCTTTTCGTGTTGTCCCAAATTCCGGTAAGCAACTCCCAAGTTGTTGGAGGCATCGGCAAGCTCGGGGTCAAGTCGGATTGCCCGAAGATAGTCTTCTAATGCCGTTTCATCTTGACCTAGCATTCCGTAAGCACTTCCCCGGTTGTTGTAGGCCGCCGCCATTTCGGGGTTGAGGCGAATTGCTTGGTCGTAGTCCTCTATTGCACGTTCGAATTGGCCCAGAAATCCGTAGGCAATTCCGCGATTGCTGTAGGCAGCAGCGTATTCCGGGTTGAGGCGCAACGCTTGGCGATAATCCTCTATCGCGCGTTCGTGTCGACCCAAATTACCGTAAGCGATTCCCCTGTTGTTGTAGACGGAACCATCTTCTGGATTGAGGCGGATTGCCTCCGTGTACTCATCGACTGCAGATTGGAAATTCCCCGTTTCATAAAAAGCATTCCCTCTCAACAATCGCCCTTCGGCGGAAACCGTGCTCGGAGGCAGTCCTTCTGTGGATGCCAGAAGTCTGCGCAATTCGGAAATGTCCGCTTCCGACAATGCCGCCCCGATTGATTGAATCTGCCTAGGTGCCAAAAATTCGATGTCTTGTTGACTTCGCCAGGCCGATAGAATTTCGCGGAATTCTTGTCTCAGTTTAGAGGCTTCTTCTTTGAGTCCGTCTTTTTCCGCTAGTTCGATTTGTTCCCGATAAGAAGAAAAAATATCGGTGCGGTTCTCTCTGTTTTCAGCACGGTCTTCCCGTGCGACCTCCCTTTTGAATCGCGCCAAGCTCAACAATCCACCTCCACCCATCAGAGCGGCGAGGATGGCAACAACCAAAGCGATTACATCAAGAATCAAATTGAAATTGCCCTTAGACGCCAGGTTTTACGGGGACAATATTACCACTGCAACTTGCGCCTGTAAGCCATATGAACGGATAGGAAACCGCCCTAAGTAAACGCAGCGAGCTGCCTAACTCGGGCCGTCGGGGCCGTCGCCGCCACCGCCGCCGTCGGGGCCTTGCTCGACCGCGGCGTCCAGGTTGGTGTCTCTGGGGAGGCGCGAGGTTCGGCGCGCGGGGGCGCGCTGCTCTGTTACTGCAGTTGGAACCTGCCCTGGAAATTCCTGGGGGTTCCAGCCGTTGGGGAATTGCAGGGTGCGCATCGGGTAGTTGATGACGATCCCATCTTCTTGGAACCGGCGGTGCAGGTCCTTGATCAACTCTCCCTGGAGGGTGAAGCTGGCGATCCGGTCGCGGGCCTGGATGAAGAGCCAGAAGTTCACGTTGGATTCACCAAAAGAGTCGAAGGCGAACCAGGCGCCGTACTCTTTGACTGCTGAAGGGCTGACCTCCAACAGATCTTGCATAACCTCGCGGGAGACCTTTTCCACTAGGTCCAGGTCGCTGTCATAGCTAACCCCGCAGGTCAGATAGACGTTGACCGCCGGGACTGGCTCCTGGTAGTTGGTGATGATGGTCTCGGCGAACCGGGCGTTGGGAATCACCACCAAGTTGTTGCCCCAGGTTCGGATGCGGGTGCTGCGCCAGCCCACCTCCACCACATACCCTGCCACTCCACCTTCAAGCTCTATGTAATCTCCTGTGGAGATGACTCCTTCGGTCATCACATAGGTGCCGGCGAACAGGTTGGCCAGAGTGGGCTGTAGGGCCAGGGCCACCGCCAAACCGCCCAGGCCCAAACCAGCAATGAGGGGACTGATGTTGATCTCTAAAACATCCAGCACCAGAAGGGCGCCGATGCCATAGATGACAATGATGCCGACCCGGCGCAGGAGGGGGAACAATCGCAGGTCCATCACGTGGGTGGCGCTGGCGGCCAGAGTGGTGAGGTACCAGTCGACGACGCTGGAGAGTAGCCCGACCACCGCGAAAATCCCAAGCACGACGGCGAGAGCCTGGGCCACGGTGTCGACCCGGTGTTGCTGGGCGCCGGTGAGGTCCAAGGGGATGGTCAACGCCAGGTATACCCCAACCACCACGATGCCGATGGTGACCGGCCAACGGACGGACCTGATCAGGCGCGAGTCCAGGTCGGTGGGGGTCCAATGGGTAAGCCGAATGATCAGGGGAAAGATCAGTTTATGGGTGATCAACGCCGCCGCAAAGGCAATGAGAACGATAACCCCTGCAGTGGCCGGATCCAGCCACTCAGGGTCGCCTAGTCCAAAGCGGGCTAGTATGGCTTCCATCGACGAGTATCACTCCGAGCGCGGCGCTGATATTGGACATGCCAGGCATGAAGCCCGGATTACCAGCGCCGAGATTTTATCATTGACACCCGAAGGACACCCGAAGGACACCCGAAGGACACCCGAAGCAGGGGGTTCTGGCTAAAGCGCCCGGCTGAAATGGGCTAGGGAGCCGCCCCATCCTGATCGCCGTTCTTACCCCGTTCCAACAACACCCGTTCCAATAACAACGGCAGAAGCTCCCCCGAGGGTCCGCTCAGGGTAATGTCGCACCATTGGGTGAGTGTAGTCTCTTCGGGATTGATCTCAATCAGCGTGGCGCCCCTTTCCTTGGCAACCAGAGGCAAGCGGGCCGCCGGGTTCCCCGTGCCCGAGGTTCCCACCAGCAGCATGCAATCGCAGGACTCGGCCTGTTCCCGGCAAGCCAACAAGACATCTTCAGGGATCGGCTCTCCGAACATCACGGTGTCCATCTTGATCACGCCGCTGCAATCGGTGCATCTGGGGGGCAGACTGTCAAAGTGATAGCCGTCCCTGCGTCGGCGGACGCCGCAACCGACGCACCGGAGCCAGGTTCGGTTGCCGTGGATCTCCAGCAGAGACCGGCTGCCGGCTTCACGGTGCAGGTTATCCACATTCTGAGTCACCACGCATTGCAGGAGACCCAGCCGCTCCAGTTCCACCAGAGAGTAGTGCCCCGGATTGGGCTGGGCTTGGTCCACTGCAACCTTGAGCTCGTAAACCGGGTCTCCGGGCCGATCTTCGTTGCGGAACCTGGCCTCCCACCACTCCTTGGGGTCCTGTATGAACTCCCGGTAGGAAAGGTTGGTCGGCTCTCCGTATTTCGTCCAAAAACCGCCGGGGCCACGGAAGGGCGGGATGCCGCTCTCTACGGACAGGCCAGCTCCGGCTAATGCAACAACGTGCTTGGCACGCAGCATCAGCGCGGCGGCTTGGTCCAGGAATCTTGAGAGTTCTGCGGTTAACTCAAGCATGATTAACTGGGTATATTAAACGTGCTGGATCGCGCTGAAAAGAGGTGAAAACAGACTACGCGAAAGTGACAATCTCTAAACAATCACTAGGCTTAGGAGGGAAAGGCCTCTCGGCCGATCAGGGGAACGAAACGGCAGGGACCGAGGTATCGCACCGAGATTCCCTCACCGGTGCGCAGCACGCAGATCAACTCTTGCTGGTCAAGGTCACCCACCGGAATTACCATCCGGCCGCCAACGGCTAGCTGGGAGACCAGGGCTTGGGACAGACCGGGAGCGGCGGTGGATACGGCAATAGCGTCGTAAGGCCCGCGCTTTGAACAACCTAGTTCCTCGGTTGCGTCCTCGACCACGATATTTTCATAACCGAGTTCACCCAGAGTTTTTCGCGCCCGCTGAGCCAGACTCCGAACGATCTCTACCGTGACCACGTTGCCCTGTGGGACCATTTCAGCCAGCACCGCCGCCTGGTAGCCAGAGCCAGCGCCTACCTCCAGCACCCTGCCAGCAGGCTGCAAGCGCAACGCTTCAGTGATCAGGGCCACGATATAGGGCTGAGAGATGGTTTGGCCCTCGCCGATGGGTAGTGGAACATCCCGGTAGGAAGAGGCACGCACGTCCGCCGGAACGAATCTTTCCCTGGGCACGCGCTGCATGGCTTGCAGGACGGCTTTAGACTTGATCCGACGGTTCAGGCTGGTGAATAAAACTTTTCTATCCTGGCTCAGTTTCTCTTCCATTTCACGCTCGCCTATCAACTTAAACATAACATCACCCAACTCGGGTTACAATGGTGACCTCAGGCACGCTTCCAGCTATTCATCCTTGCCGTATCAGAGGATTATTGACTGTGCCAAACCCGTATGCTAGCCTGGGTTGCGTACGGAGTGCGCAGTTTAGTTTCTTAATCAGTTTCTTAGAGAATTTTATAGGTTTTACCTCCGTTTCCTCTAGTTTTCAGTTAGGCCCACATGGCAGATATGCAAACCACCGAAAGCCGAATAACCGACAAGTCCCAGTGGCTTTCCCTTCGTGACGCCTGCCGTCTGCTTGACGTCAGCGACACGACCCTCAGGCAATGGGCAGACAGCGGATACCTCCGCGTCTACCGCACGCCTGGCGGGCACCGCCGCTTCCTGCGAGAGGACGTAGATTCCTTTGCCAATGCTCCTGATCAGGCCAAGGACCAGGGCCGGGAAGACGCCATCGAAGGCTCAGCCCTCCGCAAGATCCGCCGACGCCTCGGGCGCGACGACATGGTTAAGCAACCCTGGTACCAGAGCGTTGTCGAGGAAGAGGGCAAAGTGCGGATGCGGCTATTCGGACGTCGCCTATTGTCCCTGTTGCTTCAGGGTGCCGCTCCCCGCCGCCGCAGGCAGGAATTGCTGGCAGAAGCCCATCTGTTGGGCCAGGAGTATGGCACCGAGATGTCCGAGCGGGGCGTGACCCTAAAGGACACCATCGAGGCCTTCGTCTTCTTCAGAACCATGGTCCTCGACTCGACCAATGCCAGTTCTTGGATACGGATCATCGAAGCGGCGGACCGGGTTCTGGTGGGAGTGGCCGACTCATACGAAAAGACTGGCCAAAAATCGGTAACGAAGAACGGCACAAATCCTAAGAAGTAATTTACAGCGTATATCGGGCGAAAACGCCTCTAAATATCAACTAGACCGTCAGGTCACACAGGAGGAATATTAAACAGCTATGGATATGATTGACCGCGAGCTGTTGAACAAGATTCAAGCCCCCTTCCCCATGGTCGACCAGCCATTTCTAAAACTGGGAGAAGAGGTTGGGGTTGGCGAGCAAGAAGTGCTGGATCGACTGACCGAACTGAAACGGACCAACGTCCTGCGTCAGATCAGCGCAATCTTCGATACCCGCCGTCTCGGGTTCAAGACCACACTAGTGGCCATGGCCTACGAGCCGAAAAAGCTGCACAAGGCGGCATTGGAGATCAACAAGCACCCCGGTGTTAGCCACAATTACGCCCGGGAAGGTTCTTACTACAATCTGTGGTTCACCCTGGCCGTGCCCCCTGACCACGACCTGGAGGCCACGGCCCAGTACATGTCCCGAAAGACCGGGGCGCTGGAACAACGGATCATGCCCACCAAACGCTTCTTCAAGATCGGCGTTAACTTCGACATGGTCAAGAAGAAGGGCTCTTCGTTCAACTTCAGCCCGGACAACGTCACAGCAGAAAAATCCGGCGGCGAGAACGCCACCGACAAAGCGGCCGCGGACTCTTGGAATCAGGCCGTTCCCGTCACCGAAACCGAGAAGAACGCTATTCGGGAGATGCAAGAAGACCTGGAACTGATCTCCCGCCCTTACGATGCCCTAGCCCAGCGGCTGGGCCTCAACACCAGCGAACTTTTCACAATGGCCAAAGACTTCCAGGACCGGCGCATCATGCGGCGTTTCAGCGCTGTGTTGCACCACCGCCGATCGGGATTCAAGGCGAACGCCATGATCGTCTGGAAGGTGCCGGAAGAACGCTCCGAGGAAGTTGGTCTGACGATGGCCGCCCACAATGCCGTGACCCACTGTTACGAACGGCCCACATTCCCAGACTGGCCTTATACCCACTTCACTATGGTCCACGCGACCACCCCTGAGGGCTGCGAAGAGATCAATACCGAGATCAGCGAAGCCACGGGAATCACCGAACGCCTAGTCTTGTACAGCACCAGAGAATACAAGAAGACCCGGGTCCGCTACTTCGTGCCGGACTACGACGATTACGTGGAATCAGAACATCCCGACGCCGTGATAACGGCCTAACGCCGAAGCTTCACACTAAGGCTTTAACTGGGGCTTTAACGATAGAGAGATCATGACAAACTTTTATCCCATTTTTCTAAACCTGGAAGGGCGTCGCGCCGTCATCATCGGCGGCGGTCTGATCGCCGAGGGTAAGATCCTGAAACTCCTAGACTCGGGCGCCAAGATCATCGTGATCAGCCCCGACGCGACCCAGGGCATCCGCGATGCCGCCGACCGCGGTGACATCGAGTTCCACCTGCGGAAGTATGAAGCGGGCGACCTTGAAGGAGCATTCCTGGTCATCGCTGCCACCAACGACCGGGTGGTCAATCAAGAGATATTCGAGGAAGCAGAAAGCCTGGGGATCCTGCTCAACGCTGTGGACGACCCGCCCCGCTGCTCCTTCATTGCCCCGGCCATCGTCGAGCGCGGACCGGTTACTCTAGCGATCTCCACCGGCGGCGCCAGCCCTGCTTTGGCCCGCAAATTGCGGGAGACGCTGGCCGATTCCCCGGCCTTGGACTGGGCGGACGCCACCGGTGTTCTCTCGAGAGCCCGCCAGATAATCAAAGAGAAACAGGTCGCTGTAGACCCCCAGCGCTGGCAGTGCTGCATGCCCGATAAGCTTCTCGAGATGGCTCAGTCAGGCCGAGAGGACGAAGCATTGGAGATGTTGATGGACGGCCTGTTGGGCAAAGACTCCAGCGGACGCTGCTCCAACATCGGCGAATGCGTATCCGGCGGCTGCCAAACACGGAACCAAGGTTCGACCAGTTCATCTCAAGGCCGGGGCCGAGTGCCTCAGACCGCCGGGGACTAAGCAGGTGGCTTCCAGCAATTCAGATAAGCGCACCATCACGGTCGGAAGCCGGGGCAGCGCCTTGGCGCTCATCCAGGACGAGGTGATTATCGGCCGGTTGAAGGCCAACAGCCCGGACCTGGAATTCAAGATTGATACCGTTCGCACCCGGGGAGACGCCGACCAGACATCCAGGCTGGCTGGCATGGGCCTCGGTATCTTCGTCAAGGAACTGGAACAAGAACTTCTTGACGGCAAGTTGGACATCGCCGTCCACAGCCTCAAGGACATGCCCACCAAGTTGGCCGACGGCTTGGTTCTGGGCGCAGTTTTGTCCCGGGAAGACCCGAGGGATGTACTGGTCAACCGGTTCGGCTGTCCCCTTGACGGACTTCCCAAAGGCGCCAAGATCGGCACCAGCAGCCCCCGCCGTGCCGCCCAACTGAAGAAGTATGCCCCCCCCCAGGTGGAGGTTGTCTCCATCCGGGGCAACGTTGAAACCAGACTGCGTAAAGCCCAGGGAGACGAGGCCGACGGGGCAATCTTGGCCGCCGCCGGGATGATCCGGTTGGGACTGCAAGACCAGATCACCGAATACCTCTCAGCCCAGGAGTTCGTGCCCCCACCTGGACAGGGCATCCTGGCAGTGGAGGCTCGGGCCGACGACTACCGCATGTTGGAATTGCTGTTGGCTATCAACGACGCGGACACCCGTTATGAAGCCACTGCGGAGCGGGCCTTTCTCGAAAAAATTGGCGGTGGCTGCAGCGTGCCCGTGGGCGCCTATGCCCGATGTGTCGAAGACAACATGGTGATGACGATCTATATGAGTTCCGAGGATGGTGAGGAGAGCTTCACCATCAAGGTTCGAGGATTGAAACGAGACCCATTGCAATTGGCCAACGACGCATATCTGGCCCTGGTGGAGCAAGGCGGCGCGGACCTCGTCGCCGCAGCAAGGGCATCCCAGACTTAATCATCCGCCCTAATCGGCGATTTTCAGGTGGAATAATTGACCGGTAAAGTCTATCTGGTGGGTGCCGGACCCGGCGACCCCGGACTAATCACCGTTAAGGGAATGTGGGCTTTGGAGCAGGCTCAGGTGGTCGTTTACGACCGGCTGGTCGACCCAGTCCTCCTGAGGGCCGTTCCCGAAAGCGCCGAGCGCATCTTTGTGGGCAAATCCCGGGGCCGCCAGCAACTGACCCAGGATGAGATCAACCACCTTCTGGTGGAAAAGGCGTCTCAGGGATTGTCTGTTGTGCGGCTAAAAGGCGGCGACCCCTTTGTCTTTGGCCGGGGGGGAGAAGAGGCCCTTGAACTGAAGGCCCACGGCCTGGCGTTCGAGGTGGTTCCAGGGGTGACCTCAGCCATCGCCGGTCCGTCCTACGCCGGTATTCCGCTAACTCACCGCGGCATCTCAACTACTTTTACGGTGGTAAGCGGCAGCGAGGACCCGTTAAAGCCAGAGTCCACCATCCCCTGGGAAGTTCTGGCCAAGAACGGCGGCACCCTGGTGGTGCTCATGGGCTGGGCCTCTCTGGAGAAGATACTGGGCACCCTTCAACAAGAGGGCCTGCCTGCCACGACTCCGGCGGCCCTGGTCCAGTGGGGCACCTGGAGCAACCAGAAGACTGTCACCGGCAACATCAACAACATCTTGGACCTAGGCAAAGAAGCGGGGCTGACTCCCCCGGTGATCACCGTAATCGGCGACGTGGTCAACCTCAGAGAGGATCTGGCCTGGTTCGACAAGCGCACTCTTTTCGGCAAACGGGTGCTAGTCACACGCTCCCGTTCCCAGGCCTCTCGGCTGTGCACGCTTCTGGAGCAGGCCGGCGCCAACGCAGTGGAACTGCCTACCATCGAGATCGGACCGCTCGCTGATTTCTCGGAACTGGACTCCACTCTGGCTAGGCTCCAGGATTATAACTGGGTGATCTTTGCCAGTGCCAACGCTGTAGAGTCGGTCTTCGAGCGGCTGGAACTCCAGGGAAGGGACGCCCGCGCCCTGGCCGGTATGACCATCGGCGCCATCGGCCCTGCCACCGCCGAGGCTTTGGCCCGCCGGGGGATCACCGCCGACTTCGTGCCCAGCCGCCCAGTTTCAGAGGCAGTGTTGAAAGAACTATCGGGCCGGGACTGGAAAGGCGTCTCGGTACTGCTGCCCTCTGCCGACATCGGCCGCGATGAATTGGAGAATGGTCTCACTGAGATGGGCGCCACGGTCTACCGCCTGGCTGCCTACCGTAACGTGCCAGTGGAAGGCCTGGGAGACCGGGCCAAAGAAGCTTTTCATGACGGCGTCGATGTCGTAACCTTTACCAGTTCCTCCACCGTGCGGAACCTGGTCGACATGCTGAACGGCGACCGCCAGGCCCTGGATGCGAGCTTCATAGCCTGCATCGGCCCGGTCACTTCGGCCACCGCGAGGGAGTTGGGACTGCGGGTGGACCTAGAAGCGACCGAGCATACAGTTGAGGGTCTGGTGGAGGCTTTGACGAATCATTTCTCCACCCCCGAGTCTTCACGAAAGTAGTTCCCACAAGGAAGCCCCACGAGTGGGCAAGGAGAGCAACGCCATGACAAGTTTCCCCGACTCAAGGTTGCGCCGATTGCGCGGCAGCGATTCCATGCGCAACATGGCCCGGGAGACCCGGCTGACGGCCAAAGAGTTCGTCTACCCTGTGTTCGTGGCCCACGGACACGGGGTCAAAGAACCCATAGAACCGATGCCCGGCCAGTTCCAGATGTCCTTGGACGTGCTTTCCGAAGATGTGGGAGAGGCTGCCGAGTTGGGCATCCCCGCCGTTCTGCTGTTCGGACTGCCGGCTGAGAAAGATCCGCTGGGGACCGAAGGCTATGACCCCGAGGGCATCGTTCAGGAAGCGGTACGGATGATCAAGAAGAACCACCCTAACATGATGGTGGTCACCGACGTCTGCATGTGCGAATACACCGACCACGGCCACTGCGGCGTCATCGACAACGGCAAGGTCGACAACGACCAGACCCTGGAACTGCTGGGCCGCACCGCGGTCTCCCATGTGTTGGCCGGGGCCGATCTACCAGCGCCGTCCGCCATGATGGACGGCCAGGTTTGGGCGATCCGCCAGGCCTTGAACGACAAGGGCTACGAGGACACTCCGATCATGGGCTATGCAGCCAAGTACTCATCGGGGTTCTACGGGCCGTTCCGAGTGGCCGCCAATTCCACACCCCAGTTTGGCGACCGGAAGAGTTACCAGATGGACCCGGCCAACGCCCGCATGGCCATGCGCGAGATCGAAGCTGACATCGCCGAGGGCGCCGACATCGTGATGGTGAAACCCGCGCTGTCGTACCTGGATGTCATACGGCAAGCCAAGGACCGGTTTGACGTTCCCCTGGCGGCTTATAACGTCAGCGGAGAGTATTCAATGATCAAAGCCGCGGCTCAGAACGGCTGGGTCGACGAAAAAACCGTCACCATGGAAGTGCTGACCTCGATCAAACGGGCCGGCGCCGACACCATCCTCACCTACCACGCCAAGGAAGCAGCGCGCTGGTTGAGGGAGATGGAGTAAGTAAGATGAGCAGCGGTACGGTAGACAAACAGCTTGCTGGGGAACGGGGAGAATTGTACGTGTTCGGCGAACTGCTGAAACGCGGCGCAGTCTCTTATGTTCCTCTGGTCGATGAAGGAGTCGATGCGCTCGTCCGGACCGCTGAGGGCTCCGTGATTGAGATTCAGGTGAAAGCTGCCGGCAGCGCCGGTGGCAAATACCCGCGCTGGTTCCAGATGGGCCACTTTGAACCCCGCAAGAATTTCATGATTGTCGGAGTTGAATTTGAAAAAGGGGACCCGAAGTGCGCTTGGGTTTTTCCGTCTATCATCTTCGACAAATATGCCAGTACCCCGCCCAAAGGCTCTCCTAGAGATTTGGACCTAGACAGCGGGATCAGAAAATATGGAATACCGCTAAAGGACCTGCTCTGCGGATTTCGTGACCGCTGGGAGTTGATCGTAGATTTCCCGAGGTTCGAAGGGCTGATGGGTTCTCCGGAGGACCTAGAGGACGTGCTCACGGTGCGGGAGGCGGTGGAAAGCAACGACGAAGCAATTAGTCTGAAGGACTATGAGCGAGGCAAGTAATGGACCCTACGAAGTCCGCTTGCGCAGCCGCCGGGTGCAAAGAGAGCTAAATTCGATACCCGCGAACGATTTCCCAAGGATTCTCGGCGCCATCGAGGCCTTGGCCGAAACTCCCCGCCCAGCCAGTGCGGTGCGAGTGGATGAAAATATATTCAGACTCCGAGTTGGGAGGTTCCGAGTCCTGTATCAGATTGACGATGAGTTGCGCCGAGTCGACATCGGAGGAATCCGCCGCCGCTCCGAGCGCACCTACCGAAGGATCCGGGACCTATTCTATTGATGTCAATAAGCCAACTTGAATCAGGAACAAACATGCAACTTAGCAAGTCGGAAGCACTATTCGCCGAGGCTCAGAAATATATCCCCGGCGGCGTTAACAGCCCCGTACGGTCCTTCAAGTCCGTGGGCGGCACCCCGCCTTTCATCTCCCGAGGCCAGGGCGCTCGGGTCTGGGACGTGGACGGCAACGAATACATCGACTACCTGGGATCCTGGGGGCCATTGGTCCTGGGACACGCCCACCCGGCGGTGGTCGAAGCCCTGACAAAAACCGCCGAGGGTGGCACCAGCTTCGGCGCTCCGGTGGAACAGGAAGTCGAGCTGGCCAAGATGATCTGCAGCAGCCTGCCGTCGGTTGAGATGGTCCGGCTGGTCAACTCGGGCACCGAGGCCTGCATGACCGCCATCCGGCTGGCCCGCGCGTTCACTGGGCGCGACAAGGTGATTAAATTCGCCGGCTGCTACCACGGCCACGCTGACGGACTATTGGTCAAGGCTGGTTCGGGCCTCTTGACCCACGGCATACCAACCAGCGCGGGGGTTCCAGCGTCTTACGCCAGCGAGACACTGGTCGCCGACTATAACGACATCGAGTCAGTGGAAAAGTTCTTCCTGGCCAACCCCAACGATATAGCCGCCATCATCGTCGAGCCAGTCGCTGGCAACATGGGCGTCGTTCCCCCAGCCCAAGGATTCCTGGAGTCGCTGCGCAAGATTACCCAAGAAAATGGAGCTTTGCTCCTCTTCGACGAAGTAATCACCGGATTCCGAGTCGGACCCAACGGCGCGCAGGGTCTCTACGGCATAACGCCGGACATCACCACATTAGGCAAGATCATCGGCGGAGGACTGCCGGTGGGCGCCTACGGCGGACGAAAAGACGTGATGCAGATGGTCGCCCCCCTTGGCGCCATGTACCAAGCGGGAACCCTGTCCGGCAACCCCCTCGCGGTGAGCGCGGGTATCATCACTTTGACTGAACTGCAGAAGCCGGGCGCCTATGAGCGGTTGGAGACACTGGCCCAACGGTTGACAGACGGGCTGACAAAGGCCTTTAAAGACGTGGAGATGCCTTCCACGATCAACCGAGTCGGGTCCATGTACACCGGGTTCTTCAATGCTGGCCCCGTAACAAGCTTGGCCCACGCCGAAGGCTCCGACACAGCGATGTACGGCCGCTACTTCCACGCCATGCAGGAGCGCGGCGTCTATATCGCGCCTTCTCAGTTCGAAGCCGGATTCGTTTCAACCGCGCACACCGAGGCCGATATCGACGCGACTATAGCCAAGGCTCAAGATGCCCTGAGCAGTCTACGGTAAGAATAGGGCCGATTGCATGACCAACAAAAAACATGAGTCATCCCGGAGTTTGGTAAAGAGCTAAAACTCGTATAAATATTGCTTGCAAGAAAAGACCCCTTCAGGTGAATTGGTAGTGTCAGCACCAAACACCAGGAGGG
>JAQBXL010000079.1 GCA_027624135.1 Chloroflexota bacterium
TGAGATTGGGGCTGTTCATCATGGCCTATAACTTGGGTAACTTCATGCGCAGGCTGGTGTTGCCGGAGGCGATGAAACACTGGTCGCTGACCAGTCTGCAGACCCGGATGATCAAGACCGGAGGACGGTTGGTGTGCCATGCCAGGAGGTTGGCATTCCAGCTAGCTGAAGTGTTGGTGAACCGGGAGATGCTGGGCGGTATTCTGGAACGAATTGGTCAGCTTCGGCTGGCTCCTGGCTAACCCGCTTTAGGAGCGTCGGGATTGGTGACGGTTAAGGGATTGTCCAGGGCAAAGGGGCTTCCCAAGGGAGAGACTTGGGCGTAGACCAGCGGTTTTGGGATTTTACGCTTGGCAGTACAGTGGTTACACCACGAAAGCGGAGAATTTGAGCGAATCAGGCCGCATTCGACATCTTGGAACGCGGAATTATATTTGGCGGTATCCCAGAGGGAGCTATAGCCAGGAAAGTCGGCTTGATCTGGGGAATCCCGGATGAAAGCGGGGGGTTGAGCGCATCAGGCCGCATTTGACGTCCTTGGAATTGGTGATTATAGTTGGCGTTATCCCAGAGGGAGCTATATCCAGGAAAGTCGGTTTGATCTGGGGAATGTCGGCTAAAACCGAACCAACCCGACACATTTAGCGCTCGGGTGAAGCTCAAGCCGGAGGAAGGAATTCATGGCGGCAACACAGATAACGACACACAAGAACTACATCGGCGGTCAATGGGTTGAGTCGATCACTGGCCGGACTTACCAGGTCCACAACCCCGCCCGGACCGACCAGATAGTGGGCGCGTTCCAGACCTCCAATGCAGAGGACGCCCTAAGAGCCGTTGCCGCTGCCAAGGAAGCCTTGGCCGTATGGGCCAACACCCCCGCTCCAGTCCGTGCAGCAATCATCTACAGAGCCCTGGACATATTGGGACGCCGGGCTGACGAGATGGCCCAAACCATCACCACCGAAGAGGGCAAGCCCATCGGCGACGCCCAAGGCGAGGTCAAGCGGGCCATGAACATCATGGAGTACGCCGCTGGCGAGGGACGCCGTATGTTCGGATATAGCACGCCATCCGAACTTCCCAACACCGTGGCCTATACAACGCGCCGTCCTTTGGGAGTGGTGGGCATCATCACCCCCTGGAACTTCCCCCTGGCCATACCGGCCTGGAAGATTGCCCCGGCCCTCATCTGCGGCAACGCCCTGATCTTCAAACCGGCCTCCGCCACGCCCCTGAGCGCGGTGAAACTGGTCGAGATCTACGAAGAGGCCGGCCTCCCAGCCGGTGTGCTGAATCTGGTCACCGGACCGGGCGGACAGGTCGGCAACGCCCTGGTGGAGAGTCGAGACGTCAAGGGCATCTCGTTCACCGGCTCAACTGAGATCGGCACCGAGATCTATGCTGAAAGCGCCAAGCGGCTGAAAAAGGTCCAAGCCGAGATGGGCGGCAAGAACGCCGTGATCGTCCTTGCTGACGCCGACATGGATAAGGCATTAAGCGGCATCGTTCAGGGCGCGTTTGGCTCCACTGGGCAACGCTGCACCGCCACCAGCCGGGTCATCGTGGAAGATGGTGTCTACGATCGATTCATGGCCGAGCTGATCGACCGGACCAGCAAACTCACGATCGGCGACGGCATCGACCCGAAGATCGACGTTTCGCCCCTGGCCAGCCAGAGCCAGAAAGATAAAGTCATGGAGTACATCGGAATCGGCACCGAAGAAGGGGCCAACCTGATTCATGGCGGCCGTGCTCTGAGCGGCGGCGACTATGACCAGGGATATTACGTCGAACCCACCATCTTCACCGACGTTTCAGCCGACATGCGCATCGCCCAAGAGGAGATATTCGGCCCGGTTCTGACAGTGTTCAAAGCCAAAGACCTGAAAGAGGCGATAGACATCACAAATTCGGTGGAGTTCGGACTCTCATCCTCGGTTTACACCAAAGACATCACAAAGGCCTACGAATACATAAACACTGTTGAGACCGGCATGGTCCACGTCAACGCTTCCACGCTGGGCGGAGAGGTGCATCTGCCCTTCGGCGGACTCGGCGCTTCGGGCGTGGGGCAACGCGAGCAGGGCACATCTGCGGTCGACTTCTTCACCGAAGTCATCACCGTTTATATCGACCACGCCGCTGAGCCAACGGAGCGGGCAAGGTTCATCTAGGCCAAACCGCTGCCACATGCTGATGAATGGGATTCGCGAATAGGGGCGGGTTTGGAACCCGACCGTACGTGTCTGAAGTCAATCCCGAACTCCAGCAAAGGACTTTCTCTACAGGAAGGACAGGTTCGAGCCACGGCCCATAGAAATGGCCCGTTATTATACTTAACTACAGAACATTGCCCGGTAATTATACCTAAGGCCCTAAAAGTATAATAAACGGGCGCCAAGTATCCGTCCGATGCCTACAGCGGCTGCCGGTGGGCAAAGCCATGGTCAGTCTCGTGCCAGAAATCGATCCGCTCTTCACCGCGTATCCAGCATAGATAGACCTCCCGGCCCTCTCGCTGTGACGGAAAATCCACCAGGCCTGTGTCGACGGTTCGGACGATTATTCCCCGGTCCAGTATCTCTTCGACTCCGTCCTCAATCTGCCGGGCCAAGCGAGCCACACTTGCCTTGGTCTCGGTAATCTCCTCGACATCGTTGGAGGGTGCGTCACCAGTCGACTCCTGAAGCAGATTTTTGAGGCGCTCCTGAAGTGAAACATATTCCTGACGGCCAAGTTCCAACCTCTGAAAGGTCTCCTCCAACCATGGAACCAAGCCATTAGCTTCATCCAGGGTAAATTGATCGTTTTCCATATCTAAACAACGTTTCAGCCCAAGCGAGGGGCAGTTAGAATCAGTCGGGTTTAATCTCTGGGTAATACTCTAGCCCAGGAAATCTCGGCCATTAAAGGCGCGCCGTCATCGGGGTTGGGCCAGTCTTGGGAGAGTCTGACAGCAACAGCAGATGACGTACCCGATAGCGTACCCGATGCCGTACAATATCAGGCACCGGATTTTAGACACGACCGAGATCAGTAGTGACTTACGAACAAGGCGGACCTCAGATTTGACCCAGACCCAAACTCAAACCGGCAAAAACTGTTTTCAAGTAGGCGACCTGGCACTGCTCATCGACCGCAAGGAACGCCGGTATATGATAACTCTGGCCGAGGGTGACACTTATCATTGCCACCTAGGCCGGCTGCAGCACGACCAAATGATCGGCAGCAGCATCGGCGGATGGTACCGCACCGACAAGGGTCACACCCTCCTGGCGGTACAGCCAACCCTGGGCGACTTCGTGCGCCAGATGCCACGAGGTCCCCAGATCATCTACCCCAAAGACCTGGGCAATATCATCAATTTTGCCGACATCTTCCCCGGCGCCACGGTGATCGAAGGCGGACTTGGCTCAGGCGCTCTTACTTCAGCGCTGCTCCGGGCGGTGGGAAACACCGGCAAGGTGATCAATTACGAGATAGACGAGTCCGTGCTGCCCAAGGCGATGCGGAACATCGAACGAGTCACGCCAGACACTTCCAACCTTGAGGTTAAGATCGGCAACATCTACGAGGGCATCGCCGAACGGGATGTTGACCGAGTGGTCTTGGACGTGCCCGAACCATGGCAGGCCATATCCGGGATCGGCGACGCCCTGGTGATGGGCGGGATCCTGCTTAGCTTTATGCCCACCATTATTCAGGTGCAGCGACTGGTGTTGGCACTGGAAGAAGATGGCCGGTTTCAGATGATCCAGTCGTTGGAAACCCTGTTGCGCACCTGGCACGTTACTGAAAGGAGCGTCCGTCCAGACCACCGGATGATTGCCCACAGCGGCTTTCTAACCACGGCGGTCCGCTGCCAGCCCATGCCTTCAGGCCGCGTCCAGGCGCCTGACGAGCCGCCTGGAGATGATGTGGACAAGGAGCCAGAGGAGGAGGGTGGCGGTGAACTCGATGAATAGGGGCAAACTCAGGGGTTCCTGTAATCTCACGTAATGATCGCCACGCTGCTGAAGGGGTATTACAGTTGGGAAGGTACAGATCGGAAGGTTCCGGCAGCACGCTCGATAATAACCACTCCTGACCTTGCCGGCATTGCCACTCAGGACGCCAAAGTGGCGAACGGAGATTACTCTCGTTATAGTCATCCCGTGCGTTAAGTAAATACACTAATCTTTAAAAACCAGTAAAAACTAGAGAGGACTACATGGAGAACCAAAGTATTTTAATTAGATTGGAACAAGAAATAGACAGGAAGTCACTATTGACCCACCCCTTTTATCAGGCCTGGCAAGCTGGCGAGTTAACCTTGGACGACCTAAGGATCTACGCAGCCCAATATTATTTCTTTGAGTCCAATTTCCCACGATATCTGAGCGCGATCCACACCTGCTGCCCAGACCGGGAGGTCCGCCAGAATATCTTGGATAACCTTTGGGACGAGGAACACGGCCCCGAGAACCACCGGCGGCTATGGTTAGACTTTTGTTCTGAACTGGGACTTGACGAGAGTTCAGTCGAAAGCTCACCGGTATTCGCGACAACCCAGGCTTTACTCGACACCTACGCCAAAATTTGTAACGAAGGGAGATTCCAAGAGGGCCTAGCAGCCATGTATGCCTATGAGGCGCAGGTTCCGAAAGTGGCTTTGGAGAAGATTAGGGGTCTTCGAGAATTCTACGGATTAAACAGCGAGCAATCTCTCAAATTCTTTGAATTCCACAGCACCCTCGACGAAGAGCATTCAGCAAGAGAAGCTCATGATATTGAGACCAGCACCCAACCAGGCCACGAAGCCGTCGTAGAGGCCGCTCTAGGGTCCGCCTTGGATGCATGGTGGGCATTTTTGGACGGTGTCGAAGAGACCCGTCACGCTGCCGTCCAAACTGTAAATTAGCCCACTTCGTAGCACCACACTAGTGATGTTAAGAGGGTCTAGCCGTCGAAAGTCACCAGCCGAGAGCAGCTAATCATTGCTAATGCTCAGCGCCCGAGGGAAAAGTTCTCTCGGGGGCTGAGCATCGGTCCAATCAAATGCCTTGGCTGCGGAACTCGCCTCAAGAATCTTGGCCTTTCCCTGAATCGATGCCGGTAAGTGCCAAAATGCCTCGAAATCTGTCTACCTGAAACAAAACTGGGAAACAGCGCGGGTTCGAAGCCACTAGTGGGAGAATTCCTCTACCATAACCGCCACCAGGGACGTCCGTTTTCTTTAGGCAACGGCAACGCAACTTGAATTTGCTGCATCAGGATATGGAGCTCTTTGATTTGCTGGTCTTTAGCATCGACCTGATGATTCAAAACCGCCACAAATTCTCTTAGGACTCCAACTTCGCCTGAATCCGAATTGCCATTATCATGGCCAATTGCCTGGTCGTGCGGCATGTCATCTGGCAATTCAATCGTCCAGACGAACCCTTGCGGTGTCGCGGTTTGGCTCCCCATCAGATCGCCGGTGTGTAGCCGACGTCTAACCGTTCGTTCGGAGATACCTAAGCGCCTTGCTGCTTCCGTTATCGTAACTTCCATGACACCAGCATAATCATATGTCATGTAGATTACCTAGCTAGCGCATAGACGATTTTCAACCTATTTAAAGCTTTTCCCGCCAGATGGACATAGGTTCTTATTGATGTCCGTATTGGCCGGTCATGTGTCTACACGGACCTTCGCCGCAGGGTAAAAACCGCAGGCCGTTAATCCGGTCAATGTTCGGCCTTTAACCGAAAACTTCCGAACAAAGTTCCATATATGGGCAAGCAAGTCCATCAGCCATCGATCGATCTCGGCGCCGAAAACGATGGATCAAAGAGCATCATTAGCGGGACGGCATGCCATCAGGCCCTTCAGAAGTTTCAGAGTCAGTCAACGGCCAAAATGCCTCGAATTCAACCTCGCTTCCTGACGATCTGCCGTCCGGTAGAGAGATGTGCCGGTCGGTCAAAGTTGGGACCGGCAGGCTCTTCACTAGTTCCGTGGCTTCGGTGGACTGGTTTAGGCCCCACAGTTCTGGTTTTCCGACATTCTTACCTTGGGCCAGAATCTTAAAGTCGCCCAATCCTTCCGGCCGAACCAGGTCCAAGATTCCAGCACGGTTAGCCTGCATCTGGCGCGGCAATAGGCTGGTATCTCTCAGATATTGCAGCCAGTAGTCCAGGTTCAGATTGGACAGGAACTCCCGCTGTGTCACCAGCCCTAACGTGTCCAGTCTGGCATCTTCCCCGGCCTGGGCCGCCGATGTGAAATCCACCTGGGCGGTGATATCTTGACTGCCGATCCGGGTCAGGGGGGAGTCGGTCTGGATGTGCTGTTGGTAGGTAACTAGGGTCCCTCTGAACCTCCGTTCTGGATCGTAAAGGTCTTGGGCGGTACGGCCATAGTCGATGCTGAGTACGAACCCGCGATCCATTGCGGCTGCGATGTCCTGATAGCAACGGTCCAGCGTCAGATTGACCTCGGCGGTCTGACCTTGCGCTAGGGTTATCCCAAGTCCCTCAAACCGGGCGGCCAGCCTAGGATCCGACGGCTCGCCGGTAAGTTCCACCAGCTTCCCATCTTCGAGTCCAATATAGACTTCCTTCAGGCCATCAGTGGTCATGACCACCTGATGCACGGGGAAGGCGTCCAGGTATTCGTTGGACAGGACGCAGCCCTGCAGACCCCTAAACGGCACGCCGTCGGCCAACACCCGGCTTGTCTTGGCAAGTCCGGACTCGATCGGTCCGGCGATGCGACGGTCCAGACAAACGTAATGGAGGGAGGCGGCGAAATCGCCGGGTAGTTTTTTGGCGTAGGAACTGATGTCCCGGCAGAGTAGTCCGCTTCCGGCGCCGGGTTCTAGGATCGTAAAGGGAGCAGGCCGGTCCAACAACTGCCACATCTGGTAGAGCTGGACCGCTAGAAGCGCGCCAAATGCTGGATGCACCGCCGGGCTGGTGTAGTAGTCCCCATGTGCCCCGATCGGCTCCCGGGATGTGTAATAACCGCCCCGGGGCCAGTAGAGGGCAATCTCCATGAACGCGGCGAAGGTTATCCTGACTCGCTCTTGAATGCGCCGTCTGACTTCTGATTCCGCGCTCATAAGCCGTTGGTCGAAATCCCTGCCGTAAGTTTGCGGCGCCAAAACAAAAGGGGCCGTGTCGGCCCCTTTTGTGAGGTTTTCATCGAACGTATCCGGGACCGTATCCGGTTTACGCCCGTTGCTCTATGGGCGTGTATTCAAGGTCCATCTCTCCGATGTATTCCGTGAGCGGTCGGAGCAATATGTTGTCTTGATACTGCTCCATACACTGCAACGTCCACCCGGGGATGCGCCCGAGAGCGAATATGGAGATGAACAGATCATCGGGAATTCCCAATAGGTAATAGATGGACCCAGCGAAGAAGTCTACGTTCACGCAGATGCCCTTGGAGCGGTACGGCACCATAGTGTTTTCTTCGAGATGCTGGAGTATCTGGAACCACTCCGGGTGGCCGCTCTTCTCGCCAAGGACCTTCGATCGTTCGCGCAGGTGCCTGGCCCGGGGATCTTCCGCCCGGTAGACCCGATGTCCGAACCCCATGATTCGTTCGCCGTTGTCCAGCAGGTTCTTGGCGTACTCAGCGGCGTTCTCCGGATTGCCGATATCCAAGGCCATCTTCATGACCTCTTCGGCAGCCCCACCGTGGGCGGGACCCTTCAAGGTGCCCACGCCGGTGACTACGGCAGAGTGGAGGTCTGATGCGGTGGAAGCCGTCACCCTGGCAGCAAAGGCCGATGCGTTTGGTCCATGCTCCGCGTGTAGGATAAAGTCTACGTCCAGCAGGTCGGTGGTTTCTTGATCAGGGAGTTCGCCAAGAAGCATGTAAAGGAAGTTCCCGGCATGGTTCAGGTCCGGGTTGGGCGCCACTGGCTCCAGGCCATGTCTCAAGCGGTGGTGGGCAGCAACGATCGTGGGACCCATCGCCGTGAGCCGGATGCCCTTGCGAATGGTCGCTTCCACTGAGTTGTCGGTCACTTCCGGTTCGAACGCGCTGAGGGCTGAGATGCCGGTCCGGAGCGCGTCCATCGGGTGGCTATTCTTGACCAGGTCCAGAACCTGGATGACCTCGTTGGGAATTATCCGGTTCGCCCGCAGCACGGCGTCGAAATCAGCTAGTTCCTTCTTGTTGGGGAGCTTGCCATAGAGAAGGAGGTAGACGACTTCTTCGAAGGTCGACTTCTCGGCCAAGTCGTGGATGTTGTAGCCACGGTATAGCAGTTTTCCAACTTGGCCGTCGATAAAGCTGGACTTAGTAGTGTCGAAGTAGACATCCTTGAGTCCTTTTATGATCTCTGGGGGCATGCTCCACCTTCCTTCAGGTTATGCGGCCGGGTCCACCGATGCGGATCACCGATCGATGAATCCGGGAAGCCGGTAGGGTTTTCCAAAGCGAAATCGGTCAAAAACGAGGTTTCAAATTACATAAAATCCCACCCTCGAATCGCGCCTGATTCTAGCATCGCCCTATGGGGGTGTCAAGACGAATCAAGCGTGGCGGAGCCCCTACTGGGATCGTTCTCCCGCTGGCTCAATGGTCTCGGCCTCGAAGCGCCGAAACACCTATGACGCCAGCTTCTTAGTCGTTACAATAGACGGGCGGGCCGGATTCGTCCACGCGTCGGCCCCAGGCTCACCGCAACCTTTTGGAGGGGTGGCTGAGTGGACGAAAGCGACGGTCTTGAAAACAGTCGCCGTGCGTACTAAAGCGTCCGTCTAGCCCCGTGAACTTGGTAAGTTACTTCTAGGTTGCACCAATACGTCCGTCTGGTCGGGTACCGCCTTGGCAATCTTGGTCAACGATTTGGTCAATGGAAAAGCCTCCCAGACCGAAGTCTGGGAGGCTCTAATTTTCCCCGCTGTCCGCTGTTAATCGATGTTAGTACTCCGCTTCAGTAGAGTCGCCACCGCATTTGCCATCCCATCTTGCATGTTGGGCAGGACGTGGGAGTAAGTATCCAAGGTAATCGTGACGCTGGAGTGACCCAGCGCCTCAGACACTATCTTCGGGTTGATGCCAGCAAGCAGGGCCAAGGTCGCGTTGCCGTGCCTCAAGCCGTGAAAGCTCAAGTGGGGTAGTTCTAGTTCCTTGACCAGCGCAGCAAACCCTGCGGTGAGGCTGTCGGGCAGTACCGGAGACCCATTGGCTTGGGCGAACACGTAACCGGTGTTCTGCCACAGCGGCCCGGCGTCGTCTTTGGCAAGAATCTGCGCCCCTTGCACCGCCTGCAACAGTGCGACTGTATCGGATGACAGCGTGAGGTTCCGACGGGATTTTTTGGTTTTCGGCGCGCCAGTAACCAAGCCGTGACCGCGTATCTGCTGAAGCGTGGCGACGACTTCCAGACGACCGGCAACTAGGTCAACGGCATACCATCTCAACCCGCAGATTTCGCTGCGGCGCATACCGGTGTTGATGGCGAAGTCGAAGATATGGCCGTAGCGGGTTCCCTTGGACTCATCAAGGAATCGATGAATGGTCGGCACGTCCCACATTGCCATCTGCTTCTTCTCCCGCTTTGGCGGCGTTGCAGCATCGGCTGGATTTTTGGCAATCACTGGAGGATTGGATTTCACGGCATATCCCAGAATCTGCTTGAGGACGCGGTGCGTGTGCAGGACAGTGGTATGACTCAGCCCACGTTCCAGCAGCACTGCATAGATGCCCTGGATTTGGGTCGTGGCCAGATTCTGGACAGCGACTTTGCCGATGTAAGGGATGATATAGCGGTCAATGTTGCCTTGGTAGCCCTTGGCAGTTCGCAGGGTGCAGTTGGTCGCCACGTAGGTTTCCATCCAGGTGGCTGCGAACTCCTTGACTGTAACCTTGGATTTATCGACGTGAGTGCCATCATCAACTGCTGATTGAAGTTCACGCAGTTTCTTGTTGGCGGCACCCTTGGAACTTTTGACGGTGTGGGCCAGCCGCTTGCGGTTGCCATCTTGGTCGGCGGGGCCGTACCACTTTACTATCCAACTGCCTGATGGGAGTTTGGTGATGCTGCCGCCGCCATATCGGGATTTCTTGGACGAGCCGGTTTGTTGTAACCTAGCCATGAGAGGTTCTCCTTATCTTTTTAATCGAGGGTGGGTGCGCTTCTCGCTCGGCCCAGGGTTACAGCCCTGGGCCTTTGTTCTTATTTGTCGATGTCTACTTCCTTCATAATTTCGGCATCTTTTTTGTTGCCCTTGACGGTCTCGCTGATGTACCGCCGTTTACCAGTGCCGTCTGGCGGCGCATCGTACCTAAGTTGCCAGGCGCCTTTTGACCGCTGCCTATTTGACCGCTGCCTAATTGAACCGTTCATGAGTTACTCCTAGTATTTCAGTTTGCATTCTTGCGCCGGTGATACCCCGCCAAATCCCTGCAACGTGTGTCGCAATATTGTTTGTCACGTCGAGTGGGGAAGAACACACCCCCATTAGGGCAACGGGGATTGAGACACGTACGCTCATTCCCTTCGGTTCCTGCTAACTCGAATGCGAAATGCATGTAGATGGCAGTACGAAGAGAATCCGGAACGAACCTAATCTTGCTGTTTTGAAATGTAGCAACCTGCATCTGCACGTGCCCATTCAGGCACCGATTTATTTGCTTGTGTACGTAAAATCGCGCCGGTTCAATGGTGTCACCCGCTTTCCACCTTTCGAGCAAACTCAACCCTTGAGGGGTGGCGCCGTAGGCGATTACTTCACGACGACTAATTGGATTCGGCCAAGAGAATAAGACCCTATTAGCTGAAGTCCATATGACCCGGTCTTGCAGGTGCGATTTCGCCAGCAGATGTTCATCGGTTGGCATACCCTTCGTCGATAGGGTTCGAACAGCATCCCAGGTCTGCCAAAGAGTAGCCAACAAGCATGACTCTTCTTCCCACAGCATCAGCGGTTCAGCCAAGAGCAAATTGTTAGACGGGTCGACAACTGGAAATTTGCCACCAAGTTGTCCCCATTTGTCAGCAAACCCAAGAAATGTTTTCTGTTCCGGTGTTTTGGCCAGCCGGACGAAGTCATGAAGAACGTCGCGGCTTCTAAGCACCGAATACCTTTTCATGGGGTTGTTCTTCGGAAGGAGCCATGGGCCGTCATAGGCGGCAGGGAGCCGAAGGCCGAACGCCCCCTTGACGAATCCCTTATTGGCAGCCGATAGGCGAAGGTCGGGAATCCAGATGTGGCCGTCTTCCGCTACATGCCAATAACCAGCCGTGGCGCCAACTTCAGGATCTATTGAATGTAGGTGCTGATTCATAGGCCACTTTCCCACTGTGTTACTCACTGTTTTAAATCTAGCACAGTTTATTACTTTTTCCTATACTCCTTGAGACAGGGCGGCCATCCCTAACCCAATGGAACACAGGAGGACTATATGGTAGGAGCAAATGCAGAGACGATGGCGGTGTCCATACCATTGCTGGCGATGCAGACAGGGTTAAGCGAGGCTCTTTTATATCAGCGTGCCAACAGCGGAACGCTGCCGGGTTGCCGCCGGATTGGAAAACGATTCCTAGTCCACCGAGACACATTCGAACAATGGCTCAAAGGTGGGATGGGCGACGAAGTCGACGCTGACTGCCAAACGTGATGAGTTACAAAATCGTGGGCGACATTCTGTACCTAAAAATGGCGCCCGGCCGCAAATTGGTTTTGGTAACGATAGGCGAACATGCCGACGAGGATGGTTATTGTTGGCCGTCGGAAGCTCTTCTGGCCCATAGGGCATCAATTTCAACACGAAACCTGCGTAACCATCTGCGGGGCCTCACGGAAGATGGATGGCTCCAAGTGGATATTGGACGAGGCCGAGGACGAGTCAACAACTATTTCCTCGATACACAGAAGATTGCCGAAGCTGCCGCTGTTCAAAATGAGCGAATCAAGGCAGAAAAGGAGGGGCGGAAGAACGGTGCTTCCCCGGACCCAACGAAGTTGTCATGTTTGACCGCGTCATCTACGACGCTTACTCAAAAACCGGACGCTACGGACATTAAACCGGATGTTGCGGACTTAAAACCGGATGATGTGGTAGGAAAACCGGACGCTGTAGACCAAAAAGAGGATGCTCGCATCCGACAGAACCGTAATGAACCGTCAAAGAACCGTAATGTAATCGTAAAAGAACAGTCAGGCGCATCTTGTTCAAATTTTGAAGAAAAACCGATATCGAAGAACGCCGACAAGGCAACACAAATTGCTGGTTCCTTGGAAGAGTCGACGGTGCCTCCTCCCTCAGCATCCCCGCCTCCCTCAGCATCCCCGCCTCTTTCATCTACCGTCCCAGAATCTAAAAAATTCAAAGCTCATGAACGGCTCTGCGATTGGGCAGCGTTAGAGTGTTCGGAACCAGAATTTTCAGACCGACAGCAGACGGGTCTCAAAAAGGCATTGGCCGATGCATGCGCTACCCACGAACGACCTGACCTGCTGCTGGAACTTTTGGGTTGGGACTTCCTTGACGACGCTAAGAAGCACGAGTGGAAGTCCCGAATTGAAGCCTGCTACGACACGGCTGGTTCCCTCGAAATGACGCGACAGCCGTAAGAGGATTAATTATGACCTTTGAACGACGCCGCAGCCCCTTTCTGCCTTTCCTGGCATTCGCGCCCGACCGGCACAAAGACATTACGCCGTCCCAGGTTCGGTGTTACGTGACCGAACACCGGTGGGTCAAGGTCGTTCGGCTCTCAGGTGCCTTGCTGAAAAGGGACAAAGCGGTTCAAGACGAATGGCGAAAGCTGGACTATGACCTATGCGAAGCCGGAATAGACGTGTATTTCACCTTTGGTGGAACAGGGGCTTGTGAAGCAAAATTCTCAGATGGCAAGGCCCCAGGCCAGGCCAGGCGTCCGTATGTCCCGCCATTGGCCGCTGCCGCCCCGTTGGCCGGTGTAACACCTATACCGAAGTGTTCCAACGTCCAGGACATGACGCCCGTCACCGTGTTGCACCCCGATGATGGAGACCTCTCGAATGTCCTGATCCAATCGGACGGTCAGTTGGTCATGCTGCTTCCCGACGACTCGGAGCTTATCAACATCACCGACCCGAATGTTGAGAGCGTCGCCCCAGTCCCCGTATGCCCTGAAGATGGTGTAACAGCTGCATCGTCGAAGTTCGTGGCACCGGAAGGGGTGTTACACAAAGAATCGGCTTCACCGATGGCGCTGGAGCCAGCCCAGGTAGACGACCTGATAGCAGAAATTGCGGATAGGCCCGATAGCGGTGGCCACCGGACAATCGCTGCCACGTTATTCGCCGAAGACGGAATCAAGGTTTCCCACATGAAGGTCAAACGGGTTTTGGATGCCCGAAAGTAAGACATCACCGCGGCGCATAGGTGCTGTGGGAAAAAGCGTCCAAGCCCTGGAACTGCGCATGGCCGGGAATACCTACGAGGAAATCGCCCATTCGCTGGGTTACAAAGGTGCTTCCGGCGCCCTCTACGCCGTGGAGAAAGCCCTAGACC
>JAQBXL010000003.1 GCA_027624135.1 Chloroflexota bacterium
TGGCGGCTGCGGCGGACTGATCCGCCATTAGCCTGGAAGGGAATTTCCACAGGTTTTGACAAGAGCTCTGAATCGGGATGAAACGTGCAATTAATGTGTGATAGTTGTTCTATTCGAGTTCTGTTCGAGCTCCATTTCTAGTCTGTCGCCAGCACCACGGTTCCAGTGGAAGACAAAGACCCGCCGGTGCCGTTGACGATGGCCAATTTGGCGTTCTGGCTGGAGTCTCGTTTGCTTTTGACTTGCCGGTCTCCGGCCTCGCCCCTCAGCTGGCGGACCGCCTCCACCAATAGGAAGCTCCCATACATGCCGGGATGGGTGTATGACAGGCCACCGCCGTTGGTGTTCAGTGAAAAATCCCCGCCAGGAGCGGTCCTCTGATTGGCCACAAAGTCCGGAGATTCTCCGGGCCCGCAGAACCCCATGCTTTCCAGGGTTGCCATCACCGTGTAGGTGAAAGAGTCGTAAATCATCGTCAGGTCCAGGTCATCGTGGGTGATGCCTGCCCGCTGCATCGACAGTGGCCCAGACCTGCGGGCCCAAGTTGATGTGTAGTCGGGCATCTGGCTAACTATGTTGTGGTCGTGCCCTTCGCCGGCTCCCAACACCCAAACGGGCGCTTTCTTGAGACTCTTAGCCCGCTCGGCAGTGGTAACGATAATGGCCGCCCCCGAGTCGGTGACCAAACAGCAGTCCAAGAGATGAAAGGGCCAGGACACCCACCGGGAATCGTGGTACTCGTCAAAGCTCATCGTGGTGTCTTGCATCATGGCTTTGGGATTTAGGTTGGCCCATTTCCGCGTGGCCACCGCAATCTCGGCCATGCCCTGCCGAGTGCGGTCTTCCCCGTATTGGTGCATGTACCGTGAACACGCCAGGGAGTAGTTGATGGGTGCGCCGATGATCCCGTAAGGCGCCTCGTACTGGGAGAAAGGCAGGTTGCCGTCGGCGGGAAACCGGGCCCTGGCCGACCGGCCTGCTTGCCCATGGGTGATCAACGCCACCTCACAGTAACCAGCCCGGATCGCAGCGATGGCGTGAGCCACGTGGATAACGAATGATGATCCGCCAACTGTAGTGCTGTCCGTGAAAGTGGGGTGGATCCCCAGATATTCGGCGGTCGCCAGAGTGGAGCCCCCAGCGGTTAAAACACCGCCAACGTCGCTCTTGGAAAGACCGGCGTCCTCTAACGCATTGTGGGCCGCCTCGGCATGGTGCTGTAGAGAGGACTTGTTCGGGACATTGCCCATGACGTCCGATTCGGCCACCCCGACAATAGCAATATCCCGTTGTCCCGTGGTCATTTAATCCGATCCTCGTGTGATGGGTGTGGAGGGAGTGCCAAGTATGGTCCTTTCTGATATTACAACAATTCGGGGTGACATAACAATACCAGTTGACTTTAATACGGAATCCGGGAGGATCCGCACGAGAACCCACAAGGCAATAATAGTATTTATCATGATAGAATATCAAGGTTGCCGAATGGCACATTTGGGCAGACGTTTTGCCGCTCAGAGGTACACATGCCAAGTAATTTCTGGATGATGATTAATAACGAGGAGAATTTCCGCATCACCCAAAAGCGAGAATTCACTCTTTTGGGTCTGAAGGCCCAACACCGCCGCAAGATGCAACGGATCACCGAAGGCGACCGCGTGCTGCTTTATATCTCGCATGTGCGCCGGTTCGCGGCCACCGCAACCGCGATGTCTTCCTTCTATGAAGCTGAAGAGCAGATCTGGGTAAACGAGGGGAGCACGGGTTTTCCCTACCATATAAAGCTTAAACCCGGTGTGATTTTAGAGGACCACCAGTTGATCGACGCCAATCTGTTGGCGCCGCGCCTGGAATACGTGAGGCGGTGGAATCCCGAGGATTGGTACATGGCATTCCAGGGTAATCTTCACCTGCTTCCCAAGAACGATTTCATATTGATCGAAGAAGAGATGAAGAAGCTCCACTTCGGCAAGGAATACGTCCCCACGGATTTCACAGCGACATTGAACAACCAGCGCCGCCGCTCTGGAACTCGGAAGAGCAAACGTCCTCGCACGGAAGCCGAGCAGGGGCAACCGACCCAAACCCGTTAGAAGACGATTCCAGATCAGCCGGGAATCTTTTAGCGAACTTCGCGATTGCGAGCTACCAGAAGCGCCGCTCCGGTCTCTTCTTGGACATAAGGATCTGATTCGGACGCCAACGCTTGCTCCAGTGCGTCGATTGCTTCGGAAGTAGCGATCTGACCCAGGGCCCAGGCAGCATGGCCGCGCACCAACGGATCAGCGGTTTTCAATGCAGTCCCCAACGCCGCCACCCCAGACTCGTCCCGCTGGTTGCCCAGCGCCACACAGGCGTTCTTCTGCAAGCCAACGCGTTTGGCCCGCATGATTGAGGTGCCCTGAAAACGGTTCCGAAACTCCTCTTCGGTCATGGCCAATATCTCAGCCAACGGGAGCTGCCCCGACTGTCCCACGGCTTCTGCTGGCGGAATGGGCAGATTGGGCTGTTCTGCTTTGAGATTGACCGGGCACACATCCTGGCAGATGTCGCATCCGAAGATCCAATCGCCGATGAGCGGCCGCATCTCCAATGGAATTACACCCCGGTTCTCGATGGTCTGATATGAGATGCAACGGGCGTTGTCCACGATGTACGGGGCGACGATGGCTCCGGTGGGGCAGTCGTCGATGCAACGGACACAGGCCCCGCAGGTTTTCTTCAGTGGCTGGTCCGGTTCCAAGTCGAGGTCGGTGAGCACCTGTCCCAGCAACACCCATGAACCGTAGGACTGGGTTAGGACGTTGGTGCTCTTGCCGAACCATCCCAGCCCCGAACGCACCGCCGCCGCCCGGTCCAACATGGGTCCATCGTCCACGTACCATCTGGCCGCCACCGGGATATCTAGCTGTTCTTCCAAGCTGCGGACGAAGGATTTCATCCGCCGCTTCATGGTTCGGTGATAGTCTTTAACCCGCGCATAGCGGGCCACAGTGCCTTTGCCGGATCCGGATTCTTGCCCTTCCTGACCGAGGTAACTCAGACCCAAACAGATGATGGAACGCACGCCGGGGAGCAGAGCTTGTGGGTCTGTGCCGCGCCGAACTCGGGATTCGGTGAACCAGGGGAGGCCGTCCATCTGCCCGGCCTCGATGCGGGTTAGAGCGGCATCCCGGTCTTTGACGAACTCATCGGCTCCGGTGATTCGCACCAGATCGAACCCGCACTTGAGGGCTTGATCTTTGATCTGGTCCCGGATCTGTTGTGTTTCTTGCATCACGTCCGGCCAAGGCACTGGCGGTGGGGAGAAATCCTAGATGTTTTCCGACTGGAAACGGCCTTGGTAGCCGCTGCTGACGGCGGTCTCCATGCGGAAGAAGACCAACTGCATCAGGCGGGCGTCGCGCTGCACCCGGTAGCCGCCGGGGTGGTAGACCACTAGCAGGGCTTGTGAACGGCCATGGTATCCGGCGTCCCAGACGGCCGTGTGAATTCCGGCGCCGCTGCGGAGCAGGCTGGAACGGGGCCGGCCCAGGGCCATAACGTCCAGGGGCAGGTTGACCACTTCATTGAAGGTAACCAAGAATGGCCCTGGCTCCAAATCTACCCAGCCGTTAGAGTCAAACTCAAAGGGCGCTGTTTCAGACAACTCCCTGCTGGCGTCCTCGGCTCCGACGGCACCGGGGGTGGTCAACCGAGCCACCTCCCGCAGCGTCATGTCGAATCCATTGGGCTGGAGCTGGGCCTCGAGAGACAGGTATTGCTCCAACAGCGGTGGAGACCCTTCAATCAGGCGGCCGATGGAATCGCGGTCCAGTAGAGTAGCCGGCATCTGTTGATCCAAAAATTAAGCCCGGCCAGCCACTGGGTTCAGCCACTGGGTTCCGTAAGTAGCTGGTCCGGGCCGGTTTTCGCCTGGTCGCGGTTGCTGGTTCGGGTTGCTGGTTCGAGTAAATGTCGGGGCTAGTCGTGCATGAAGTCTTGGATGTCTGCGGGCAGCGGCACGAACTCGGGAATCTCGGTGATGATCGCCTCGGTGGTAATCATCATCCCGGCGATACTGCCCGCGTTCTCCAAGGCTGACCGCGTGACTTTGACCGGATCAATGATCCCTGCTTCGATCAGGTGGCAGAACTCCCCACGGTCGGCGTCGAAGCCCCAGTCACCTTCTCCGTTTCGCACGCCTTCAAGGATCACCGGGCCGTCGTGGCCGGCATTCTGTGCGATGAGCAACAGGGGTGCGCTGAGGGAGTCGCGAACGAGGCGCACGCCCAGAGCCTGTTCGGCTTCCAGGGTCTTTTCCAGATCGACCAAGACCTGTCCGGCCCGAACCAGAGCGACTCCGCCGCCGGGCACGATACCTTCTTCAATGGCGGCCCTGGTTGCCGAGAGGGCGTCTTCAGCCCGAGATTTGCGCTCATTGATCTCAGGTTCGGTGGCACCGCCAATCTTAAGCACTGCAACACCGCCAACCAAGGCGGCCATGCGCTCTTGCAGTTTTTCACGGTCGTAGTCGGAAGTGGTCTCCTCGATCTGGACCCTTAATTGTTCCAACCGGTCTTTGATGGCCTGCTCGTCGCCGCGGCCTTCAACGATAGTGGATTCGTCTTTGCTGGCGATGAGCCGTCGGGCGGTTCCCAACATGGAAATCTCGGCGTCTTCAACCTTGAGACCCCGGTCGGCGCTGACGACGGTGCCACCGGTCACGATGGCGATATCTTCCAGCAATGCCTTGCGGCGCTCTCCGAATCCGGGGGCCTTGATGGCAACGCAATCGATCGTGCCCCGCAGCTTGTTGACCACCAGGGTGGACAGGGCCTCTCTATCTACATCTTCGGCGATGATCACCAGAGATCGTTTTCCATCTTGTAGCAATTTCTCCATGATTCCGATCACATCTTTCGAGGTGCTGATCTTCTGGTCGGTGATCAGGAACATGGGCTCTTCGATGGCAGCTACCATCCGCTCTGTGTCGCTAACGAAATGAGGGGACAGGTAACCGCGATCAACGCGGACTCCCTCCACAAATTCCAATTCATCTAGTAGAGACTTGGACTCTTCAATGGTGACCACTCCATCCCTGCCCACTTTGTCGAGGGCATCCGCCAACAATTGAGCGATGGCTTCTTCGTGGGCGGAGAGTGCGGCAACCCTGGCGATCTGCTCACGGCCCTCCACGGGGATGGCCATGGATTTTAATTCGGCTACCACTGCGGCCACGGCCTGGTTGATTCCGTCGCGGATGCCGATGCCATTGGCGCCGGATGCCACGTTCATGAAGCCGTTGCGGACGATTGACTGGGTCAGGACCACGGAGGTAGTCGTGCCGTCGCCGACCGCGTCGTTGGTCTTGGAGGCAGCTTCTTTGACGAGCTGCGCCCCCAGATTTTCGTAAGGATCAAGGAGTTCAACTTCTTTGGCAATGGTGACGCCGTCGCTGCAGACCACTGGCAAGCCAAACATTCGGCTAAGCAGCACGTTGCGACCGCTGGGGCCCAGGGTCAGGCCCACCACCCGCTTAAGCTCATCCACGCCCCGCATCATCCTGGTGCGGGCTTCTTCATCAAAAGCCAGTTGCTTGTCCGCCATGACCGTCTCCTCGTTATCCTTACTGCTGTCGCCGCCACGTTTCGGCAGCGCAGGCTTTTTTCGTCGTTAAACGTTCGCGAAAGTGGGGTGGTTCCGAATGGAAATCATGCGTCAGCCGGGCGAAATTGTCAACTGGGCGCGCCGACTGCTAACTCATTTCAGGTACGATTTCGCCACTTAGAGATTAGGCAACCGGACTGACTCCCGCCAAACCGTCAACTTCACCGGCCAAATCGGCAATTGTTAGACCAAGGGTGGGGTGGATGTGGTCAGGGATCAATTCTGCCAATGGGACCAAAACGAACGCCCGAAGGTGCATGCTGGCGTGGGGGATGCGCAGGTCTGGCTCATCAACCACATCACTCCCATAGATCAGTATGTCCAGGTCGATGAGCCTGGGGCCAAAACGGGGTCCGGCTTCCCGGCCCAATTCCCGTTCCAAGTCTTTCACGAAGTCGAGCAACTGGCGGGGGGATAGGCCAGTGCAGACCTCGGCCACCATGTTCAGGAAATCAGGTTGCTCGGCTAAGCCCCAGGGGGCAGTCTCGTAGATGCCGGAGGTCCGCAGTACTGTTAACTCTGGCCCGGCGTCCAGTCCCTTTAGCGCCTGGGTCAGGTTTTCCTGCCGATCGCCCAGATTGGTCCCCAGTCCCAGGTAGGCGGTTGTGCCACTCAACTGGCCTTCCATCCGTCAGGCCGCCAACCTCGGACCACCGCGTCGGTGACCCGGCAGACCCGCACCATTTCCTTGACGTCATGCACGCGCACGATGTCTGCGCCCCCTGCGATAGCCAGAGCCACCGTGGCCGATGTGCCCTCCACCCGCTGGTCCGGGGGTAGGTTCAATAATAGGCCCAAAGTGGACTTTCGGGAGGCGCCGACCAGGATGGGCAAACCGATGCTTTTCAGTTTCTCCAGGTCAGCCAAGATTGCCAGGTTGTGGTCAGGGGTTTTCCCGAAGCCGATGCCTGGGTCGATGATGATGTTTTCCTTGGGCACACCGGCTTCAAGCGCCAACGCAACGCTGGCCTGCAGGCTCGATATCACATCCGGGAGCAAGTCTCGGTACTCCGTGCCCTGTTGGTTGTGCATCAAGATCAATCCTGCGCCGGATTCGGCTGCCACCTGGGCCAACTGGGGTTCTGCTTTCAAGCCCCAGATGTCGTTGATGATCACAGCACCAGCTTCAACCGCGCGGCGGGCAACCTCAGCTTTGTAAGTGTCCACGCTGATGGGCAATTCCACATTGTTGGTCACGGCTTCAAGGGCCGGCATCAGCCTTTGCAGTTCATCATCTAGGGAGACCCGTTGGTGGCCAGGACGGGTGGATTCGGAACCGATGTCCAAGATATCCGCGCCTTCATCTTGAAACCGCAAGGCTTGCTCAACAGCCGCTGCAACCAGATCGTTCCCCGAGCCCAAACCGTCGCCAGAGAACGAGTCGGGGGTCAGATTGATGATGCCCATCACGTAGGTGCGGACGCCCCAGGTAAGCGACTCGCCGTTAGCTACGGTCAGGCTGGAGATGGGGGTGTGGACTCGGGGCATCGTATGTGAACTCCAGATCGGTCGAAGAGGTGGTATCAGGGACATCAGCGATCTGCGAACCCCTGAGAATAGCCTCATTTTATCACTCCGGGTCGTGCCCAGACTCCTTGCTCCTCGTTCGACGCGTCTGCTAGGATGAACCAGGATTATGTGTGCCTAAATCGCGGCGAATCCAGGCTAAATTGAGCTTGTGATTCGCCCTTGGACAATCGAAAGCGCGCGGACCAGAGTGGTCCGCTTTGAAACTTGCTGGGAGGGGTTGTGACTGCTGAAAAAAGGCCGATCGACGAGAAGATTGACGCGTTGGACGCGATGCGTCAAGAGTCGCAGAAGGGCGGCGGCCAGGAGCGGATCGACCAACAGCACAGCAGGGGCAAGCTAACTGCCCGGGAACGGCTGGCCCTGCTTATGGATGACGGCACCTTCGAAGAACTGGACGCCTTTGTCACTCACCGGGCCACCGACTTCGGTCTGGCCGACCGCAAGGTTCTCGGCGACGCCGTGGTCACTGGTTACGGCCAGGTGGAGGGCCGCCAGGTCTTCGCCTACGCCCAAGACTTCACCGTGATGGGCGGCTCACTGTCGGAGGCCGTCAGCCAAAAGATCTGCAAGGTGTTGGATTTGGCGGTCAAAGCCGGTTGTCCCGTGGTGGGGCTTAACGACTCTGGCGGGGCCCGCATCCAAGAAGGCGTCACGAGCCTGGCTGCTTACGGCGACATATTTCTGCGGAACACTTTGTATTCCGGGGTTATACCCCAGATTTCCGTGATCGTCGGCCCTGCTGCCGGCGGCGCGGTCTACTCCCCAGCCATCACCGACTTCGTCTTCATGGTCAAGGGCACCGGCCAGATGTATATCACCGGCCCCGATGTCATCAAGGCGGTGACCGGAGAAGAGGTGACCCACGAGGACCTGGGCGGAGCAGCGACCCATGCCACCCGTAGCGGCGTGGCCCAGTTCGTCTACGAGACCGAAGAAGAGTGCATCAATGAAGTTCGGCGTCTGCTCAGCTTTCTGCCCAGCAACAACCTGGAGGATAGCCCGCAAGAGGCGACCGCCGACCCAGCGACCCGGAGGGAACCTGACCTGCGCTACCTGGTGCCCGACGACGCCAACCGCCCCTATGACATGCGGGAGATCATCGACAAGATAATCGACGAAGAAGAGTTCATGGAGGTTCACCAGAACTTCGCGCCCAACGTGGTGGTGGGATTCGCACGCATGAATGGCCGGTCAGTGGGCATCGTGGGCAACCAACCTGAGTATCTAGCCGGAGTTCTGGATATCGATGCTTCGGTCAAGGCGGCGCGGTTCATCCGGTTCTGCGACTGCTTCAACATCCCCATCGTGACTTTGGTGGATGTGCCCGGATTCATGCCCGGTGTGGACCAGGAATACGGCGGAATCATCCGCCACGGCGCCAAGTTGATCTTTGCCTACGCCGAGGCCACGGTGCCCAAGATTGCTGTCATCATCCGCAAGGCCTATGGCGGCGCCTATATCGTGATGAGCAGCAAGCACCTTCGTTCGGACATCAACCTGGCCTGGCCGTCGGCGGAGATCGCTGTCATGGGCGCTGAAGGCGCAGTTAACATAATATACCGGAGCGAGATTTCAGGGGCGGAAGACCCGGACAAGAAACGCCAGGAACTGATCAAAGAATATCAGGATCAATTCACCACCCCGTACATCGCCGCCAGCCGTGGCTTTCTTGACGACGTGATCGACCCGGCAGAGACCCGGGTGCAGATCATCAAGGCGCTGGAGATGCTGCGAAACAAACGCGACAGCCTCCCAGCCAAGAAACACGGCAACATCCCCCTCTAACGCCGACTCTCTGACAAAGAGTCCCTTCCTCCTCGCAATGGTGAAGGTTAGGATGGGGGCGTCCCCTGCCCTACGAGCAGGCGTTTGTATTAGAATAGGCGAGCCGCAGTTCCGGCGGCCATCCTATTCTGGTTTAACAGGAGTCTCACATGGAGTTCGGCGTTTTCTACCAACTTCCGTGCGCGGTAGACCAAACTCCCGCCGCCCGCATCCAGGACACGATCGCCCAATGCCAATTGGCGGACGAACTGGGATTCGACTCCGCCTGGCTGGCCGAGTTGCACTTCAATCCCCGGTTCTCCGTGATGTCGGCCCCGTTGATGATCGCGGCTGCTGTCGCCCAGACCACCAAGCGCATCCGTATTGGCACCGCCGTCAGCCTATTGCCACTGCATCAGCCGGTTCGTCTGGCCGAGGATGTGGCTACGTTGGATGTTCTATCCAATGGTCGGGCCATCTTCGGGGTGGGCCGGGGCTCCATGCCCAGCCACTATGAGGGGTACGGCATCGACCAGGAAGAAGGGCGCGCCCGATTCATTGAAGGCCTTGAGTTCGTGCTTGGGTCTTGGGAGAAAGACGGCTTCACCTACACGGGCAAGTACTACCAAGCCAAAGAGATATCGGTAACGCCCAAGCCGGTGCAGCAGCCCCATCCTCCGGTGTACGTGGCCGCCAATAGCGCCGACACATTTGGCATCGTCGGGTCATTGGGCCACAATATATTGGTTGCGCCCACCATCGTGACCACGGAAGGCGCACTGGCCGGGTTGGCTTCTTACCGGGCGGAACTGGCGGAGAACGGCTACGACACTGCAAAACTGAAGGTCAACGTCAACGTACCCACGCACGTGGCCGCCGACGAGAAGACAGCCAGGGCCGGCTTTGAAAAGACAATCGATAACTACCTGGGAACTCTCCGGGACATCGGTGCAGCTCGGGGCGCCAGCCGGGGTTCCAGCCGGGCCGACAGCCTGACTTCCGAGAGTGTCATGGAGGAGTTTGCCGCCGTGGGCACTCCGGACCAAGTAGCCGCCAAACTGGAAAGATTCAAAGAGATGTACGAGCCGCAAGAATTCATGTGTTGGTTCAACATCGGCGGGATGTTGCCCCATGCCGAGGTGGAATCGTCGATGCGGCTATTCGCCAAAGAAGTGATGCCCAGATTCCAGTAGTCCAGCCGCCCAGCCGTCCAGCTGCAAAGTGAAGACCCATGAGCTCATCTGAATCACTGTTCGAGCATGGCAGGAAGGTCCAGGCGGAGAAGGACGCCCCGCTTGCGGAACGGATGCGGCCCCGGACCTTTGACGAGTTCGTGGGGCAAGACCAGATCGTTGATCCTAGCCGTGTTCTGCTGAAATCCCTCGCCGCCGGGCGGATGCCGTCCGTCATCCTGTGGGGACCGCCAGGCACAGGAAAGACCACCTTGGCTCGGTTGATCGCCACAGCCACCCAGGCCGATTTTCAACCGGTCAGCGCCGTCACTTCTGGGGTGGCCGACCTGCGGCGCATCGTATCCGAGGCCCGCGACCGCAAGGGCATGCACCAACAGGCAACGATCCTGTTCGTGGACGAGATTCACCGGTTCAACAAAGCCCAACAGGATGTCATACTGCCTCATGTTGAGGACGGCACCGTCACATTCATCGGCGCGACCACTGAGAACCCGTCCTTTGAGGTCATCGCACCACTGCTGTCCCGCTGCCGGGTGTTCACGCTTCAGAGTCTGGCCCCGGAACAGATGGAAGCCATCGTAAACCGGGCCTTGTCTGACCAGATGAGGGGACTGGGTCCGTTGCACGTCACGTTGGCCGATGACGCCATGGACCATCTTGTGAACATCGCCAACGGAGACGCCCGCATCGCCCTGAACGCGCTGGAGACCGCGGCCTACGCCTGCACGCCCGACGCCGAGGGGAACCGGCTCATCGATATTGATACGATCGCAGACGCCCTGCAACGGCGCTCTCCGATGTACGACAAAGCGGGAGAGAGCCATTACGACACAATATCGGCTTTCATCAAATCGGTGAGAGGCTCGTCGCCCGATGGGGCGCTCTATTGGTTGGCCCGGATGATCGAATCTGGAGAGGACCCGCTATTCATCGCCCGGCGACTGGTGATCTTAGCCTCCGAAGACATCGGGTTGGCCGAGCCCCAGGCGCTGTCGGTGGCGATGGCGGCCCAACAGGCGGTCCATTTCTTGGGCATGCCCGAGGGGCGCATTCCCCTGGCCGAGGCGACCGTCTACCTGGCGACCGCGCCTAAAAGCAACTCGGCCTACGCAGCATTGAACCAGGCCATGCGGGATGTTCGAGAGCAGGCCAACGAGCCGGTGCCGATCCATCTTCGGAACGCCGTCACTGGAATGATGAAGGACATGGGATACGGCAAGGACTACAAGTATTCCCACGACTATGGCGGCCATTTCGAAGAGCAAGAGTATCTTCCGCCGTCTCTAAAAGGCAGGCGCTATTATCAGCCCAGCGAAGAGGGGGCCGAACAAGAGATCGGTCAACGGCTCAATCGCTGGTGGAGTGCTAGTCACGAACGGGGCAGTGGAAGTCAGACGTCGGAAGGGAAGAACCCCTAGGCCGAGGTGAAGATCTGAATTTCCCTCTCGACATGGTAGGCGTCGGAGGTCTCTTCAGTATCAACCACCGCCTTGAGTCGCCAGGAGACCGTGGTGTGACCGCTCTTCACCGTAGGCAGCGTCTGCTCCGGGACTGGTAGGCTGAAGGCCCACACATAAGGCTCTTCGGTGGGCGAAAGCTTCAGGTTGCTCACCAGAGAGACCTTCTCCCGAATCGACGCCGCGTTCCGTTCTCCTGCAGATTCGGCGCTATGTAACTCCACCCGAACGTCACGAACATGCTTGGAGTTTTTCATGCCGGCCCGCAACTCACCTTCCAGGTATCCGCCTGCTCCGGCTGCGTCGTTGACCAAGACCAGGGCTAGGGTACAGTCAGTGAACCTGGCCTCTTCTGTTAAAGCCGCGACGCTGCGTCCCGTTTTGACGACTGGAGAGGTTAGCACCGTGACTTCCCGAGATGCGGTGATGGCGCCCGCGTTCTCAATCTCCAACCGGGCGGAGAGTTGCCATGCCACTTGGGCGACCGAGCCATGGATAGTCGGCAGACAATCTTTGGGAATCTGAATCCTGGCGTATCTGACAACCGGGGTCGTGTTGGTGAATTCAGTATCCGAGATGAACGATTGGACCAACGGCTGGGGTAAAACGGGCTGAATCTCGAGCTTCCCATCTCCGCTGGCTGCCGGGGTTTCCTTGCTCCACCACTGTTCGGTGCAGGCTATCTCCACCTGGCCGGTCTTGATATGGAGACCTATTGTCGGCCGTATCGTGATTTGAACATCTATTGTGCCGCCGGGTTGCATTGACCCGCCGGTTGTTTCGATTTCGATCTCCGCCGTAGGGCGGCGAAACCAAGAAAGAATGCGATCTAGAACCTGAGCACCTCCACGCGTGATTTTGATGCGTCAGCCGCCTGTTCCAATCCTGGCGGCGCAACTGAGAGCATGTTAATTGCGAATCGCGGCATAGGCAACCCACCTGTTATTTATTCTGATCGTTTTCGGCCAAATTATCGAGCCATTTGCCTTGATCGACCGAATCCCAAAGCAGGTGCCACTGCCGGTTCGGCGCTGGATCGTGCTTAGTTAAAATCGCCCCTAGTCAAAAACGTGGTCTCGGAGGAAAGCGTAGACGACATGGCCCACGGCAATCGCAAGCGCGGCGCATGCAATGTACAGCGTCCGCATCTGGCGGCGGCGGCTCTGCTCGTTCGGAGGCAGGTCCGCCATCTACAGCGCTCCAAGGGCGGCGATAATGTCGTCGGCGCCGACCACTTCCGCCTGGCGGGGAAAGATGCGTTGGGTCAAGAAATCGTGGACATTGGCGTCTGAGTCTGAGCAACAGTCCTCCACCACGTACAGGCTGTAATCAAGGTCGGCCGCGTACCGAACGGTGGACAAGACGACTCCGCTGGTCGCGTAACCAAGAATGACCAAGTCGTGGATGTCGTTGGCCCGCAGCGCCAGATCCAACCCGGTGCCGTAGAGTGCGTTGACACGGTGTTTGCCCACGACGACCTCCCCTTCCTGGGGCTGAACTGCGGGGTGGATGATATCCATGGGGTCAGGGACGGCGGTCTGGCCAGAGGCCTTGCGGTGGCTGAAGGTCTTGTTCCGTTGGCCAATCTCAGGGTAGCCCGGCCGGAACACGGTCGCGCAGTAGCACACCATCGCCCCGGCCTGCCGGGCAGCGGCCTGTACCCTGGCCGCTTTCTCCACCACGCCGCGTTGGGTAGCGTGGGGCAGAGTATTCATAATCTCCGCGTAGAAATCGGCGATCAGCACCGCTGTGTGACCGTTGGTGAGAGTGACGTTAGGCATGGATCAACCCTACGAATTAAGCTCGGGACTTAAGTTCCCTTACGACCTTGGAGGTGCGGGACAATGCTTCTTCGACATCCTCGCCGGTGATGTGCCGGTGGGTCACCATGCGGACTAATTGTTCACCGGGGTAGGTGATCAATACCTCAGCATCAGCCATCGCCCTGATGAAATCCGGGGCTTTGGCCACCGTCTCATCAACGTCGAAGATGACGATGTTGGTCTGGATGCTGTCTGCGTCGACGGTAATGCCCTCGATGTTGGCCAGTCCTTGGGCCAAGCGGCGGGCGTTCTGATGGTCTTCGGCCAGGCGGTCCACCATGGTATCCAGTGCCACGAGTCCGGCGGCGGCTAGAATCCCTGCCTGCCGAGTTCCACCTCCCACCATCTTGCGCCACCTTTTTGCTTCCTGTATGAAGTCTTTGCTGCCGACCAGCACCGAACCCACGGGGCAGCTAAGGGCCTTCGAGAGGCAGAAACTGGCGTCATCAACGTCGCGAGTCAGTTCCACGACCGGCACTTCCAGGGCAACAGCGGCGTTGAATATACGCGCGCCGTCCAAGTGCACCGCAACGCCCGCATCGTGGGCCACGTCACAGACGGCTTTGGTTTCGGCGGGGGTCATGACCATGCCACTGCACCGGTTTTGGGTGTTCTCCAGGCAAACCATTTTCGTCGCGGCAACGTGCGGGTTTCCGGCTGGCCGGATGTTGCGGGCCACGTCCTCGTGGTCTATTCCACCACTGGCGCTCTGGGGAATCAGTCTGGTTTGGACGCCGGCCAGGGCAGCCTGTCCTCCGCCTTCGTTCCAAAACATATGGGCCTGGTCGCCCATGACGATCTCGTCGCCGTGATTGCAATAGCTCAGGGTGGCCAAGAGGTTGCTCATCGTGCCGCTGGAGGTCAAGAGCCCGGCTTCATGGCCCAACATGGCCGCGGACCGCTCTTGTAGTTCGTTGACGGACGGGTCCTCTCCGTAAACATCGTCGCCCACTTCAGCCTCGGCCATGGCCCGGCGCATCTCGTCGGTGGGTTTGGTTACCGTATCGCTACGCAGATCGATCAATGCCATCTGACGAATCCTTCGATAGTTACATGGAAAAACTGTCCGGTATTCTAGCAGGATTGCGCCTGCAACACTAACGAATAACCAGCCTGGAGTTGCGCTGGCCGTTTCTTGCCAAAGAGCAGGCGTTTACCTAAGATGGGAGTACCTGACTTAGGAGTATCTGCCGTGCGACAAAGCGCTGTTTCATTCCAGACCGAAGGCCTGACATTCGAAGGCGTGGTGGCCCAACCGGACGACAGTTCTGGCCCGTGGCCCGGAGTGGTCATCTGCCATCCTCACCCGCTTCATGGCGGCAACATAGACAACAACGTGGTGCTGGCGCTTGCGCTGGGCCTGGCCGAGGAAGGGTTCGTGACCCTGCGGTTCAACTTCCGGGGTGTGGGCGGCAGCGAGGGAGAGCACACCAAGGGCGAACAGGAGCATCAGGAAGTGCTGGGCGCGTTGGACTTGATCAAGGCTTGGCCTGACACCAACCAGAAGACCGGCCTGACCGGATACTCATTCGGAACCTCGGTGATCCTGGGTCACAGCGAACTGTACGGCGAGGCCGACGCCATAGTCCTCGTGTCCCCGTCCTTCCGAGCTATTGAAGGAACGCCCCTCAAAGAGTCGGAAGTCCCGGTATTGATCACCACCGGAGACCGCGACAAGCTGGTGGACTCGACTCAACTGGATGCGGAGTTGTCCAGTTTCAGCCAGCGCCCTCGGTTTGAGCTATTCGAAGGCGTGGACCATTTCTGGTACGGACAAGAAGCCCGCCTGGTGCCGGAAGTTGGCCGGTTCTTAGCTGAGCAATTGAAGTGATCCCAGCGCGAGCATTCGTCAACCCTGCGCGAGCATTCTTCATCAAAGCAGCGCCGAAACAGAAACTGAGCACCTAACGTGAGCGCCGACACCCCCCGGACTCCCATCTACAAGGACTTTGCCCTGATCCAACTGGCGATCATCGTTCTTGTCGTAGACCAGTTCAGCAAATTGATAGTTCGTGACCAGTTGCTGTATCGCGAGTCTTTCCCCGACACTGGTTTCTTCCGCTTCACCCATACCTTCAACACCGGCAGCGCCTTCGGCATCTTTCAAGACCAGAATACCCCTCTGATCTTCGTCTCCGTCATCGGAATCGGCATCCTGATCATGATCTACCGCAGCCAGCGGGTGCCCACCAACCTGTTGCGCCTCAGCCTTGGGTTGCAGGTTGGTGGCGCCACGGGCAATCTCCTAGACCGGTTGTTCCTGGACCACGTGACCGACTTCATAGATGTTGGAACCTGGCCGATCTTCAACGTAGCTGACGCTTCAATAATCACCGGTCTGTTCATTCTGGCGTACATCTTCTTGATTGCCGAGTCGAACGAAAAGCAGGACGCAGGCCCGACCAGCGGCTACGGCTGGTGTCCCGTATGCGAAGGCGAGATGCGCACTGTTGTGGGCGGCTGGCGCTGCTCGACCTGCGGAGTGAAGGAACGCGTCCTAGAAGTAAGCACGGAAGCAAGCACGCAAGTAACCACGGGGGACCCGGCGCTTTGACAACAGAGACATCGGTCCACGAATTCATCGTATCCAGGGTAGTGAAGGGCGAGTCTCGCCTGGACCAATATCTGGCCGGACAAGACACGGGACTAACGCGCAGCAGACTTCAGCGGTTGATCGTAGAAGGACAGGTGCTAGTCAATGACGGCCCAGCCAAACCGTCCTCCAAAGTTAGGGAAGGCGACCGTGTCACGTTATCCGTTCCGCCGCCGAGGCCCAGTGGACTGGTTGCCCAGGACATACCCGTCACAGTCGTTTACCAAGACCGGGATCTGGTGGTCATCGACAAGCCTGGCGGCCTGACCGTGCACCCGGGACCGGGGCATCCCGATAACACCCTGGTCAACGCGCTGCTCGCCATGTGTCCCGACATCCAGGGCATCGGCGGCGAGATCAGGCCGGGCATCGTTCATCGCCTGGACAAGGACACCTCGGGGCTGATGATGGTGGCTAAGACCCACGATGCTCATAACAATCTATCCGCCCAGATCAAGGCGCGGCAGGTCACAAAGGGCTATCTGGCTTTGGTCGAAGGAACGCCAGCGCCTTCCCAGGGAAAAGTGGATGCTCCAGTGGGACGCCATCCCCGGCGGCGCACCCGCATGGCGGTGGTGGTGGGCGGCAAAGAAGCCCGCACCGGCTATCGGCTGCGGGAGGGCTTCCCAGGCTATAGCTTGATGGAGCTGTATCTTGAAACTGGCCGCACCCATCAGATCAGAGTGCACATGGCCCACATCGGCCACTCGCTGGTTGGAGATACTCTCTACGGTCACAAAAGCCCCCTGGTCAACCGGCATTTTCTCCACGCCTTTCACCTGGCGTTCCAGCACCCGGTCAGCGATGAACCCCTCGAGTTCCGGACCGAACTGCCCGATGATCTCACCCCGGCGATAGACACGCTTCGGGGCGGCTAGCCACACTCCGGAACCTACTTTTAGCTCCGTCATGCCAGGCACGAGGCTGGGCGTGGGGCATGCTACAATATTTACTGCTCTTATATATTCACGTGGAGAATCATCTTGCCCGGAGAAGTCCGCGTTCGGTTCGCCCCCAGTCCCACCGGACTGCCCCACATCGGCAACATCCGAACGGCCCTGTTCAACTGGCTTTTTGCCCGCCACCACGGCGGGAAATTCATCGTCAGAGTTGAAGATACCGACCAGGTGCGTCTGGTTCCGGGGTCGATCGAGGCCATGCTGGAAGGTCTGCGTTGGCTGAACATCGATTGGAATGAGGGCCCCGAAGTGGGCGGCCCTTATGGGCCGTATTTCCAGTCGGAGCGGCTCGATGTCTACCAGAATCTGGCTGACCGGCTGGTATCCCAGGGCAACGCCTACCATTGTTATTGCGTCCAGGAACGCCCGGACCAAGCGACTCGGGACCGCCGAGCTTCGGCCAGCGCCGACTGCAAATGCCGTCACTTGACCCAGGAACAGATCAGCAAGCTAAAGGCCGGTCAGGACTCGAAAGTCATCCGGTTCGCCATGCCCGAAGAGGGAGTAACCAAAGTCAACGACCTGATAAGGGGCGAGGTCGAGTGGCGCAATGAGACGTTGAACGACTTCATAATCATGAAGTCAGACGGATTCCCCACCTACCATCTGGCCGTGGTCGCCGACGACAACCTGATGGAGATCAGCCACGTGATGCGGGCCGAGGAATGGTTGCCCAGCACACCACGGCACCTTCAGATCATCGAGGCGCTGGGGTACGAGCCGCCGAAGTTTGCCCACCTACCGATGATCATGGGACCCGACCGGGCCAAGCTCTCGAAACGCCACGGGGCCACCGCCATTGGCGAGTATCAGGATGAAGGTTACTTGCCCGAAGCCATGTGCAACTTCATGGTGCTGCTCGGCTGGTCATTGGACGACAAGACGGAAATCATGTCCATTCAGACGATCATCGACAACTTCACTTTGGACCGTGTCACGAAATCGGCCGCCATCTTCGATCAGGAAAAACTGCTCTGGATGAACGGCATGTATATCCGAGAGATGACCCCGGACCAGTTGGCCGGTCGGATGATGCCATTCTTGGAGCGGGACTTGCCCAAGGACCTGCTCCCTGTAGACGAGGAATATCTGCGCCGAATAGCGCCGCTGCTCCAAGAGCGAATCAAGCGGCTCGATGAGGTTGCCAAACAGATTGACTACTTCTTCCGGGCCGACGAAGAGTTCGATACCGAGACCCTGGTGCAGAAGGGCATGGACCGGGACACGACCCTGTCAGCCCTCAAGGCCGCCTTGGAAGACTTGAATGCCACCGATGATTTTCACCATGAAAAACTCGAAGAGATGCTGAACGTCACCGGGGAACGGTTGTCTTTGTCCCGCCGCCAATTCTTCGGCGTGCTGCGGGTTGCCGCCACCGGCCGGGCCGTGTCTCCTCCATTGTTCGAGATGATGGAGGTCATAGGTAAAGACCGTACCGTCAGCCGGTTTAAGAACGCAGTCGAAAGGTTCAGCGCCGCCGGCTGAACGGCCCACTGCCTAATCAAGGCATCGAAACAGGATGAAACTAGAATGACGCAGGCTGAAACCTCGACTGACTTCATACGAAGCATAGTCGCCGATGACAACAGGTCCGGGAAATTCGGAGGCCGGGTGGTCACCCGCTTTCCTCCGGAGCCCAACGGCTACCTGCATATTGGGCATGCCAAGTCGATATGCCTGAATTTCGGCTTGGCCGCTGAACACGGCGGCGTCTGCAATCTGCGATTCGACGATACAAACCCCACCAAAGAAGAGGTGGAGTATGTCGATTCCATCATGGAAGACGTCCGCTGGCTGGGCTGGGACTGGGGAGAGAACCTCTTCTATGCTTCGGACTATTTCGGCCAGCTATACGAATACGCCATCAAGCTGATCGAGAAGGGCAAAGCGTACGTCTGTGACCTGACCGCCGACGAGATCAGGGAATCCCGGGGAACTCTGACTGAGCCGGGCAAGGAAAGCCCATACCGCAACCGGTCCATCGAAGAGAACCTTGACCTTTTCCGGCGCATGCGGAAGGGAGAGTTCGAAGAGGGCGCCCATACGCTACGGGCCAAGATACATATGGCTTCGCCCAATATGAACCTCCGCGACCCGGTGCTCTACCGCATCCTGAAAGAATCCCACCACCGCACGGGAGATGAATGGCCGATCTACCCGATGTACGACTTCGCCCACGGACAGTCGGACTCCATCGAGGGCGTCACCCATTCGATATGCACCCTGGAATTTGAGGTCCACCGTCCTCTATACGATTGGTTCTTGAATGAACTAGATATCTATCACTCCCAGCAGATCGAATTTGCCCGGCTCAATATCACGCACACGGTACTCAGCAAACGCCGGTTGATCGAACTGGTCAACGGGGGATACGTGAACGGCTGGGATGACCCGCGCCTGCCCACAATTTCGGGACTGCGCCGCCGCGGCTACACCCCGGAGGCTATCCGTGAATTCTGCGACCGCATCGGCGTGGCCCGGCGGGACAACACCGTGGACATGGCGTTGCTGGAGCATACGCTCAGGGAAGACCTGAACAAACGGGCGGCCAGGGTGATGGGCGTGCTTGACCCGCTGAAGGTGGTGATCGAGAACTACCCAGAAGGCCAGACTGAAGAGATAACCTCGGTGAACAACCCCGAAGACATGAGCATGGGAGAAAGAAGGATCCCGTTCTCTAGAACCGTATATATCGAGAAAGACGACTTCCGGGAAGTGCCTCCGCCCAAGTTCTACCGACTCTCACCAGGCAGAGAGGTGCGTCTCAAAGACGCCTACTACATCACCTGTACCGATGTGGTGAAAGACGAGGCCACCGGAGAGATCATAGAGTTACGCTGCACCTACGACCCCGAAACCCACGGAGGCACGTCTTCGGACGGACGCAAGGTTCGGGGGACCTCCCATTGGGTGTCGGCAGAGCACGCTGTGGAAGCCGAAGTCCGTATCTACGACCACCTGTTCTCGAAAGAAGACCCCCATGACGTGCCAGACGGTGGGGATTTCAAGGACAACCTGAACCCGGAATCATTGGTGGTATTGAAGTCTTGCAAGCTGGAGCAGAGTCTGGCAAACGCCAAGCCCGGCGAGCGGTTCCAGTTCTTGCGGACTGGATATTTCTGCGTTGACCCCGACTCCACACCCGACGCTCCGGTTTTCAACCGGACAGTGGCGCTCAGGGACACCTGGGCTCGCATGGACCAGATCCGCAAGTAGGGCTAGCCTGCCGCAGCCTCTAATTCGTCTGGTACACCTGGATCCGGTGGCGGAGGGTGTCGGCCACGTAAACCCGGCCCTGACCGTCCAGCTTCACCGCCGTGGGTCCCCAGAAATAACTTTCCACTCCGGCGGATATCTCCCGGTCGCGGCGTGCTGGCGGGTCCAACTTCGGCTCAAGGTCCGCCTCGATCCTTAGCCGCCCTTCCTCTGGGTTGGCATCGAAGTAATCAGCGGCCCACTTGGAATCGATCGACTCCCCCCGCAGGGTTGCGAGAAGTCTCCCGTCGGGGCCAATTACTTTCACTCGCTCGTTGCCCCAATCGGCGACGTAGATGTTACCTTCAGAGTCTACTGTCAGACCGGCTGGCCGGTGGATAGCGTCGCCTTGGGGAAGACCGCCGAACTCTTCAATCAACCTGCCGGATGTGTCGTAACGCTGAATTCGGTCGTTACCCCAGTCGGAGATGTAAACGTCCCCTGAATCAGCCAGAGCCAATCCCCACGGCGCTTCAAACTGGCCGGGCCCGCTGCCGCGCTGACCCCAGGCGGAGATGAGCTCGCCATCTTTGGTGAACTGCTGCACCCGGTGGTTGCCGCTGTCGGTCATCCACAGATTGTCGTCGGCGTCGAAAGCCAGGCTGGAAGGATATTCAAGCTGCCCTTCGCCGCTACCCTTCTGACCCCATTTGCCCAGGTATTCGCCATCCTTGCTGAACATGCTGACGCGCTGCAATCCTTCATCGGCGACGTAGACCCGGTCTTGGCTGTCGATGGCGATGGAACTGGGCCACCAGAATTCTCCGTCGCCGGTGCCGCCAGTTCCGAATTCACCCAGGAATTCCTCATCCAATGTGCACATCGAAACCCGTTTGGAGGGCAGCCGGACGGGAGTTTCAGGGCCAGCCCGGTTCAAGACATAGAGAATGCCCTGGGAATTGATGGCTAGATCCACCGGGTTGGTGAACCCGCGGCCAGTGGCGGCGAGAAAGCCGATGGTGTGGCTATAGGTAAAGGATTTGGTGGTAGTCATTGAAAGATTCCGGTCGCTTGGATTTAAGATACCGCCCCTGGCCACTGTCATTCTGAGGCGGGAGCCGAAGAATCTATTCTTACGGTGAGCACGAGTTCCAAGGGACAACCAGACCCTTCGCTTCACTCAGGGTGACATTTGGGCGCGGTCGGAAGGACTATAGGGTTGGTCTACTCGTCAAATAAGTCAGTCACCGCAAACGAATAAACTTGCCGAAAATTCTGCCGCCAGCCATGGCCTCAGGCCATCTGGTATTCGCGGGTGGATAAGATCATCTGGAGTAGCTCCACGACGCGCTGCTCTGAGCAGGCCACGGCGTCCTCAGGGGTGAAGCTAACCTCGCCCCAGTTGGCGGCGAACTCCACAAGCCGGTCTCGGGTGCCCTCCGACACTTGAAGACTGCCGGCCAACATAAGACAGGCGTCCACCAGTTCAGTTGGCTGGTAGGTGTCTTGCCGGTCCTTGAGCCGCTGGATCATGGCCTGGACTCCCGGAAGTGTGGTATCTCCGATGACCAACGCCGCCGAGTTCACCCGTTCCACTAGCGTGCCGGTGTCCACCCACTCCGTGCCGGTGTGCCAGCCCTCCACCGTCGGAGGATTTAGTATCTCCTGGCCCATGAAATTGGCGTCGCTGGACAGGTTTGTGATGTCCCACTGCGGTGTCTGGTAGCTGCCCGCCAACCGCGCCGTGCCCACAACCAATTCGGCCGGACTCTTGACCCTGGCATACCAGTTGTCTTCAGACTTGAAATAGTCGGACAGGAACAGCGCCCGCAGAATCGAGCGTATGTCGCCGCTGGAATTGCGGTATTCTTCCGCCAAGAAGCTGATGGCCTCTTCGTTGGGAGTATCGGACACAAAGTAGTTGTAAATCTTACCGGCGATGAACCAACTGGTGGCCGGACGCATGGCGATGATATCGATGATGTCTTCGCCGTTGAAGTTGCCGGTTCGGCCCAGGAAATCTTTCTCGGTCTCGTCGTGGTCTTCGGGCCGATATTGGAATTGCCAGTCGATCCGGCCAGCGGGCCAGATGGAATCCCGGGCGGCCCGGACGCTCATATAGTCCTGGTTGGCGATGGTCCAGCCGGTGAAGGCCCTGGCGCAGCTCTTGACGTCGTCTTCGGTGTAGGTCCCGATGCCCATGGAGAAGAGCTCCAGAAGTTCCCGCCCGTAGTTCTCGTTGGGGGCGTCCTTGTGATTGTCCTTGTTGTCCAACCAGAAGATCATCGCCGGGTCTTTGGAGAGTTCCATCAATATATTGTGGAAGGACCCCAGCCCGTGGCGCCGGAAGGTGTCGGTTTGGTTGAGCACACCCTTGGCGTGGTTCAATTTGCCGTAGGCGGTGGCGAAGAGCCCATGCCAGAACAGGGCGATCTTTTCCTCCAAGGGACGCTTGGAGTTGATCATCTTGTACATCCAATAAGACTGGGCGCTTTCGAAGTACATCACGCTATTCTGGTCGGTGTGGTAGCGGCGGACCAGATCGTCGTTCCACTCGGGGACGTCTTCGGGGTGGAGCAGCTCGTCAACGGTGGCTTCGTACCCCTTGGCCTGATATTCTTCCAACTCTTGGAGGGTGGCGCCGAAGCCGCATCGCCGGAGCAGATGTGCCATTAGTCCGAGTTCTTTGTCTGCCATTCTTGGGTCTCCTGGAAACGGTCGTCTGCCCAGCAAAAATCTGATGGAAAAACCGCCATACGACCGGTTAATTAGCGATGAGCAGTATCAATTTGGCGTAGTATAGCATCTCAAAAAACAGGCGAACCAGGCACCACCTTCAAAATGGCTTGAGATGTGAGAATCAGGTCTTAGGCGTAAGTTTGACCTGAATTTAAAAAAAGTATAATATTCCTCCTAATACTGATATGGATTACATCAATTTCCCCTTGACAGGCCGTGATTCCTTAGGACTAACCTGCTACCTGGGTCAACTGGAGAGAGTGGGACATGTGTGGTGTGACGTTGCCCAACAGAAATCCAGCCGGTGGCCGATATATTCTGACCGCCGGCTTTCTTGTTTCAAGGGGAAGATCAAGGAGGTAGAAATACCAGACTAAAGGGCAACTGGCCATTGGCCGGATCCAGATGAAAAATTCTAGAACAGACCCGTCAGAACAAATACCTCTAGATAGTATCTATCATTTCCATGAGCACTATTCTCTCTGTTAAGCAGTATCTGACGAGATTCAAGGCGTATTTCCAGTGTATCTGTGGGGTATCAGCGTCGGGCGGGGTGCAACGTTCAATATTAATTGGATAAGGGTTTGGGTGATACGATGATGTCAACTGGTGTAAAGATTATCAGCGATGGAGTAATCAAGATGGACGGAGGGTCCATGTTTGGTCAGGTGCCCAAGGTTGCCTGGGAGGGCAGCGTGGTCACCGACCGCAAGAACCGGATGACTCTGGGCCTCAATTGTTTGTTACTGCAAGTCAGCGGACAGAACGTGCTTGTAGATACCGGTATAGGCGCCAAAGAAGGGGATACCGATAAGGAAACCCTTGGGCTGGTCCCTAGCCGCCTGTTAAAAGGCTTGAAGGGTGTGGGGCTCACCCCCAAGGATATCAGTGCGGTGATTCTGTCTCATCTGCACTTTGACCATTCGGGCGGTTGCACGCGGCTGGACCGAGCCGGCAACCTGGTGCCCACCTTTCCCAAGGCGAAGTATTACGTCCAGGGCAAATGCTGGGACGAAGCATGCAACCCCAACGAGCGCTGTCATGGCGTACACCGCTCTGAGAACTTCTTGCCCATCGAGGAGCGGGGCCAACTGGAGCTGCTGGACGGAGATTCAGAGATCATGCCCGGCCTGAACGTGATGGTCACCGACGGTCATGCCCTGGGCCACCAGATGGTCATGTTCAACCACGGCGGCGAGCGGGTGGTGTTCCTTGGGGATCTCGTTCCAACGCCCCACCATCTCAACCTGGTCGCGATCTCTGCTTTTGACAGCTCCCCCGAGGTCACCTTGGAGGTCAAGCGTGACTTGCTGAACCAAGCCGAACGTCAGGGGTGGCTTTTGGTCTTCTCCCACGGCCACGAGGTCAAGGCGGGATACCTGGAGCGCCGCGGCGAGATGGGCTATCTCAGGCCCGTCGATATTTAGACCGAGCACCTAACTCGGGTAACCTAGTGAATCTGAGCGGCAACTGCTGGCAGCAGCAGTTGCCGCTTTCTTCTCAAGCGGGATCTCTGAAGCCGAATCGGGGTAACTATCGGGTTGCTTCTGTTGCTTATTGGGGAAGTCAAACAACTTCGCCCGTGATCCAATCTCCATCAATGTCGATCAGCCGCGTGCTGGTTATGGTGTTGCCCAGGTCTCTCTCGCTCTGCGCCCGGACCCGCAGGTAATTGTCGGTAAGCCCGGCCCAAAACCCGCTGGGGTCTTGGCGTTTGGCCGGCCCCCAAAGTACCGGTCTCGACTGGCCCAGCGCCGCTCGGCGGAACTCTCTGGCGGCCGTGGCCGACAGCTCCAGCATCTCCCCCATTCGCTCCCGCTTCTTACCCTCAACTACCTGTCCGTTCAGATGCGCAGCCGAGGTTCCGGGTCTTATCGAGTAAGGAAAGACGTGCATGTCGCTGAAGCCAACAGACGCGGCGAAGCTGTAGCTCTCGGCAAACTCCCTAACGCCCTCACCCGGAAAGCCCACGATAACGTCGGTGGTTATTCCGGCGTCCGGAAGCCTCTCCCGCACCAACTCCACCGTCTCCGCGAACCGGGCCGTGTCGTAGCGCCGGCGCATCGAACGCAATATGGTGTTGCTGCCGCTCTGTAACGGTACATGAAAGTGGGGACAGAGCCTGGAGTCCTGCCACAGGTCCAATAGATCCGGTGTGATCTCCTGGGCTTGGAGAGAAGACACCCTGAGCCGGTTGATGGTTGTCTCTGCCAGTATCCGCGATATCAGGCCGCGCAGATCCGTTCCCGGCGAGTCGAACCCGTAAGTGCCCAGTTGGGTGCCGGTCAAGACCGCCTCCCGGCAACCGGTGCTTGCCCGGGAGGCGATCTCCGCGACGATCGACTCGGGTGGGATGCTCCTTTCCCGGCCCCTGACCTTGGGTACGATGCAGTAGGCGCAGACCTGGTCGCACCCCTCCTGAATCTTCACCATAGCCCTGCTTCTCAGCGCCACAGGCGCGGTTTCTACGGAGGAGCGTTCTTTGATCTTGAGCTTGGTAGCAACCGTGGAGACGAGTCGGTCTTTTTGACGGTTGTCTAGCACCAAGGACACGGCTTCCATGGATGAGAGGTCGTCCTTGGCCCGCTGGGCGTAGCAACCGGTGGCGACCACCAGGGCATCCGGGTTGGCGCGGCGGGCGCGACGCAGGTATTGGCGGGCCTTGGAGTCGGAGGCCGCAGTCACAGTGCAGGAGTTCAGCACCATCACGTCGGCTAAAGAGGGTGACTTAACAACTGTGAAACCAGCCTCTTGAAACTGCCGGGCCAGCACCTGGCTATCGGCCTGGTTCAACTTGCAGCCGTGGGTGTGGATAACAACCGTCGGGCGGGCGGAGATTATTGAATCAGTTGCTGCCAAAGGGACCGCCGTCCATATCTTCCAGTTCGTCGAGTTCGTCCTCGGTGGGACCGGCGAGAAACTCGACGCCTCTGGTGTCCGTGTCGTCCAGTTCGTCGAATTCGCCCGCTACTAGTCTGGACAGGAAGTCTCCGCCGGGGGCCAGGTCCCAGAGCTTTTCCACGGCCCCGGTGACATCCTCAAGGGTGGCAACCAGATGGTCAGCCCTGATTCTGGACTCCCGAACCTGCTCTGCGGTTTCGCCGAAGGTAGCAAGTTTGGTGAAGGCCTCCCGTATCCGCCGGTCCCGGTTCTCGTTGCCCAGTTCTACGGCGTAGGCTTCAACATCTTTGGTTCCGTCCAACTCCCGGCCCCGGCCAAGGGCTACGCCCTTCACCGCCAGGGTTAGGCTGCCCCACAATAGTTCCTCGCAGCGCAGCCAGCGCCCAGCGCGTATCTCATCCATGGCGTCTTGTAGCAGCCGCAGGCTCTGGCCACGGTAGCGCACCAGGCGGTCTTCATCTTTCTTCGTTAATGTTGGTCTGTCTGGCATAACTTTCGCTAAGATTTTACCACCACGGCGGCGGTGAGAACCGCAACGAATCGACTTCGGTTGCCAAATGTGGACGCCGATGGCAACATTAGTGACCGGCACAGCCCAACCTGAATCGCCGTCCTGTCCAGGAGATGAGACACCGTGACCCCAGACGCTTCAGTCCCCTTCCGTTTTGTCGGCTATCCCGTGCGGGTTCATGCCGGACCGGATGCCCTCGGCAAGTTGGCCGAAGAGGTCGACCGTGTCAGGTCAAAACGGGTCTTGGTGGTCTGCGGGCAGTCGATCATAACCAGCACTGACCTGGTCGGTCGGGTGAAAGATGCGTTGGGAGAGCGGGTGGCAGGCGTTTTCAGCGGAGGCAAGACCGGCTCACCGGTGACCTCAGTGATTGAAGGAGTCGCCGCGGCACGGGAAGTTGACGCAGACGGGATCGTGGCCATCGGCGGAGGAAGCGCGGTGGTCACCGCCCGGGGCATCACCATCTTGCTGGCCGAGAACGGCACCGCCCAGGAGCTATGCACCCAGTACCCCGAAGGGAAACCGCCGGTCAGCCCCCGACTTTTGGCTCCCAAGATCCCCAACTTCATCGTCCTCACGACGGCTACCACAGCGGTGACCCGCGCCGGAACCGCCCTGATCGACCCAGAGTCGGGCCACCGGTTGGAGTTGTTTGACCCTAAGACCCGGCCCGTCGCGGTGATCTGGGACGACCAAGCGCTGCTGACGGCCTCGCCCTGGCTTTGTCTGAACGCCACCGCGTCCTGCTTCACCGGAGTGGCGGCGGCCTTGCAGGGCAATGGATTGAACCCCATGGCAGAAAGCGATCTGTTCGAGGCCCTGCGGCTGCTAAAAGATAACCTGCCCCTGGTCAACTCTCGACCGGATGACCCTACGGTGCGCACCAATCTATGCGCTGCGGCGTTCCTCTACAACCGAGCCACCGATGCCGGGGCCGGAGGCAGCGCCCTGGGAGTGGTCACCGCCCTGGCCCACTCGCTGGACACCCGTTACCCGGAGTGCGGCCACGGTGATGCCTATTCCATACTGACCGCCCCTGGGATGCGCTTTAACCTGGAGGCGAATGCCGCTGGGCAAGCACGCTTCGCCGCGGCCATGGGGGTTAAGAAAGATGGTATGGATGACCGCCAAGCCGCCGCTGCCGCCGCCGATGCCATAGAGGCATTGTTCACTGGCTTGGATCTTCCGGTCAGGTTGAGTCAGGTGGGCGTTCAGGAAGACGGCATCGATGTCATAGCTGAGGACGCCATGACCGATTTCGGGCTCCACCGCAACGTCCGCAAGATTCAGAGCGTGGACGAACTCAGAGGCATATTGGCGACGGTGAGATAGGCGGTGATGAATGGGTGAATTTCGGCATATTCCGGCCAGTATATAATGGGCCGTTGCAAAACCAAAGGTTGAGCCTGAGAGCAATCGGCCCGGGCGCTTCAGATACGACGTACTAAGAACGTACTAAGAACGCACCAAGAACGCACTAAGAACGCACTAGGGAGGAAGTATGAAATACGACTACATCATTGTGGGGGCTGGCTCGGCGGGTTCTGTAATGGCCACCAGGATCTCCGAAGACCCAAGCAAGACGGTGCTGCTATTGGAAGCGGGCCCTGATTATCCAGACTACGAGCATCTGCCCGAAGACCTCAAGAAGGGCTACAATGTCTGGCGGTCGGCCTATGGACCCCATAGCTGGGACTACCGCGCCACCGCGACTCCGCTGCAGCCAGAACCGATGATCATCCCCAGGGGCAAGGCCACCGGCGGCTCCAGTGCGATCAACGGCCAGGTCGTGTTCCGAGGCCTGCCTGAAGACTACGACCAATGGGCCGAGTGGGGCAACGACGAGTGGGCCTACACCAAGATCCTGCCCTACTTCCGCAAGATGGAGAACGACTGGGACTTTCCCGGAGACGACTTCCATGGCAATGAGGGTCCTCTTCCCGTACGACGCTTCAAGCGCGAGGACTGGATACCCGTAGCCGAAGCGTTCTATCAAGCCTGTTTGGGCGTGGGCTTTCCTGAAGACGCTGACCAAAACAACCCTGACTCCACCGGCGTGGCGGCTCGTCCTCTGAACAACATCGATGGCGTACGCATGAGCACCGCCCTGACCTATCTGAACCTGGCTCGGCATCGTCTCAACATCACTGTCCGGGGCGGAGTCGCCATCCGGCGCATCCTGTTCGAGGGCAAACGCGCGGTTGGCGTTGAGGCGGAAAGCGGCGGTGAGGTTTTCAATGTCGAAGGCAACGAGATAATCGTCTCCGGAGGGGCCATCGGCTCTCCCCAGGCTCTGCTGCTGTCGGGCGTGGGTCCGGCCAAGGAACTGGAGCGATTGGGAATCAACCTGGTGCATGACCTGCCCGGCGTGGGCAAGAACTTGCGCGACCATCCCGCGGCCTACATGTTGTTCAAGGGAAAAGGCGAACCACCTGACATCGACACTCCCAGCCTCCAAGTGGGACTGAGATTCAGCCTCCCTGGCTCGCCGACGCGGGGCGATTTTCAGATGACCCCCACGCTGATGAGCAGCGAACACCGCCCGGCCAGCGTGACCTACGAAGGCGACACGTTCCACTTTGGACTGAGCGTTGGTTTGCAGAATGCCGTCTCGTCTGGAGAGCTTTGCCTCAACTCCACCGATCCCCACGAGCAACCCTACCTGAACTATGACCTTTTCTCCTCCGACTACGACCGTGAGCGGATGCGCGGAGCATTGCGCAAAGCCGCAGAAGTGGCGAAGCATCCTATCTTTGCGGTCCACGTGGTCGAGCAGTTAAATCCGACCAAGGAAGAACTGGCCGACGATGCCGCCTTGGATAGGTGGATCATGACCAACTGCTACACCCAGCACCATGTATCTGGCACCTGCAAGATGGGGCCGGCCTCCGACTCGATGGCCGTGGTCGACCAATACGCCCGCGTTCACGGACTGCAGGGGTTGCGGGTGGTTGACGCCTCGGTCATGCCCGACGTGATCCGGGCCAACACCAACGCCACCACCATCATGATTGCCGAGCGGGTCGCCGACTGGATCAAAGAAGGCCGCTAAGCGGCGTTTCCTGCACCGCTGACAAAGGGCACATAAGTAGGGGCGCGGAATTCCCGCGCCCCTACTTATGTGGAAGAGCGATAACTTTGAAATAACGCGTCATTCCGGCGGAAGCCGGAATCGAGAAGCCTCGGCATCAAGCCATGTTCGCCATACTTCAGGAAATTAATTGAGGGCTTGTGGCCTGCTAGCCTCGCTATTACTCGGGAAGCAATTCTGCGGAAAGAAGCTGCGACCAAGTCGTTCCACCGTCTCTCGAAACATGGACCGAGGCGTATGGCCCAGCCAAGAACACTGTGTCGGGGTCGTTTTGGCTCCAGACCAGGGCGGTTGGAACCCCCCTCTCGAATGAAATGAACCCCGGTGTGGCCGAGACGACTGACCACGTGTCCCCGCCGTCGTTGCTCTCCTGTATCGATTCTCCGTTGCTGCCCAACATATGCAGTCCGGCGGCATCGAAAGGATCGAACGCGAAGGCCGTCATTCTGGGGGACGGATGAAATGTTCGCCCGGAGTCGGACGACCAATATGATCTGTTGCTGGAGGCCGTGACGTAAAGGCGCGACTGGTTACGCGGGGATATCTCAAAACCGAGAAGGGCCTGTTCCCGGGGAGAGGGGTTCATCCCGTCCACCGAACCGGTCCAAGTCTTTCCCCCGTCTTCTGACCTGATTAGCCCCAATTGGGTCGAGGCATCAAAATCACCGGCGCCTCCTCCCAGCACTGTGACTTTGGAGAAGGTTGCCGCGAATATCAGGTCTGGGTTGAGTGGATGGACGTGCAACGAAATAACCCGGACGTCCCTAGCCGCCAACGAGTTAAGTTCAGACCAGGTCTGACCTCCGTCCGTCGTCTTGTAGATGGACCCGACGTTATTGAAGTAGGTATCGGGAGCGCAGACCGGGGGCAGGTTAGAGCAGGAACCGCCGTTCACACCAGCATACATAACGTCGAAATTTCCAGGGTCAGCGGAGATTGTGTATACCGCCGTATTCATGTGTGGGCCGACTCTCTGATTCCACGATTCCGCTCCATCGGCCGAGCAATAGACCCCGTTGTTTCCGGCGCTCGTGTTTTCGATGCTGACCGTGCCGGGTCCGCCGGCCATCGCGATACAGATGTGGCCTGATTCATCCGGGTTGATAATCGTAGAATAGAACTCCTCATAACACGGGCCTGAGCCGTCGGAGCTGCCCCAGGCTTTCAACCCGGTTACCGCCTTCTGCCACGTATTCCCGCCGTCTGCGGTCTTGAAGAACCCCTCTTGCTCGACACCGATGTAGATCTTGTTGTCGTCCTTGGGGTCTACCGTTAATGACAGTTGCGTCCGTTGCGGGAAAGAATGTGGGGTGCAATCCAACGTTGGTTGCCGGCGGTCGGCCGGCCGGGTAGCGTCTGCACGCACAGATGTTGGCGGGCCGCTGGCGAGGGACGACGGCGAGGGTTCAGCGGCGGACTCGATGGGGGTAGAGCCGAGATCCGCCAGTGTTTGAGTCGGTTGGACGAGGCTATCTTGGATGGGGCTTTCCGCTGCCGAGCTGCACCCAACGCAGAGCGCCACCAATAAAGCCAAGATTAGTCCGAATCCTATTCGTCTGCCCATCTAGGAATCCTATATGCGGCGATTTGAAAACATCAAGCCGCCCTTGGGTAGGCGAGCCCAATGTCCATGTTTGTTGCCCAGACTACCCAACCGGCCCCGGGGCGGCTAGAATCACTAGTGCTTTGGCCGAACACAATAGACTTGAATCAGGACGGTAACAACATGTCCACGCGCCCCAACGTGAGAATTGAACGGGACTCTATGGGTGAGATGGAAGTCCCAGCCGACGCCCTCTACGGCGCGTCAACCATGCGGGCGGTTCTAAACTTCCCCATCAGTGGCCTGCGCTTTCCCCGCACGTTCATCCGGGCACTGGGCCTGGTGAAGCAGGGCGCCGCCAAGACCAACATGTCGTTGGGGCTGTTGGACGAGAAGAACGGCAATGCCATCGTATCCGCCGCTCAAGAGGTTATTGATGGCTCGTTGGACGAGCATTTCGTGTTGGACATCTTTCAGACCGGCTCCGGCACATCCACCAACACCAACGCCAACGAGGTTATCGCCAACCGGGCCAGCCAGATACTAGGCGGAGACCTGGGCTCCAGGCTGGTTCACCCCAACGACCACGTGAACATGGGGCAGTCTTCCAACGACGTCATTCCCACCTCCATCCACCTGGCGGCCCTGCTGTCCATCAAAGAAGACCTGATCCCTTCCCTTGAATTCCTGGCCGTTGAATTGGGCAAGAAATCGGTCGAGTTCTGGCCCGTGGTCAAGACCGGCCGTACCCATCTACAGGACGCCACGCCGGTCCGGCTGGGTCAAGAATTCAAGGGCTTTGCCGGTCAGGCGGAGTACAGCGTGCAGCGGCTGAAGCACGCCCAAGAGGCCCTGGCTGAGGTCGCCCTCGGCGGCACCGCAGTCGGCACCGGCGTGAACACCCACCAGGAGTTCTCAGCCCGTACTTGCCAGTCGGTTTCCGAGGTATCTGGGGTGTTGATCAAGGAAACGGGTAATCACTTCCAGGCCCAATCTTCTCTGGACGCCTTGGTCGAGACCAGCGGCGTGCTTAAGACCATCGCCATCAGCATGCACAAGATCGCCAACGACATACGGTTCATTGCCTCCGGCCCCAGAGCAGGTCTGGGCGAAATAACCTTGCCAGAGGTCCAACCAGGCAGCTCGATAATGCCGGGCAAGATCAACCCGGTGATCTCCGAGTCGGTGATCCAGGTGGTGGCCCAAGTCGTGGGTAACGACGCCTCAGTGACCCTGGCGGGCCAGGGTGGCTACTTCGAACTGAACACCATGATGCCGGTGGCGGCCCATAATATCTTGCAATCAATCTCCCTATTGGCAACTTCGGCCCACAACTTCGCGGAACAGTGCGTCAAGGGAATCACGGCTACCGGCGTTGGTCCGGACATGGTAGAGAAGGGACTGATGCTGGGGACGGCGTTGGCTCCGGCCATCGGCTACGACGCCGCAGCAGCCATCGCCAAAGAGGCTTCGGCTAAGGGCACGACCATCAGAGAGATGGCCAGGGAGAAGACGGAACTGTCCGACGCCGAGTTGGACGAGTTGCTAGACCTGGAACGCATGACTGAGCCGGGTATCGGGGCTGGTGGCCCCGCAGGCGGCGGCTGATCGCCCCTCAGGCGGCGCCTGATTGTCGGCTATCGAGAAGCGGCGGTTAGTCCTTCGCCAGGTCTTCCTCGAACAACGGCAGGCCCTGTTCGGTGGCCCTCATGAGGCATTCGATGCAGCGCTGGGTCAGGGTATGGCCGGCGGCAGACCAGAGATTCTCTCCGCGCAACCCGCAGAGATAATCAGGCTCGACGTTTTCGATGCCGGTGGCCTCTAAATAATGTACGTACCCGTTCTTGCTTTCGTTCGGCCACCACCAGCGAGTGATGCTGCTATTTAGTTCGTCCAGATAGGTCTTAAATGGGTCTTGCCACTCGCCTTCGGGCATGACCACCAACCAACGGCCATGCTCCGAATCCGGGTCGCGTTCGGCTTTGAGTTCGCCGCTTGCGATGTGTTTCCGGACATCGCGCTGGGAGATGTTCAGTTTGCGGGAAGCATCTTGAATGCTCAGTTTTTCCACGATGACTCCGTATCAACTCCCCCGGCCGCCTCTTGAAGGAATTGTGGCCGAGCCGAGGCAAATCTTATATCCGTTATGTACCTATTGTAGTGGATATGGCGGGGTCTTCCAAAGTGTCGGCCAGCGAACCACCCGGCGGGACCATGGGATAGACGTTGGTGGTTGAGTCTACCACGAACTCGATCAGGAACGGACCGTCGTGGGCCTGGGCTTGCCGCATGGCGGGCAGCACATCCTCTGCGTTCGACACTCTGACCGCACCCACACCGTAGGCATCAGCCAACTTGATAAAGTCTGGGCCGGGCACTGGCACCGCCTTCAGATGGCCGTTGAAGTACATGTCTTGCCACTGGCGAACCATGCCCAGATGGCCATTGTTGATCAAGACGATCTTCACCGGCAGCTTCTCTTCCGACAGTGTCACCAACTCCTGAAGGGTCATTTGGAACCCGCCGTCTCCTGCGACGACCCAGACCGGAGTCCCGGGCTTGCCCACCTGGACTCCCATCGCCGCTGGCAATTCGAAGCCCATGGCGCCGAGGCCGCCCGAGGAGACGAAAGAGTCGGCTTTCTTGAATGAAAGGAACTGGGCGGCCCACATCTGATGCTGGCCCACTCCGGTGACCACGATAGTCTCGGGGTCTTCTTGAATCACCGTATTCAGGGTGCTGATGACCTGTTGGGGCTGCAGCTTGTCGCTGGGTGGGATAGCAAGCGAGGGATGATTCCGCTTGAGGTTCTCGATGAACTGCATCCAGTCGGGATGGGGGGTGTGTCGCACCATGGGCGTCAGCTTGCTCAAGAGGGCCTTGGCATCTCCGACCACCGGAACTTCCACCGGTACATTACGGCCGATCTGGGAGGCGTCGATGTCCATGTGGATGATCCTTGCGTGGGGGGCGAAGGTGTCCACTTTGCCGGTCACCCGGTCGTCGAACCGCATACCCACTCCGACGATAACGTCGGCCTGGTCCACTGCTATGTTGGCCCAGTACATGCCGTGCATCCCCAGCATGCCCATGCTCAGGGGGTGGCCGGAGGGAAAGCCGCCCAATCCCAGCAATGTGGTGATCACTGGGATGCCGGTCTGCTCGGCCAATGCTCTAAGTTCCTGATTGGCCCCCGATGTCATGATGCCGTGGCCGCTGATGATTACTGGCCGTTCGGCTTCATTGATCAATCTGGCCGCGTCTTTCAACCGGTCGAGGGCCTCTTCACTGACCTCTGGAACCGGGACTGGAATGACCTGGGGGAACACGGCATCGGTCAGTTCAAGCTGCACGTCTCTGGGAACGTCAATCAGCACCGGGCCCGGCCGGCCCTCTTGGGCGACGTAGAAGGCTTCCCGGATCGTGTCTGCCAGGTCGGCTGGGTTCATAACCATGAACGTCGTCTTGGTACAGGACGCGGCGATGGAACAGATATCGCACTCTTGGAAGGCCTCTGTACCAAGGGAGGCCCTGGAGACCTGGCCGGTGATGGCGACCATCGGCACCGAGTCGGCTTTGGCCCCCATGATGCCTGTGACCAGGTTGGTAGCGCCGGGTCCGGAAGTGGCAACACAGACGCCAACCTTGCCTGTGACTCTGGAATAGCCATCGGCGGCGTGGGCCGCGGCCTGTTCGTGGCGCACCAAGATGTGGCGCAATTGAGGATAGGACCAGAGAGCGTCGTAGAAGGGAAGAATCGCCCCGCCGGGATGACCGAAGATAACTTCGACCCCCTCCCTCAGCAGGCTTTCGCACATGATTTCCGCGCCCTTGAGTTTTATTAACTCGGCCATAGCAGCCTCCAACACTGATAGAACTTTCCCCTGCAGAGAAAGGATCTGGGAGATCTGCCATCGGGCATAAAAAAAGCCCCATCCCACATAGGGACGGGACGTCATATTCCCGCGGTACCACCCTAATAATCCCGCAATTGCGGGACCTCTCTAGCAGGACACCAACATGTCCCGTCGTTCTTAACGGGGGTACGAACCCCGGCCCGGTCTACTGGCCCTCTTTCATCATCAGAGGGTTTTCAACTGGCGGCTCCGGAGGGATTTTCAGTCAGCTTCGGCGCGCCTGCTTTCACCATACCAGGCTCGCTAGGCGCCTACCCCTGCTTACTCGTCTCCATCACAGCCTTTAATATAGAAGATTAACAAACACGTCTTGCAGTGTCAATACAATTGTTTTGACACTGCAAGACGTCCGGTTAAGCGAAAAACGTTGACGCAACAGGCATCGATTACGGTCCAACGTTACGTGTAAGTTAGCCTCCGCCCTATGATAGTATGACTATTATATGGAGCGACTTTTATACGGCAAGCAAACTAAGAATCTGTCAGTTCGGCAGGCAAGAAAACAAGCCAAAGAACGGGTCGTAACGCAGACCCGGAAGTCGGTTGGCCTTTCGCGGGGCCTGCATCAAGGCCTGCAAAAAAGGTTGTATCAAGGTCTGTATCAAGGCTCCCAGATCCAGGCACATGACGCTATCGCCGCTCCAGAGACGGCATCTGTCGCGCCACTTGCTACGGACGTCATCCGTCCTAGCCCAGTAGCAATACCCACTACTGAAACTAAGATTCGCAAGGTTGCCCTTCTCTCCGGAGAGACGGTGACTCACACCTTCTACCCTGAAGAGGGATTGGCTTCCCAGCCTAGGGATCAGGGCCTCATGCTGGTGCTGACCAACCAGAGAGTCATCTCATTCGGGAGTCGAGACGGCAGGAGAGAGACGGTTCTGATGCCGGTGGAGGAGGTGAAGGTCGTAGCGGTTCAATCGGGTCTTCGCAGCAAGGTCATGTTGTTTCAGGGTGGGCTGACCGTGCTGGCCGGCGTTGTCATCTATTTAGTCCTGATGTACTGGCTGGAGGGCAAGTTTGAAGATCCGGACATCCCCTTGATCCGCATGGGCCTGGTGGCATTTCTGGTCTTCCTGGCGATCCTGGCAGGCGTCGGTATGATCTCCCAGTTCTATTTCAGTAAACCCGACGGAGAGGTGGCGTTCCAAGGGGACGGTGTGAAGCTTGTCTTCCCGTTCAGGGGGGAGGCTGCTGAGAACGATATCTATCAGGTCGTGAATTCGACCTTCGCCGCTCGCCAGTCAGTTAACGGAAATTCTGCCATCGAATATTCCAGACAGGGTGTGACCTAGCCGCTCCCGATTTTGACCTACCGGATATCAACCTACCCGATATTAACCTAAGAGAAGACCGGGATCTACGTCGATGTCCAAGGGCGTCTGCTCGCCCCGTAGGTATTGGAAGTAGCCGCAGGTGGCAATCATTGCGCCGTTGTCGGTGCATAGTATCGGCGGTGGAATGATGACCGGAAAAGGCGAGCGACGGACGATCTCCTCACGCAGCCTGGAATTGGCCGTTACGCCTCCACCCAACACCAGCCCCTTGACCCGGTACTTGGCCGCCATCTCCACGAGCTTTGAAGAGATGACATCAACCACCGACTCCTGGAACGCCGCTGCCAGCTCGCGAATCAACCGCTCCTGGTCCACTCCGTCTTCTGGAGCAGGATAGATGCCCCGGTCTTGCGCCAGATGTAGCAAGGCGGTCTTCAACCCGCTGAAGCTGAAGTCCAAAGTATCTTTCATCCAGGCTCTGGGAAGGGTCTCCTCGCCAGTGGCGCCCTTAGACACACGCTGAATCTCGGGACCCCCGGGGAATCCCAGCCCAAGTATGCGGGCGGCTTTGTCGAAGGCTTCGCCTGCGGCGTCGTCCCGGCTGCGCCCAACCAGCTTGTAACTTCCGTGTCCCTCCATCAGCAGGAGGTCCGTGTGGCCGCCGGACGCGACCAGGCAAGCCAGCGGAAAACCTGGGTCGCTTGCCAAGTCACCCTGGCCCAGCCAGGAGGCGTAGATATGTCCCTCCAGGTGGTTCACGCCGATCAAGGGGATACCCAACGAATAGGCGATGGCTTTGGCGGCGTTGACCCCTGTGATCAACGACCCGGCCAAGCCCGGCCCGAACGTTACGGCAATGGCGTCCATCTCTTCGAGTCCGACACCTGCGTTGGCCGATGCCTGTTCCAGAACCGGAACAAGGTCGCGCACGTGCTGCCGGGACGCAATCTCTGGCACCACGCCGCCGTACTTGGAATGGAGGTGTGCTTGGGATGAGATGACGTTGGAAAGGAGGGTGCGGCCATCTTCGACCACTCCCGCCGCAGTCTCGTCACACGATGTCTCGATGCCCAATATCTTTATCGCCATTGGTTCAGAGCGTATTCCACGTATCGAGTGTCAGAAATGCCTGTCTTCGTTCAACTTTACACTAATTTAAGCCCGATGCTATCATCTTAAACGAGCGGGGTAAGCAGGTCCGATATTGCCAAGGGGCAACTTTTCGAGACCTTTGGAGGTGGCTTCCATCTATGGATGCCGGTGATTCATGGCGATTAGCATTATTGATCATTTGTTTAGTTCTATCAGGGTTATTTTCCGCCTCTGAAACTGCATTTATCGCCCTCCCCAGGGCGCGCCTCATGCATCTGGTCCGTATCGGCCGTCCCGGCGCAGACCGGGTTTCCCACATCATCCAACGCCCAGAGCGTTTCCTGGCCACCGTGTTGTTGGGCAATAACTTGGTGAACACCGCTGCAGCAGCCATAGCCACGGTGTTGGCTCTGAACCTGATCTCCAACGGGTCTCTGGCGGTATTGGCTGCCACCGCCGGAGTGACTACGTTTCTCCTGTTGTTCGGCGAGACGCTGCCCAAGAACGTGGCCTGGCGTAGATCTGAGCGTGTTGCCTTTGCCGTTTCCCGGCCGGTTCGGCTGGTGGAGTTGGTTCTTTCTCCCGTAGTGAGCCTGCTTCAGCTATTTAGTACCGTCACCAACCGGATCCTCGGCATCTCGACCGCCGACCCTCACATGGGAGAAGAAGAGATCCGTGCGATGATCGCTGCTGGCGCCCAGACCGGCACCGTGGCAGCAGGGGAAGCTGAACTCTTGGAAAAGGTGTTCCGCTTTGGCGACCACCAGATGCGGGAGATCATGACTCCCCGCCCGGAGATTGCCTGGATCGAGCAGGGCATGAACCTGGATGCATTCCTAGCGATCTACTCCCAGAATCCTCACACCCGGTTTCCCGTGTACGATGAGTCCATGGATAACGTGGTCGGCGTCCTTTCGGTGAAAGACATCCTGGCGGGAATGCCCAGACCCGGAGATGAATCTGAATTCGATGTGACGGTACAGAGCAGACCTGCTTTTTTCGTTCCGGAAACTAAGAGCGTCAGCGAAACTTTCAATGAGATGCAGGAAGGTGGCCACAGCATGGTGCTCACTGTTGACGAGTATGGCGGAATCGCCGGGTTGGCGACGCTGAAACAGATGGTGTCGGTGATCGTCGGCCAGATCGGAGATGAAGGCTCAGCCCCAGAAAGGTTGGTGACCGACCTGGGTGGCGACAACTTCTTGGCCGACGCGGGAGCGGCCATCTCCGACATTAACGAGGAACTTTCTCTGGGCATTCCCGAGGGAGAATATCAGACCCTGGCCGGGTTCATACTGGACCGGCTCGGCAGCATCCCCGAGCCTGGGGACATCATGGAATTTGGAGACCTGCGAATCACCATCAAAACCATGGAAGGCGTGCGAATCGAGAAAGTGGAATTGAGGCGCAATAACCCCAGCTCCGGACGGACCGGTGCTGGCCAGTGAAGTTCTTTCTAGTGCGCCACGGCGAGACCGAGTGGAATAAGCTGGGCAGATTTCAGGGACACGAGGACATCAAGCTTAACGAGCGAGGTCTGGCCCAAGCAAGGGAGACGGCTCAAACCGCCGCCGGATGGGGCCACTCTGCCATCTACGCCAGCCCATTGACCCGGACGATGCAGGTTGCCGAGGAGATGGCCAAGGTGACTCAGGTGCCAGTGTGGCAGCGTCCGGGACTGAAAGAGCTTGGCCTGGGCGACCTAGAAGGTGTCACCGGAGAGGAGATGCGCCTGAATTTCCCAGAGGTGTTTTCGACCTGGCGTTCGAGCCCGGAAAAGGTTTTTATGCCCAACGGGGAGTCATTGCTGCAACTCCGCGACCGGTCCTGGCAGAGCATCTTGGACATTGAAGATGAGCACTCTCAGGTCGACTCGGTTGTCGTCATATCCCATAACTTTGCCATCCGCACCATCGTCGGCGAGCTTCTGGGAGTGCCCCTGGAGAACTTCCACCGTATGTCCTTGAGTCTGGCTTCAGTATGCACCTTCGAGAGTGATGACCGTGGTCGGCGGCTCACCTCGTATAACAACACTGGCCACTTGTCTCCCGAAAACCGGTAGCCGGACTCCCCCATGGCAATGCATTTCCTGGAACGCCAAGTTTCCGAGGCCGTGAAACGTGCCGGTTTTTCCAATACCGGAACTACTCTGGTGGTTGGAGCCTCAGGGGGGCCAGACTCTACTGCGTTGTTGCATGCCTTGGTTGCGGTGAAGGACATCCACGGTCTTGCTTTGCATGTTGGGCACCTACACCATAATTTCCGAGGAAAAGAAGCTGACGACGACGCCGTTTTTGCAGAAGACCTGGCCCATAGCCTGGGGCTTCCGGCGACAGTGGCCAGAGAAGATCCCCACGAATACCAAAGGATTCACGGCATCTCCTCCTTCGAGCAGGGAGCGCGGGAGATGCGCTACGCCTTCTTGGCTCGGATCGCCAGGGATGCCCACGCCGGTGTAGTGACCGTTGGCCACACCGCAGATGACCTAGCGGAGACAGTGATGCTCCACGTGATTCGTGGTTCCGGGATGCATGGTCTAAGGGGCATGACTGAATTATCGGACTGGCCTTGGCCCAAAGACGGGGCAGGTCTGGCCTTGTTCCGGCCTCTGTTGGGTGTCACCAAAGACCAGACGGTGGCCTACGTTCGGGGGCTGGGCCAGACCTTTCGCGAAGACAGCGGAAACTTCATGTGGCGTTTCACCCGCAACAAAGTGCGCCACGACCTGATGCCCAAACTGGCGGCAGATTATAACCCTCAAGTTAGACAGGCTCTGGTGCGGTTGGCCCATGCCGCCGCAGAAGAATTGGACTTCGCCGAAGGAGAGCTGAATCGCGTCTGGCCCGGTGTGGCGGTTGAATCAGACGGCGAAGTTCGGTTCTCCCAGGCCTCTCTGGGTGGCCTTCATCCCCATCTGCAGCGTCTGGCCCTGCGGCGCGGGTACATCTTGGTGAACGGAGACTCCACCCGGTTGGCGGAAAGCCACCTCATATCAATGGTAAATCTGGTTCAAGGGGAACGGGGTGGCCGGACTTTGAATCTGCCAGGCGGAGTCACTTTACGGCTGAAATACGGCGAGTTGACGCTGACTCGTGGTGGCGAACCGGACTGCCCGTACCCTAAACTCGAGGGCGAATACCCCATCCGGGTGCCCGCTGAAGCTGGCGCTGAGACTTCGGTGTTGGCGGGCCCATGGCAGGTCACCATGCAGATTACAAGCGCTGGCGAAGAGTTAGATTGGGCGGGCGATGGCTGGACCGTTTGGTTGGACCCTTTGACCCTTGGGGAAGACCTGTCCGTGCGGGCCTGGCGGCCAGGTGACCGGATACAACCTCTAGGCATGCGAGGGCAGAAGAAACTGCAGGACCTGTTCACCGACCTGCGGGTGCCTCGGCACTGGCGGGGAAGGGTGCCGCTCTTGGAAAACGCTAGGGGAATCGCCTGGGTGGTGGGTTACCGAATCGCAGACTGGGCCAAGGTCAGCGGCAGGATTGATGAGTCCTTCCTGCGGATAACATTCAGCCTGACAGAGGATCAGCCTATCTGATCCGCGGCTGGTGAAGGTGGTAAAGCCTAGGTCCCCATGAGTCGGGATGGGTTGTCCTTCACCAGCAATCCTACTTCAACTTCTTCCATGCCGGACCGGAGCATGGTGGCGATGCCCATTCGCATACCCTCGGCTGGCATCGGGTGGAAGTCCTGTCCGAAGTCGCTGCTAAGGATGCACTTTTCTGGGCCGATGGCTGATATCGTCTTGGCCAGGTCTTTGGGGTCCATCCGGTACGTGGTGGGCATCACCACGTGCAGGCAATGCTCGATGAACGCCCCCATTCCGGCCAGCGTTTTCATATCCTCAAGGGTCATACCCGTCATGAACGACATGGTTGTGCCGTGGGTGACCACGGTCCTTTGGATGCCCATGTTCCGGGCTTCCGCCACCAAGGCCATGCTCTCGGCAATGGAGATGTGGCCCGTCGCCAGAACCATGTCGTGGGACTTGATGATTTGAAGTATCGAGTTTACTTCTGACACCAGTGCTCCGGATCCATCCAGCAGGGATATGCCGCCATCCAGGCCCTTGGATTCCCGGTCGGCCTTGGCTGAATGGGTCGGCATCCAGACGATGCGTCCGCCCATGTTGGCCGTGGCTTCAACGGCCGCTGGGTTGAGGCCACCCACCTCCGCATCCAGGGCGATCCCACCCAGTATGGTGAAATCAGTAACCAGTTCGCCGGTGGTGGCAGCAACGGGATGGGTGGGATATTCATGGCTCTTCAGAACCACGCCCTGCATACCCATATCCCGGGCTTGTAAGGCAATCTCCACTGCGCCGGCCCGTCGTTCTACCTTGGGATCAGGGCCAAAATGCACGTGGATATCCAGTGCGCCTTCCAGTATCCGGTCTATGTTGCTCACGTTCTCACCATGCGGCTGAAATAGAGAACCACGAGGGTCCAGGGTAAGATGGGCAGCGGCAAACGAGGCTGTCTAGGCACACCCAATTTGAGGCTTGCGCCAGCATAAGTCAGGCGTATTCGGGTGTCAAGGAAATCCGAGGGGTCGAAAATTTGACGCCATTTGCCAGTGTCGTTCGCCGTTGGTAGCATGATGACACACTTGAATTGGAGGCTGTTATGGACCTGGGACTTAAGGGCCGCGTGGCTATCGTCGGCGGAGGCAGTAAAGGGCTGGGCCGGGCCTGCGCTGACTCCCTGGCCCAAGAGGGCGCGAACTTGGTAATCTGCAGCCGCAACGCCGGAGAGTTGGACCAAGCCGCAGGTCAGATCAGCGGGGCGTTCGGAGTAGATGTTTTGGCGGTAGCCGCTGACCTTTCCCGCTTGGCGGATATCCAGGCCCTGGTGAAAAGAACGACCGACCACTTTGGCCGACTGGATATCTTGGTCAATAACTCCGGAGGACCGCCAGCTGGCCGGGCAGTCGACACCACCGAAGAGGTCTGGCATCAGTCCATCGACATGGCCCTGCTATTCTTCATCCGCATGAGCCGGGAGGCAGTTCCACACATGAAAAATGCAGGATGGGGGCGGATCGTGAACATACTGGCCAGTTCGGTCTTTCAACCCATCGACAACCTGGTCACGTCTGGAGTGACCCGCATGGGAGCCGTGGCCTACGCGAAGAGCCTGGCCGACGAGGTTGGCCGGGACAATATTTTGGTGAACAACGTGGCCCCCGGATACTTATTGACAGACCGGATGATGCACATCTTTGAGACCCGTTCTCAGGACACTGGATCAAGCGTCGAGGATCTACTCCAGGCCCACTCATCCACCATACCAGTGGGCCGTTTAGGTCGCCCGGAAGAACTGGGAGACCTGGTGACTTTCCTGGCCTCCGAGAAGAACAGCTATACCACCGGCGCAACAATTCTAGTGGATGGCGGCGTTGTGAGGTCGGTCATGTAGCTTGGCCGGCCTTAGCAGGTAGGCACACAAAAGAAACAGGACCGTCCAAAGAAACGGAATCTTCCCTCGAAGGAAGATCCCGTTTTAACTTGCTGCACATTCCCAGTAAGGTTATCTGGAGCCCTTCACTTGGTCGGGCAGCCATAAGGCAATATCGGGGAAGATAATCAACAATACGATCACCGCCGCCATCACCGCCATGAAGGGCAAAACCCCGATGTAAACATCGGTGATGGTACCTGTCTGCTCCTGTAACCCCTCCGCTTCCGCCATCTCGGCATCGACATCCCGGCGCACTCCATGGAGCACATACAGGTTGATGCCCTCAGGCGGACTGATGAGCGCGGCCTCCACCAGGATGACCATGATGATTCCGAACCAGACCAGATCCACTCCGGTGGCCTCCAACGCAGGCGCCAGAATCGGCACGGTGGTAACCAACATGGCGAAACTCTCCATGAAAGTTCCCAGCAGCAGATAAAAGATCACCAGCACGATCACCAACTGAGTGGAGCTCAAGTCCATGCCGGTGATCCACTGGGAAATATCATGGGATATTCCCAGCCGGGCGAAGGCGAAACTCAGGGTGAAAGCTGCGATCACGATGAGCATGATCATCGACGAGGTCCTGACCGTGGAGAGCATCGAGTCTTTAATCATGTCCCAGTTGACCGTCATGCTCTGGCGCACACCGCCTTCAATCTCGGGGTATCGTTCTTGCAGTCTGGCGATCATGCCGGTCTGGGAGCCGGAGCTATCCATCTTCCGCAGGAACCCTCCTAAAATCGCGGGACCCGAGTTGTTGATCATCGCAAAGACCAGCGCTCCGGTTACACCGAACGCGGCCGCTTCCGTGGGAGTTGCCAAGCCCGCATAGATGGAACCCAACACCACCAGTATGATCAGGCTGACCGGAATCATGGCCACCAAGCCGGTGATCTTGAGACGCCAACTGGTTCCAGGTTCTTTGGGAGCGATGCTGGGGAACATGATCGCAACGCCAATGATCATGAGCATCATCATTCCGGCCAGAAGGAAGCCGGGGATGAAGCCAGCCAGGTATAGCCTTCCGATGGACTCTTCAACCAAGACGCCATACACGATCAGGCCGATGCTGGGTGGTATCAGAATCCCCAGAGTGCCACCGGCGGCCAGAGAACCAATGACCAACCGCTCACTGTATCCCCGCGACCGGAACGTTGGCAGGGACACGCGGCTGATCGTTGCCGAAGTGGCCACGCTGGAACCGGAACAAGCGGCGAATATGGCGCAGGATGCGATGTTTGTGTGGATCAAGCCGCCAGGCAAGAAAGCCAGCCAGCGGGAAACCGAGCCGTACATCCTCTCACCCATGCCGCTCCGCAGCATCAATTCCCCCATCAAGAGGAAGAGAGGGACCGCGATCAAGATGAAGTTGGTATTCGTCTCCCATGCCTTGTTGCCCATGATGTTCCACAAGGGAGCATCGGAGAAGAAATACATCATGACCAGCGACAACACACCCAACGCCCCGGCCACATAAAGGCCGATCATGAAAAATCCGCCCATCATTAAGAATGCTGTGGCTATGACCATCTTTGTCGGTCCTCCTAACCTTTCGGGGCCAGTGCCCCTATCAGCTTAACGGCCAAGGGAAATGAAGTTTTGGCTAGACTCCGGATACTGCTTCGCCAGCCAAACCGGTGGGTTCCGTTGCCACACGGTAGCTCTCGGTCCCGCCTTGCATCTTGTGGAGCACCGGTAGAGTTGCTTCAGCAATCATGTCGGTCATCATGTGAATCGCGGTCAGAGCCAGCATACTGAACCCGATCGCGACGACGGTTTGGGGTATCCAAAGAGGTGTCAGAGGATAAGTGTTGGTTACAGCGCTGATGTCGTAGGACTTCAACACCATGATCCACGTCTTCCAGGATGTAACGGATATGAAGAATACGATAGAACCGAGAGCGAGCCAGTCGGCTGCCCATCGCGTTTTAGTCCCCATGAAGGGTAACAACACGTCGATACGGACGTGGGATCCAGTCCGAAGGGCGTAGGAGAATGCCCAGGTGGAGGCCATGGCCATGGTGTAACCGCTCATCAGGTCCATACCCGGCGCCATGATCCAGCCCGCTTTTCTGGCAATCACCTGGTAAGTGATGAATAGCGCCAGCAAAAGGAACATGGCCCCGCACAGATACCCCATGGCGAGGTAGGTTCGGTCAAGAGCCCGGGTGAGCCCCCTCATCCCGGTTAAGAGGGTTAATGCGAAAGACCGTCCCTCTAGTACCCTTTCCAGCTTTTGGCCTTGTACTGCGCTCAAGAGGTCTCCTCCCGAAATTCATGAAATCGGAACTGCCTGACCTACGTAGATGGCTGGCATAGATGGCTGGCATAGATGGCTGGCGGATATGGCCAGCCCGTGGCGGCTGAGTCACTCTGTGCCCGTCTGAACCGGACTGGATCGGCACCTTGAGGAAAGCCAAAATCTCCGAGATTTGCCCAAGGTCCAAATTGGTCGGAAGTATAAACAATAGCTACGGGGCCGTCAATAGGGTTTATCACGATTCGGAATTATGACCGAAAGGGAGACTAGCGACGAGGTCTATTTTTTTCCACGGCTCGACGGAAGAACGCCAGCTGCAGCAGGGCCAATACGAGGCTGACCGCAGCGAGAGTCGTGTACGCTCCAGCGGGACTCCAGATGTGGATGACGACGCTGATAACCATGGCAGCCAATGGAGTGAGGCCGTTGTCCAGCATGTAGATGCTCACGACCCGGCCTCTGATCTCGTCCGGAACAATGGTCTGGATCAGGGTGTTACTGTCCAGTCACCAACTGACCGAATTGCCATGAGCAATGGAATAACAGTCGGAAAGTAAGAACTTTCAGGATTTCAATATAGGCGTAGTTTTTGTATGATGATAAGGTACGGTACAGGCGATACTTGAACCACTAGCGCGCCAAGCCCGCCCCGTTGACCTCGGAGGACACCTTTGCGCAACCTGGCCAATTTCCTTGTCCACCTCTTTAACCGCGAGGGTGATACCGAACGTACCTACCTGTCGGTGATCCATGACCGGTGTTTGTTCTGCGAAGAGCCGATCAGTTACTCACCTTCCTATTTGACTTACCGGGTGTGTCCGTACTGCCGGTTCCACTACACGGTGACTGCACGCCAACGGATCGAGTTGCTGGCAGACAAAGGAACCTTCAAAGAATCGTACAAATATGTGAGTTCGGTTGAGCCCCTTTCGTTCTCACGCCGGGGCCGCTACCGGAAGTTCTTCACTCAAGACCAGAATCGCACCGGCCTTACCGAAGCGGTAGTTGCTGGAAGGTGCTACATCGGCGAAACCGAGGTCATGCTGATTGTTTTGGACTTCGGTTTTATGGGCGGGACGATGGGCAGCGTGGTCGGCGAGAAGATATCGGTGGCTTTTGAGAGCGCCGCCCGTCGGGGGATACCAGCTCTGGCTGTGGTCTCGGGCGGAGGAGTCCGCGTTCAAGAGGGTGTTCTGTCCTTGATGCAGATGGCAAAAACGGTTACCGCTGCCAATCGTCTGCGTGAAGAAGGGGTGCCCTTGATTGTTGTTTTGGCGAACCCTTCCACAGGTCAGGCCTACGCCAGTTTCGCGAACCTGGCTGACATTATCCTGGCCGAGCCGGGTTCTCTGATCGGACTCTCGCCGCTGCGAACCCTGCGAGAAGTGTCCAAGATGCCTCTGCCGTTGGACGCCCACACCGCCGAAGCCCACGTGGGTCACGGGCTTTTGGACAATGTGGTGGACCGGGAGAATCTGCAGCCCAGAGTCTCGGCTTTGTTGCAGATACTCACCGCCCAAAAACAGGGTAAGGCTGACCATAAGAATCTGCTTAAATCGGAACCGGTAGAATGCGAAGAAGTTGAGCCATGGGAGTCGGTTACCGCCGCCCGCAATGCTGAGCGGCCCCAGGCGACCGCTTACTTCCGGTCGATGTTGGACCCGTTCATAGAGTTGCGCGGCGACCGTCTGAACAGTGATGACCGGTCAATTGTCGCCGGTCTGGGGTTCATGGATGGCCAGCCGGTGGCGGTGATTGGTCAGCAACGCCGGCCTTTGGCAGAGGGAGAGCGTTACCACGTCTTTCCCGATGGTCTGCGCAAGGCCCAGCGTGTGATCGATATTGCCTCCCGTTTCAAGCTGCCTTTGGTTACCCTGATCGACACACAAGGCGCAGACCCGGGACTGGAGGCCGAAGAGCAGGGAATAGGAAATGCCATCGCCGTGACGCTGTCATCGATGCTAAGAGTTCCGACGCCAGTGGTCTCGGTAGTCATCGGGGAAGGCGGCAGTGAGGGCGCACTGGCTCTATCCCTATCCGACCGAATATTGATGCAGCAATATTCGATCTACTCGCCAATCTCAGTCACCCACACGCTGGGCTCCGGCCACCATGACCACATGCTGGACCGTGAAGCTGCCGAGGCTCTGATGCTGACGGCCCACGACTGCCTGGAACTAGGTATAGCCGATGAGATCGTTCCTGAACCAGAGAGCGGCGCTCACATGGACCCACACGAAGCGGCAAGAGCGCTGCAAACTGCGATTCTGACCAATATCGTTCAACTATCCAAGTTGTCGGAAGGCAAGCTGTTGAAGAAGCGGTACCAAAAGTTCCGCAATATGGGAGAGGGCAGCGGTTACTCTAAAGAGGCCATGAACCGGGAAGTGGACCTACTGATGAGCATTTCGTCAGGCGACGCCCTGCCGGAAAGGCCGTCTCGCAAGCAAACAAGGAAGAACAAGAAAGAAGAACTCCAAGAAGAACCCGCAGAAGCAGAGATATCGTCTGACGATTAACGGTTAGCAATCAGGGATCAGTGAGTCAGGCTAGACGTTGTCTCTCAGACGCGGACGAGTCTTAGGCCGCTTCTGAGCCGAACTCTTTGAGGCTCTTTTTCACAGCTTCCGCCACCGCCGAGAACTCATCTTGGACTGACTCGTCCAATAGAGCGGTTGGCTTGGACGAATCCCGGTAAGCAGCCCGTAGCTCAATGTTACCCAAGAACGGCGCGTCCACCTCTTTGGCCAGGTTCTTGCCGCCGCCCTGTCCAAAGATGTCTCCGGTGTAGTTCTCCACCACGCCCAGCACGTTGAGGTTCAACTTTCGAATCATGTTGATGCAACGCTTGGCGTCCAGGTTGGCCAGGTCCTGTGGGGTGCTGACCACCACAAATCCGTCCATGGGCAGGCTCTGCATGATGGTCAGGGGAGAATCGGAAGTTCCAGGCGGCAGGTCAACTAACAAGTAGTCCAGGTCTTGCCAGTCAGTGGCCTGGAGAAATTGGGTGATGGCGTTGTGAATCATCGGTCCGCGCCAGATGATGGCCTCGTCTTGGTTCTCTTGGAAGAAGGACATGGAAACGACTTTGACGCCCCATTTCTCGGCGGGGATGATCTGGCCATCCACATAGTCCGGTTTGTCGGTGATGCCCATGACCTTGGCTACATTGGGGCAGTCGATGTCCACGTCCAGTAGTCCAACGCGATGGCCTTGGCCGGCCAGAGTAACCGCCAGATTGACGGCGACGGTGGTTTTCCCAACTCCGCCCTTTCCGCTGTAAACGCCTATCTTGGTCTTGATCTTGGCAAGACGATCAGTTATCTGGCGTTTTTGTTGCCAGGTCCGTTTGATCTGTTCCAGGCGCGCGGTTTCCTGGGGCGTGGGCATGCAGTCCTCCGGAGAGTTCCAGTGTGATAATCAGCGGAACTGGGTTTTCTAACCCAAGTCCGCCTGGACGCCGATTACGGCCTTTTGGTTGGCTAGATGCCTAGTTGGGCGCGGGCCTCTTCGCTGATCAGTTCCGGCGACCAAGGTGGATCAAAGACCATCTCGATCTGAACTTCTTCCACTCCGTCCAATTCCTGGATCGCCCATTCAGCCTGTTGGCCGATGTACGGGCCCATGCCGCAACCGGGAAACGTGAGGGTCATCTGCACGTAGACGTCGGAGTTTGTTACCTGAACGTCGTAGACCAAACCAAGGTCGACTACGTTGACCGGTATCTCGGGGTCATATACTGATTTTAGGGCTTCGTAGATCATTTCTGTGGTGACGGTTGCCTCGGCCATGTCTGCCTCCTATTCAGGATTGTCTGCCACGATTATATTAAAGTCGACCAACTTGGTCAACAATTATTCCAGGTCCGGTTCGCCGGACAAGGGAAGGTCCGGCTAATACCGGACCTTCCACCGATATTTACGCTTTTACGGAATGAGCAGGAGTTTGCCGGTGCTGGCTCTGCTCTCCAGTTGCCGGTGGGCTTCCGGCGCTTCGGACAGCGGAAATTCGCCGCCGATCCGCAACTTCAATTCTCCGGAGCTGACCCAGCCCAGTACGTCGCCGGCTCGTTGCTCCAACTCGGCCCGGTTGACGGTGTAATCGCCCAGGCCGGGACGGGTGAGCGATAGTGACCCCGCACCCAGGATGCTTGGACTCATGGGTTCCGGGGCTCCGCTGGCGGCACCGTAGAGCACCATGTGGCCGCGGCGACCCAGACTGCTGATACTCTGGCTGAAGGTGGTTTTGCCCACACCGTCGTACACAACTTGCACTCCCTCGCCGTTGGTGGCCTTCTTGACCTCTTCGGCGAAGTCCTGCTGGGTGTAGAGGATCACATGGTCGGCGCCGGCGCCTTTGGAAAGCTCGGCCTTTTCCTCAGTGGAAACCGTGGCGAACACGTATCCACCCAGGCGTTTAACCATCTGAGTTAACAGTAGGCCCATGCCGCCGGCTCCAGCGTGGATGATGACCCGGTCGCCCTTCTGTACTGCATAGGTTGAGTGGCAGAGATAATGGGCGGTCATGCCTTGAAGGATCGCGGCGGCCCCGGCTTTGGCGTCCACACCGGCTGGCCGTTTCATCAGCCTCCAAGCGGGCACCAAGGCCAATTCGGCATACGTTCCCGGGGCAGTGCAGTAGGTGACGTCATCTCCCACTTTCACCTCGGTCACTCCGGGGCCAATGGCCTTGACCACTCCTGCGCCCTCGACACCGATGATGCGGGGCAAAGGAGGGCCGGGATTTACTCCCTGCCGGCTGTACACATCGGTGAAGTTAACTCCGGCGGCTTGAATCTCAACCACCGCTTCGCCCTCGCCTGGAATCGGATCGGCCACATCTTTGTACTTCATGACCTCGGGTCCGCCGAATTCGGTGATCTGCACTGCTTTCATGTCTTGCCCTCCTGAGTCGTCAGCGAAAATATCGGGTCCATCTTTGAGCTAATGCCAAGCTGCCAGAAGCGCCACGGGCGCTATCTGGATGGGGGCAGTATACACCGGGGATAGATAGGCGCCGGCCATCACCGAGGCAGAACAAACCAGCCTGGCCGGCAATAAGTCGGAACAGTTGCCCAGCTTGCTAGATCGGACCCTAGAAGTCTGGCCGAAAAGTGCCTGAAGGCAGCTTGCCCATTATAATAGTGGTCAACAAGCAAAGGGGGGGGTGGGAGAGTGCTGGGAAAGCGAACGGACCAGAGGGGCCTATTAGAATCAGACCACCTTTATATGGACCACGTGGGTCAGTCTTCCTTTTACGGGTTGCTGGCGTCGATGCGAGGGCAGTTGTTCCGAGACGAAGAATTCGCCAAGCTATACTGCCCGGACAACGGCCGGGATAGCGTGCCCCCCAGTCTGCTGGCAACGGCGCTGTTGCTTCAGGCCTACGACAAGGTGAGCGACGCTGAAGCCAAGGATACAGCGGACTTTGACATTCGGTGGAAGGTAGCCTTGGGCATCGAGGTGGAAGAGAGACCCTTTGCCAAGAGCACCCTGCAACTGTTCCGAGCCCACCTGATCCTGCATGAGCAGGCGAAGGAGATATTTCAGCGCAGCTTGCGGTTTGCCCGGGAGTCGGGATACCTGAAGAGCCGCCGAATGAAGGTGGCCTTGGACACCACCAACATCCTGGGCCGAGGAGCCGTCAAGGATACCTACAACCTTTTGGCCGATGGTGTAGTCCAGGCAGCCCGGGCCCTGGCTGGTCTGGATGGGAAGGGTGTGAGAGAGTGGGGCCTGGCCCATGGTCTGGAGGGCTATTTTGGCTCCAGTGTGAAGGGGGAGGCCAGAATTGACTGGGACAATAAGAAAGAGCGGCAAGCTTTCCTCCAGCAGATTGTGGCTGATGCCGACCGGTTGTTGGCCTTGGCCCGCCAGGCCCAGGGGCGATTTCCAGCAGAAAGCTCCCAGCGCCAGGGTATTGTGGAGGCAACGGCGTTGCTGGGGCAATTGCTGCTGCAGGATGTGGAGCGCCAGGAAGATGGCCCCACTCTGAAGGAAGGGGTGAGCCGGGACCGGGTCCCTTCGGTCCACGACCCTGAGATGCGCCACGGCCGCAAAAGTAAGAGCCACCGCTTCGATGGACACAAGGCGGCGGTGGTGGTGGATACCGACTCTCAACTGATCACCGCGGTGGACATACTGCCTGGCAACGCCGGCGATAACACCGGTGCCCTGGAATTGGTGGAGCAGAGTGAGGAGAACACGGGCACGGAGGTGGAAGAGACCATCGGAGACGCTGCCTATGGAGATGGCGCCACCCGGCAGGCCTTTGCCGACGGGGGACGGACTTTAATCGCCAAGGTGCCGGCCCGTCCTGAGAAGGCCCACTTCCCCAAGGAAGACTTTCACATAGACTTAGAAGCTGCCACCTGTACCTGCCCCGCCGGGCAGACGACCCAGAGCCTACGGCAGTTAAACCATCGCAATGGGCAGCCAACAAGGGGTTTTGTCTTTGACGGCAGGGTGTGCCGGAGTTGCCACCTGCGCTCACAGTGTATCGCCAGCAAGAAGGGGAAGGGCCGCACCGTCAGCCTGCATCCACAAGAAGCTCTACTACAACAGGCTCGGGCCTTACAGCATAGCGAAGCCTTCACTGAGTACCGGAAGCGCCGCCAGGTGGTGGAACACCGGCTGGCGCGGCTGGTCCAGCTTGGAGTACGCCAGGCGCGGTACATTGGCCGCAAAAAGACGCTGTTCCAACTGCTGATGGCGGCGACGGTGGCTAACCTGACCCTGGTGGCTGGCAAGATGGGGATAATGGGCGGGCCCGGGGGCCAAGCTACTACTCCTACTGCGCCCCTTCGCTCTCTTATAGCCCCAACCGCCGAAATCATAGCAATTCTCTTTGCCAAACCCTGGCTGCGCCTTTTGCCCGGGCCATGCCTTGTACATCAGTCAACGGCTCAAAACAGGGCTTTTCAGCCGGGTTTCTAGGTCGCTCTTACGCCTAGGGCGGTCAGTGCGGCCGCGCTGCCGTTTGGAAGGCTGAGTCCGTCGGAGATTGCCTTTTCGTACATGTCCTGCAGTATCGGTGAAACGATTGCGTCGGGAGCGCTTCCTTCGCCGCGATGGGCTTCCAGCTCGGACAGCGTGTCGTAGGCTTGGTCGACGCTCCAAAAGAACGAAAGCAGCCAGGACAACTCTCGTTCGTTGGCGGGTACCGTGATGTCAGCGGGGTTGTAGAGCCCGTTTAGGACTTTGGTGTAGCGTAGGATCCCGGCTTTGTCTTCCGAATCTTGGCCGTAGAACCTGTGGCGGTTCAACTCGGTCATTCGGTGAGAGTAATCTTCCTCGCCGTAGATGTTCTTGGGCAGCCACTCGTTGCGCAGGTCGACGATCTCGTTGCCCGACTCGTCAACGATGGCCACGGCTATGTCCGATCCCAAGTGTGGTTCGTATTCGAACTTCACTGCGTCCCGCAGTAAAGCCTCTTGCAGCATCAGGGTCAATTCCCGTGGAATCTTCTTGTACGCTGCCCCGCTGGCTTCATCGTTGGTGTCGGCGCCCACGCCTCCAGTATTGAAGACGTAGTACTGTTGATTCTGCCCGCCCTGCTCAATCTTCTTGACGATGTTATAGAGATTGTTGGCATTGTCATCTTCCAGTCCGATGATGAACGGGTCGGAGAAATACTCTACGTAGGGACGGCCGATGGCGCCTATCGCTGCGCCCATCTGCACTGCTTCTCCGTACATCAATACCCGGATGTACTGTTCTGGAGACAATCGCCGCAGGGGTGGGACGACGGTGTTCTGGCGCATCACCGCCTGCCAGAAGATCTGATCGGTATCCTCGATGGGAACGTGGACCCCTTCGGTTTCCCGGCCTCCGGTAATCTTTTTGAGCAGATCGTTGGCGCCCTTCCGGGCGACCAATCTGGTACGCGAAAGAGTGACGCGCATGTTTCGGACCGGGTTGGACAGGAAGTTCGGCGACCATGAATCTAGGTCGATCGGCACATTCTCCAGGGTCTCCTCAGTGTTTGGGTCCTGGGGTGTGCCACGGACGGCCTCGAATGTGATTGGGTCTTCCTCTTTGTTGAGGCCAAAGGGCATCGCGTAGAGGTTGTTCTCGGTGCCGTCTATGCCATAGTACAAGGTGGACTGCTTGCCATGTTTGGTAACCGTGACCGGCTCCTTCAGAGGTTGCAGCAACACGATGTCGTCGTTCATGGGGTAGACGCCTTCCTCGGCGTCGGTCTTCAATTTCAGTCGCTTAGCGAGTTGACTGTTGGCCAACTCGAGCATGATGGTGAGGGTGCTCTTGCCGTGGAGCGACGGCCCCACCGTGATCAGCGCCGTGTTCTTGATCTGGCCTTTCAGGGTCTTGACGCGAGCCATGCTCAGCGCTGCCTGAATCGCGAGTCCGCCGTTCTCTTTTACCTTGAACATCGCGATGGAAAGGGGGCCCATCTTGTGCTCGCCGACGTAATCGAATCCCAAGTGCAAAGACAATCCCAAGGTAGGGGCTTTGAAAACCAGCAAGGTCATGCCGGAATCACGTATCCGCTGCTTCAGGTCTTCGGGCATCCCCAAATCTTCCAGCCAGTGAGGCAGCGACACTTCAAGAATGTCAGGTTCCTGACGGCTGGTCTCTTCAGTGACGGGGAAGGTGAGCTGACGCCACATGATGGGGATCTGCAAGTACTTCGTTCCAAAGAGCATCTGGCGTGCGTGGAAAGAGCGTCCCGGAGCGTCGCCAACCTGGCGGTCGGTCTGAATGATTGTGTCGCCCGAGGCCAATTTTTCTTCGATGAAGGCGTTGATATAACCAAATACCTCGGCAAATAGGGTCTGGCTCTCTTCGTTGAAAACTACTCCATCCCGGTTTTTGGCAAACCCGTCGATGAAATATTGAGTCAGATCGGGCCTGCGAACCACCCCCAGTTGACTGAAGAACGCTAATCCGCCCGTGTCCAGGCGAACCACGACTCCGGGCCAAGCCCGGCCAGCCGCTTTCCCGACAGCGTTGGCTTCTGCTGATTCTTTGTCGATGGCTCTGGCTTCGCTCAGAAACCGTTGTTGTTCGTCTTCAGGGAGGTCCTGCAAGACGTGCATCTGGCTGATGAGCCATTCATCGGAGGGGTTATTGAAACTGGCCTCCGGCTTGTGACCCTGGCGGGCCAAAGCCACTAGGCGCTCCAGTTCTTTTTGGAATGCCGGTACGGCTGTGGGCCCGGCAAGAGACGAACCAGCTTTAGGTTGCATTTGGGGACTCATGTTTTCTGAATCCGTATCTGGGGGAAGAATTTTACGGCGTTGCCGCAGTTGGGGCGGGCGCCTGTAATTTGATGTGCCTATCGCACAAAACCGACAATATGCTACATCGTGGCTGTGACCAAGTCAAAGATTTATGGTTGTGAGTTTAACCTTCAGTGAAGTGTAATCGAGGAGTCATCTCGAAAAACCGTCAAACTAGCGGGTCCGATTGTTTTCAGTAGCTAGCTGCCGGCGCCGAATGGGTTCGAAAGCCGCGAATATTCCCAGATGTTCCCAGATGTTCGCACTGGGTAATTTGGCAAGTTCAGACGTTCTCCTGAGAGTTGTCTCACGGCTGACCGAGGTGTGCCGGTGGTGGTCGTCCAGGCACGTCGAATTGCCATTAAAGTTTGAAACTGGTATGATTTTAGGGTGTCATTTCCTCTTACAGAGGCCGTTCTGGCCAAAGATTATGGGTTTAGAGGTTTGATTCGATTCCCCGGCAACTCCCTCAATTTTCCCCGGCTAAGCATCACCTGGCCACAGGCCTAACCCGTGGAACCAACGACTTAGAACTAGCGACGGGAACCAACGACTTAGAACTAAATACTGATTGATTGTGGAGGTACTTGAGTGACGACCGAGCAAAGCCTATCGATATCAGAAGCGCTGACTGTTTTTGTGGCAGATAAAAAATCTGCTAAGTCTGCCCAGCAAGGGCATCAGGAACTGGGCCGTTTCGTGGCCTGGTGCGGCAGGGAACGGAAGGTAGCCGACCTAGCCCCGTCGGAAGTGGCTGAATATGCCCAGCAGATCGGCCTTGGTGGATCCGAGTCCGCTCAACGCCTAAGCCCAGTCAAAATATTCCTCGCATATTGGAAAGACCAGGGATGGATCAATAACGGATTGGCATCCCACCTCCGTGTTCCCCGCACCCGCCGCACCCTCTCCGCAGCCGGCACTGCAACCCGCTCCTCCGGCCGTGGTAGCTCCTCAGGCTCCCAACTCAGTCAAGAAGGTTACGACCGCCTCGTTGGTCAATTGGACGGCCTCAAGGACCAGCGGGCTGCGGTTTTGGAAGACATCAAAAGGGCCATGGCCGACAAAGACTTTAGAGAGAACGCCCCTCTAGATGCAGCCAAGGACCAGCAGGGAATCGTAGAGCTTCGCATCCGCGAGTTGGAAGCTAGCATCAACAACGCTCAGATACTTCCCGAGGGCGTGTCATCCAAGGTGGCCCGTTCTTCAGTTGGCGCAAAGTTGACCCTGAAGGACACCAATTCAGGCAGGATAGTGGCTTATACGCTGGTTGATGTCCGTGAGGCAGACGTAGCGGAGGGCAAGATTTCTACCATCTCTCCGGTGGGCCAAGCCTTGTTGGACCGGACAGTTGGCGAAGAGGTGACGATTAACGTGCCAAAGGGCACCCTACGCTACCTAGTGCAACGGATAACCGCCAGCAGTTGATTCAACCTCCACGATGATTTAGAAACTAGAAAGGCCGCCCCTGTTTTAAGAGGGGCGGCCTTTTGCTTTGGCTAGATATGAGTCAGCATATGAGTGATTAATGACTCGACATAAAACGCCGTTCATCGCAATCAAATAAGGCACCCTCAATTAGAAGGCGCCTTATTTGTGACCCAACTTTGTGATGGCTACTCCTCTAGTTAAGCCCTTGCACCACTTCCAAGATGGCGTTCGGGTCGGGCAGGATTCCTGGCACGTAGGTCTCCCGGAACCTAACCACCCCTTCTTTGTCGATGATGATCACGGCTCTATTGCTGGCCCCGCGCTCCTCGTTCCACAGCCCGTACGCTTTGGTAGTGTCGCCTTTGGGGTGGAAGTCAGACAACTCGGGGTAGGGCAAACCACCTAATGCCGTGGTCCAGGCACGGTGAGCGGGGACGGTGTCGCAACTGATGCCCAGAACCTGGGCATTAATATCCTCGAACCGCTTGTACTCCTGACGGAACGAGGTTGCTTGAGTCGTTCAACCAGATGTGAAGTCGAAAACGTGGAAGGAAAGAACGACTGTCTTGCTGCCCTTGTAATCGCCAAGGGAAACGTCCCCATCCGGGGAAGGAAGCTTGAAATCGGGGGCTACATCGCCAACTTCTGCCGGCATATTCCCGCCTTTAATGATTGAGATTTGAGCGCCTTTATCTGCGCCCAGCAGATTATACCGCACAATCCGGTGAGAGACATCAACACGCTTTGTTTGGGGACCAAGTTGGACCAACCCCCGTGATATACTTGGCCGCGCTAGCTTCGGCGTGATTCTGGGCATAGGGGATGTGCACGTGCAGGCGGTGTTCAAGAGTGGGATTTACCTGCCCGAACTGGACCTTTGGCTAGATTCCACCAAAAAGCGGGAGTTCAGCCTGATCTCCCACGCTCATTCCGACCACACCGGACGCCATGACCGGCCCGTTCTGACCCCCACCACCGCCAATCTGCTGGGGGATTACCTCAAGAATTCAGACCCGGTGCTGCTCCCCTTCCACGAGCCGTTCGATTCCCCTCGGTTCACCATGACTCTCCATCCGGCCGGACACTGCCTTGGTTCGGCCCAGGCGCTGATCGAGTCCAAAGCGACCGGGGAGCGGCTGCTCTACACCGGTGACATCAAGAGCCGGCCAAGTCCCACCAACGAACCGTTGGAGATTGTACCCTGCGACACTCTGGTGATGGAGTGCACCTACGGGCGGCCCGAGTACGTGTTCCCACCCCAAGATCAGGTCTTGGAGATTGCCTACCGGACGCTGAGAATGTGGTTGTCCCGCGGCGAACGCCCGGTGGTGCAAGGCTGGCGGCTGGGAAAATCCCAAGAGATACTTCATTACCTGCTCGGCCAGGGGTTCGATGTGCTGGTGGAGGAAAGTATCTATCTGGGTACTCAGGTGTACCTGGAGGCTGGAGTGGAGTTTCCGGGACAGGTCAATAAGTTTGAAGGAGACTGGCCCGAGGGTTGGGTTTTGTTGTTCCCGCCGGGCAAGCGCCGGGAAGCCCTGAAGGGTTTCCGGGGGAAGCGGACGTTGGAGCTAACCGGTTGGGCGGCTTCGGGAAGCATGCCTTGGGGCAGCGGCGCTGACGCCAGCCTGCCTTACAGCGATCACCCCGACTTCAACGAACTGGTGGAATACGTCCAGGCCGTCTCGCCAAAACAGGTCTACACCGTGAACGGCTTCCCCGAACTTGCCGCCCGGCTCCGCGAATTAGGCTACCCGGCGGTACACCTGAACGCCCGAGGCCAGAAACAGGACAGCGGCTACCAGATGAAGCTGGTCTAGCGTTCTTCACTGTCCTGCCCGTTACCCTGCCAGTTAGTTAGAAGCGGGCGGAGGCGGAAGAATCTCTTTCAACTGGCGGAACAGGCTGGTCAAGAATATTCCGATCAACAATGCCGCTATCGCCACCAGTGTCGGGACGAGCCATGGGTATCGCTCGGTGAACGGTTTCTGGGGGGCTGCGGGCAAGGTGAATTGAGGGTTTGCAGTATGGATCCCCAAATTTGCCACAGGCAGGTTCTCGGTAACCAAGTAAGGGAAGAGATGCTCGAACTCGTATGACGGTCTATTTGCGTCGGCGTTGCCGTAGTAAAGCCGGTAACTGACTCCCGGCTCCGCCGAGAAGATCAACTTCCTTGAGATTCCACTGGCCTGGACGCTGGCAACGGACAGCGGCGCATCGTCTTCGTTGAAGATAGTCAGTCGGAAATAACGGTAAGTGGCCTCAGAATAGGCGATGGAAAGCTGGCTGCCCACGAATTTTGGTGTATTGAATTTATAGACATTCTCCGATTGGCGGAGTGGGGACCAAGATTGGTTGTCGTGACTCCCTTCCAACATAACGCGGCGGTAGAAGTTTTCCTGGGGAATGGTCAATGACAGGCGATTCGTGGGTAGCCCTGAATTCTCCAGGTCCAAGACAAATTCAGAGGTCCTCTTGGTGGCGTCTTCCACTGGGGCTGAGATTGTTATGGGATATTTCGTTTGGTGAGGCTGTATCTGCTGAGCGAAAAATACTACGGCGCCCCGCACATCCAGCGGAGCAAGTTCTCCGTCTATGATGCGGACTCTTAGGAAGCGGGCGGTGCTGGAAGGGTACTGCACTCGGGTATCCCTGGTAGTGAAACGCCGCTCGGAAATCGTGAAGTCAAAAATCTGGCGTTTGTCGTCCAGCACTCTCCAGTTTTCTCCGTCCTCGCTCCCTTCAACTACCACGTCCCGCTGAAAATTCTGGGACGAGGTGCTTATCTCCAACTCATTGTGCAGAGCGCCTTGTTGGTTCAGATCGAGGACGAAGGTCGTGTATTGACCGGCGACGTGTCCCAAGTCCCGCATGGTCACCGATACTGATGCCCGTCTTTGCTCTCCCCTTTCAACGATCAGCTTGTAGGGTACCTCCCGCTCGCTGATCTCTTCGACGACGCGGAGGTCGGAGAGATCAGGCGCGGCATGAACATAAACATCGAAGTCTGGCGCAACTTCCACCAAGGAAGTTTCTGATGGGGTCTCTGATGAAGTTTCTGACAAAACATCCGACACCGGAATAGATTTGAAAAACTGCCATGCCGGGGCGGAAAAATCCGATGACACGAGCGAGGCGCCAAAAAGAAACAGAGCTGCCGTCAGGGCCGCTCCCACCGGATATTTGAACCCCAACCTAAGCTTTCTGGCCAAAGAGAAACCCCCTGATTGCCTGGCTATACCGCTGGTAGACCAACCCTACGGCCAGTAACAATCCGCCCAGAGTAACAAACGCGGCGACTCTGTAGCCTCGTTCCAGCAAGAAGATATCGAAGATGAATAGTTTCAAAACCGGGACCGCCAAGAGAGCCATCCCGGCCAGCCGTACCCTGCCCCATTGCTTGGCGATACCAACACCGATGATTCCGATGGCGTACACCGTCCATAAAACGGTTAATGATAAGTGCATCGCGCTCAATAGATCGTCGCGTTGTTTAATCTCTTGGCTGTCGAAATACCGGACCGCTTCGGCGCTGAAGAACCATAGGGTAACGACGTTGGCCGCCACCACAAGAATCAGAAACACGTGGACTTCATCTCGGGTCAGCCTCAGCCGGTCCCCTGCACTCTTGTAAAGATAGGCCGCAGCCACCAATGCGGCTAGAACGATCAAGAAGACCATGAAGTGGAAGTTAATGACCGGCAGGAATGTTAACGGGTCCAACTGAACCATACCTGTATCGAACAGCAACAGTTTGAAGACCGGAATCGCCAGCAGCCCCAAGCCCGCCCAACGCAAAGGAGCGTGCCGTTTAGCCACCCCGATAGCTAAGATTCCGAAGGCGTAGATCGTCCACATGGCGGTTAAGGTGAGGAACTTTCCGTTATCCGCGTCCTGTGGTGTCATATTGAGGGAACTAAATTGTGATTGGCTGTCAAAGTAGGCGATAGCCTCGGCGGTGAAGAGAAACAAGGTGAGGAAGTTGGCCATTCCCGCCAGGAAGGGCAAGACGTCTTTTTCCCACACTTCAAGGCGCTTCCGCTGCTTCCAGTAGAGGTAGGCGGTTACCGAAAAGGCCGCGATGGCGACGACGAATGTGGGAAAACGCTCGTTCAGAACCGGAGTGAAATCTGACAGGTCCACCGGGGTATCAAAGATTAGGAGGCGAATGGCCGCTATCGCCAGCACTCCCAGGCCAAAGGCGCGCATGGGCCATCTTGCCAACTGGAAACCGGTCCAGACTAGGATTGCGCCTTCCGCTGCCCAAGCCACCGAGACCCAGTTTCCACTCAATTGCAACGGCACCGCAACAGTGAGGAATACCATGGCGATGGACAGGGCGAACAAGGCCACTTCCGGGGAGGTGCCCGTCCTCTTGATGGAAGCGTAAGCCACCACACCATACAAAAGCGAAATGCCCAACGTGATTCCGCCAAACCAGATCTCATATTCGTCCCATAGCACGCCAAATGTCAGGGCGTAAAAGACAGTCGCATGCAGGGTCAGCAGAGCCCGGTCGACGAAATCTGGCACGCGACGCCAGATGATATGGAATAGTGTTGTCGCGCCAACAAAAACCAAGAACACGCCGGTTAAGAACAATTCGACGAGCAGGGCGCTTTCGGAAGGGAATTGGTCTAGCCACAGGGCGAAAAGACCGTAGGAACCGGCCATACCCACCATGGTGAACCACCGCCAATTGCGGAAGGTGGAAATGCCAAGAATTCCCAGGTCAATAACCACGATGTATACGAGAACCAGGCGTGGTTCCGGCAGGTCTTGCCCCAACAATACCGGGGTGAGGAAGGCTCCTACGAGTCCCAACAGTGCAATGACCATTGACTCGTAACGAAGCGCCAGCAGTACGCTCAAGACCACGACCAGAACTAGGAAGAGGAAGGCAGGCAGGGGTAGGATGAGATCGTATAAGCCGAAGGCGGCGTAGATCGACAGGTAGAGAATCCCAATGCCCCCAGCCGTGACCGGTTGGGCCCAGAGCGGGGCACGGCGTTGGCTGTACTCGCCGGCCGCCAGCATAGCTACTCCAAGGGCGATCCCAAGGGAGATGCGCCCTACGGGACCGATCCAGTCGTTGTCGAAGGCCAGCTTGAGGAAGAAACCAGCGCCGATCGTTAAGGCTAAGGTGCCGATGATGGCGAACCAGTTTTTGCCCAGCACCTGCTCCCAGTCCACATTAAACCGTTCGATCAACCCTTCGATCGGTGGAAAGTAATCACCAAGAGTGCTTGATACGTCAGAGATCAGGGGCCTAGCCGACGGCGGGGAGCTTGCCCCCGTGGGACCGGCGCTTGGGCGCGTCATCTCCAACCGCGATAACCGGTCTTGGAGACGGTCTAGAGATAACCCCATCTGGCGGATATCTTGCCGAACGGCGCGTAGTTCCGCGTCTACAGAAGCATCATCTCCCAGGGGAGAGGGTTCCTCCGGCGGCATTTCCTGAGAGTCTGCGCGGGTCTCCAGTGGCGTTCCGCAGTAGGTACAGAATTTACTACCGGCATCGTTGTCCCGCTGGCACCCGGGGCATCGAATGGGTATCATTGTCGGCTGTCTTTCCGCCGTTGTGCTATTTCTCTTGCCATATTGGGCGGAATAATAATCCCGCTGGGACAGAGATGTCTACTAAATCGCGTACCACCGGATACGGTTTGGGTAATCACCGGCGCTCTTCGACGTGACCGGGGCTGACACAGGAGACCTTTTGGGAGATGCTTTTTCCGCTAGAAAGGTATTGTAATCTCGATGTTTAAGATGTTTTTGTGCTGGTGTTGCCATGAAGCGTATAGTTTTGTCTATGGTGAAGGGAGTTCCCGTATTCCTGTTTCTTCTGGTTTTGGTCGTTGGAGTTACGGCAGGGAATCCAGTTTCTCAGCCGGAGCTCTTGTCAAAACCTGTGGAAATTCCCTTCCAGGCTATTGGCAGATCAGTCCGCGGCAGCCGCGAT